>JBGPPC010000031.1:0-21705 GCA_041488355.1 Gammaproteobacteria bacterium
AGCAGCACGAGCCCCGCCAGGATCCAGGATGCGATCTCGACGCGAGTGGGACTGGTGGCGGGTGTGTGGTCCATGTTTGTTCGGGCGTCGGATCAGCGACGCTTCGCGCCCGCGTCCAAAGCTCCACGCAAGCGGTGGATCCCCTCTGCCAGACGCTCTTCGCTGGCAGCGAAACACCAGCGCACGAAGCCCTCGCCCTCGGGTCCAAAGGCGATGCCCGGCGCGAGTCCGAGCGCGGCTTCTGCCACCAGCCGCTTGCACAGCGCGAGACTGTCATCGACGTCGTCCACGCGGAAGAAGGCATACATCGCGCCGTCTGGGGCGGCAGCCTGCACTCCCGGGATCGCGTTGAGCTGTTCGATCAGATAGTCCCGCGCCTTGCGCAGCCGCGCAGTGGTGTGTGCGATGACTGGCTCGCCGCGTTGGATTGCGGCTATGCCCGCTCGTTGTACGAAAGGCGGTGCGCAAGAGGTGTTGTACTCGATCAGCTTGGGCAGGTCGTGTGTAAGCTCCTTGGGCGCGACGATCCACCCCAGACGAAATCCGGTCATCAACCAGCTCTTGGAGAAGGTGTTGGTGCTGATCACGCGATCTTCGGCTGTGGCGATATCCAGGAAAGAAGGTGCAACCGCAGGCGCGCCGTTCACCGCACCGTTGTAGTAGAGACGCTCGTAGGCGTCGTCGGCGATGATCCAAATCCCATGCCGGCGACAATGCTCCAGGATGACACGCCGGCTATCGCGATCGATCGTCCATCCGGTGGGATTGTTAGGCGAATTGATCAACACTACCCGGGTCTCGGGCGTGAGAGCTTGCAGCAGACGGTCGAGGTCGAGCATCCAACCTTGCGGCGTGAACCTCAAGGCGACGGTATCGACCACAGCGCCCAGTATCTTGGGGATCTCCACCAGGTTCGGCCACAGCGGGGTCACCGCGACAACGCGGTCCCCGTGCCCGATGAGTGCTTGTGCCGTCAGCATCAGCGCCGACATGCCAGAGTTGGTGATCGCAACCTCTTCCACCTCGGTTGGCCGGTGCAGGCGGGTGAGATAGTTGGCGATCGCTTGGCGGAGTTCTGGAATCCCCAGGTTATGCGTGTAGAACGTGTCGCCAGCGTTCAGCGCATCCACCGCGGCCTGGCGGATGAAGCCCGGGGTGACTTCGTCCGGTTCACCAAACCAGAAGGCCGCAATGTCCTGGCGCCCGATACCGGCATTAGCGACCTCGCGAATCTTGGAGGCGCGTAGGGCCCTTACGGCGGGGCGGGCAATACAGGCGCGAGGCTGCATCAGAGACACGATTTTCGGGGAAAGCCGTGATTCTCTCATGCCGCGCCGGCCCACCATAGCCGCTAGCCCGGAAGGGCCAAGCACCCTGGCTGCGGTCAGAACGCGAGCGCGGCTCGGGGGTAGTATTC
The DNA here is from genome assembly GCA_041488355.1 of Gammaproteobacteria bacterium. Lineage (GTDB taxonomy): Bacteria > Pseudomonadota > Gammaproteobacteria > Burkholderiales > SHXO01 > SHXO01. The sequence goes on from JBGPPC010000031.1 coordinate 1,418, forward strand.
TGACCATACCCACACAGCGAGGCAGTCGGCTCGCAAATTTTGAGCTACAACCCTGGAGCAGCGCATGCAAGCAAGGCTGGCCCTCGCGCTTGCCGCGGCTGCGCTCGCGCTCGGCCTCCCATGGCGCGCACAGGCGCAGACGCCACGAGACGACGAGCCGATGAGCGCTTGTGTTTCAGCGCTGGCGAGCCTCATGCGCAGTCGCTTGACGCCGGCCGACTACCCCGAGGCGGCACGCAACGCCAACGCCCAAGGCACGGTCTGGTTTCTGTTGAGCTGCGATTTTCAGGGCACGTTCGAAGGCAGTTGGGTGGAGCGCAGCTCTGGGAGCGAGCTGCTGGATCAGGCCGCCGTTCGTACCGTCGAGCGCGTCTTTCCTCTGGGCGCATCTGCGCCGGCCGAGTGTCGCCTGGGTCACGGCTTTTCTGTCACACTGCCTTTGGAGTACCGGCTTGTTCCTGCAGCCTCAAAACGCTAGCCGTGTGCGCGGTTCCCGCCGCGAGTGTTCGAGACGCGTGTATTTGACGCTGCTCCCACGCTTGGCTAGCATCGCCCCTCTCAACCACAAGGAAACGCCATGAGCGCGCAGCAGCATTCCAACTACGTCAACGGCCAATGGGTGCCGGGGGCGACATGGTCCAAGAACATCAATCCCTCCGACTTGAGCGACGTCGTGGGCGAGTATGCGCAAGCGGACCAGGCGCAGACCGAGCAAGCGATCGCGGCTGCGCGTGCTGCCGCGGCCGGATGGGGCAACTTCAACGTGCAGGCACGCGCCGATATGCTGGACAAGATCGGCAACGAAATCCTGGCGCGCAAAGACGAGCTGGGAAAACTGCTGTCACGCGAAGAAGGCAAGACGCTGCCCGAGGGCGTGGGCGAGGTGGCGCGCGCGGGAAACATCTTCAAGTTCTTCGCTGGCGAGGTCCTGCGCCGCACCGGAGAGCTGGTTCCTTCGGTGCGACAGGGCGTCGACGTAGAGGTTACGCGCGAGCCCCTCGGCGTTGTAGGCATCATTTCGCCGTGGAATTTCCCGGCGGCGATTCCCGCTTGGAAAGTCGCTCCGGCACTCGCCTACGGCAACTGCGTGGTGTTCAAGCCAGCCGACCTCGTACCCGGCTCGGCCTGGGCTATGGCAGACATCATCGCGCGCGCTGGTCTGCCCGCTGGGGCGTTCAATCTGGTGATGGGCCGCGGCAGCGTAGTGGGCGAGGCGTTGGTGAACGATCCGCGCGTGGACGCCATCAGCTTCACGGGGTCGGTGGATACCGGCCGCAAGATCGCGCAGAAGGCCGTGTCGCGAATGGCCAAGTTCCAGCTCGAGATGGGCGGCAAGAATCCGCTGGTGGTTCTGGACGATGCCGACCTCAAGACCGCAGTGGAATCCGCTGTCAACGGCGCCTTTTTCTCGACTGGGCAGCGCTGCACCGCGTCTTCCCGCTTGATTGTGACGAAAGGAATACACAACCAGTTCGTCGAGGCGCTGGCCGAGCGGCTCAAGAGCCTGGTGGTGGACGACGCGCTCAAGGCAGACACACAGATCGGCCCGGTGGTGGACAAGAACCAGCTCAACCAGGACCTGTTCTACATCGAGGAGGGGAAGAAGGAGGGCGCCAAGCTTACGTACGGCGGCAAGCTTTTGAAGCGCGAGAAGGAAGGTTTCTACCTCGAGCCCGCCCTGTTCGTCGACACGCGCAACACAATGCGCATCAACCGCGAGGAGATCTTCGGCCCGGTAGCCTCGGTGCTGGCGGCAAACGACTACGACGAAGCGTTGCAGCTCGCCAACGACACGCCATTCGGGCTCTCGGCGGGCATCGTGACCAGCTCGCTCAAACACGCTGCGCACTTCCGCCGCAACAGTCAGGCCGGCATGGTGATGGTCAATCTGCCCACCGCGGGCGTGGACTACCACGTGCCCTTCGGCGGCCGTAAGGGTTCCAGCTACGGTCCGCGCGAGCAGGGTCGCTATGCGGTGGAGTTCTTCACCACCGTGAAGACCGCATACGTGGCAGCCTTGGTGTAACGCGCGCCGACACCGCTCAAATGACAAGCGCGCTGTTCACTCCGTTCCAGATGCGGGGGTTGACGTTGCCCAATCGCATCGTGGTGTCGTCCATGTGCCAGTACATGTCTGACCACGGCTCAGCCAACGACTGGCATCTCATGCACCTCGGGCAGTTCGCCATGGGCGCGGCTGGACTGGTCATGACTGAGGCCACCCACGTCTCGCCGGAGGGACGCATCTCGCATCGCTGCCTCGGCATGTACAGCGATGACAATGAGTCGACGCTTAAGGACACGGTCGACTTCTGCCGTCGCTACGGTGTCGCCAAACTGGGCATTCAGCTCGCGCACGCTGGCCGCAAGGGCTCTGTACATCCTCCGTCGCAAGGTAGCAAGCCGCTAGCCGCGGACGAGAACCCGTGGACGACGGTCGCCCCGTCTGCTTTACCGTTCGCCCCAGGGTGGCACACGCCGGTTGCGCTGACTCGTGAGGGTTTGAGAGAGGTCAAGCAGCAGTTCGTAGACGCGACGCGGCGTGCCGCACGCATCGGTTTCGATCTGGTAGAGCTGCACGCCGGCCACGGCTATCTGTTGCACGAGTTCTTGTCGCCGCTGGCGAATCAGCGCGACGACGAGTACGGCGGAAGCACACGCAATCGGATCCGCTTTCCGCTCGAGGTATTCGAGGCCGTGCGAGCCGTGTGGCCCGCGGACCGCCCACTGGGTGCGCGCGTATCGGCGACCGACTGGGTGGAAGGCGGTTGGACGCCGGAGGAGACCGTCATTCTCGCGCGCGAGTTGAAGGCGCTGGGCTGCGACTTCATGGACGTCACCTCCGGCCAGGTCGATCCACGCCAGAAGATCCCATTTGCGCCAGGGTATAACGTGCCTTTCGCGGAAAAGGTGAAGAAGGAGTCGGGGATCGCCGTCATGGCAGTCGGCATGGTCACTCGAGCCGCTCAGGCTGAAGAGCTTGTCGCGACGGGGCGTGCGGACCTGGTGGCGATCGCGCGCGCCATGATGGACGACCCGCGTTGGGCGTGGCATGCGGCGCGGGAACTCGGCGCGGAAACGGCGTACGCTCCCAACTACGTCCGCTGCAGCCCGTCCCAATGGAAGCCGTGAGGCCACTACTCGCGGACCTGGTACGGAGCTTGCGCTGAAGGCCTGAATCATGACGCCGGGCTCGGCCTGAGCCCTCCTCCCACCCCCTCGATGGGTCTGCTGCGATGAACGACCAAGCCCTCGACAGCCAGCTCCTGGGCTTCTCCCACGGCACCCTCGATCCCTTGCGGCGGGTGGAGGAGGCGGGCTTCTGGCTGGAAGCTTACCGGCAGAGCATCAGGGCGGATCCGCTTCGCGTGTATCAGGTGGTCGACCGTCTGGACGAACTGGTACAGCAGCAGCGGCTCGAAGCGACGCGCGAATATCTAGACGCCGGTGGTCGCCAGCAGACCTACCGCGAACATCGCATCTGGAACGCGGTAGTGCACCTGGCGCGCGAGCTGGCGGCGGGCTACGAGAGCTCGCTGCAGCTGTTCCAGGCGGGCGAGCCTAATGCCGCGGTGGTCGCGCCCCTGGTGCCGTCGATCACGGCCCGAGCCATACGCGCCCTCACTCTTGTCTTGCGCTGGACTCTGTTGCGCTACGCTGCGGTCGAGCCGGGATTCTGGAATCGACTCGGCGTGTTGTTCGCGTATGCCGAGCGCGAGCGCTTCATGAGCGAGCGCTTCAAGGTCTACCCGGCCATGGCGGGTGAATCGACGGTGCGGCGCGAATATCTGCGAGAGCTCGTGCTAACGGTCTCCGGCTCCGAGAACCTGTTGACGGCTAACCAAGAAGTAGCCGACCGCGTGATCGCGACCGTGGCGGAGTACTTTTTGCTGCACCGGCGGCCCGCCGCCGGCTGCCACTTCGCCGTCGATCTGCATGCGGGGCGCCCCCCTTACCGCATCGGCGACGGAGTCGCGCCATCGCGAACGGTACGCTTCTTCGGCCCGGGCCACGCAGCCGTCATCGTGCAGGGGTTGATCCAGCGTGCGATCGATACCGGTAGCGTGCCCTCGGAGCTCAACCTGGTCGGGCACTTTCCCGCGAGCCTGGTGCTGGAAGTGATGCAACATCTCGCGCGCCACTGGGGCCCGGACCCGCCGTCCCGCTCTCAGCTCCGTCAGCGGGTGCTGTCTACGCTCAACGTGGCACATGGGTTCGACCAAGTTCTGGACGCGGTCTCTGCGGAGCAGGGTAGCGTCGAAGTAGACGAGCTCACTGAAGCCTGGACAGTGGAAAACGAAAGCAGCGGAGGTTTTGGCGCCGTCCTGCCGCCGCGTCACCCCGAATGGCTCGCCATCGGCTCCCTGATCTCGGCCAAGCCGACCTGGCCCGCGGCCTGGAGCGTCGGGGTGATCCGTCGCCTGTCCACCGATGAGATGGGACGTCGCGCCGTCGGGGTACAGGTTTTCGCTCGCGGTGGCGTTGCGGTCGAGCTGTCCCCTTTGCCGATGGGAGAGGCAGGACCAACGCGCTCGGGCGTCCTGCTCCCAGGCGAGGCGCAGACCAGCCTGAGTGGGGGCGAGGTCAAGCTGGTCTTGGCGCGCGACTCCGTCTCTTGGAGTCACGCTTACGCCATGCGCATTCACGAGCGTAGCTATCCGATCAATCCACGACGTGTGGTAGAAAGCGGCGACGACTTTGACGTAGTGAGTTTCACGCTGCAAGCGGCTTGATCTGTAGTAGCTGCGTTGCAAGCAGCCCATGCACTTTTGGCGCCTTGCGCGTACGGGCCCGAAGGTTTGATCGAGCGACAAGCCGAGAAGCGATATGCAAACAGACGCGCCTATGAATTCCAATGCCCTCGCCGATTTCGTCTCGAACAAGTGGGACCAGGAGATCGTCCCGCGGCTCATCGAGTACATCCGCATCCCGTGCAAATCGCCTCACTTCGATCCGCACTGGGAGCGCAACGGCCACATCGACGCTGCCGTCACGCTGGCGCAGGCTTGGTGCCGCGCGCAGCCGATTCCGGACATGCGGATCGAGCTTGTGCGGCTCCCCGGGCGCACGCCGCTTCTGTTCTTCGAAATTCCCGGCGCCCGCGACCGGACCGTGCTGTTCTATGGCCACCTGGACAAGCAGCCGGAGATGGTGGGCTGGCGGGATGGGATGGGTCCGTGGACCCCGGTACTCGAAGACGGCAGGCTGTACGGCCGCGGTGGCGCCGACGACGGCTACGCAGTGTTTGCATGCCTGACCGCGATCTTGGCGCTGCACGGTCAAGGCGTCGCGCATGCCCGCTGCGTAGGTATGATCGAATGCTGCGAGGAGAGCGGCAGCTACGATTTGCCTGCGTATCTCGAGGCGTTGAGCCCGCGCGTCGGCAAAGTCGATCTGGTGATCGGGCTCGACTCGGGATGCGGCAACTATGACCAGCTCTGGGTCACCACATCGCTGCGCGGAATCGCTGCCGGCACACTCAACGTCGAAGTGCTGACGGAGGGCGTGCACTCGGGCGATGCCAGCGGCGTCGTACCTTCCTCCTTCCGCGTGGCACGGCTGCTGCTGGACCGCATTGAAGACTCGAGTACCGGCCGGATCCTACCCGGGGAATTCCACTGCTCCATCCCAGCGGAGCGCGTCGAGCAGGCGCAGCAAGCGGGCGCGATTCTGGGCGACACGGTCTGGACCAAGTTCCCGTTCGCTGGCTGCACCCGGCCGATGGTGCGAGACCCCGGCGAAGCCGTGCTCAACCGTACCTGGCGACCCTTCCTCGCCGTGATCGGCGCGGATGGATTGCCGGCGATCAGGGACGCGGGCAACGTGCTGCGGCCAAAGACCGCGCTGAAGCTCTCGTTGCGCATTCCGCCGCTGGTGGACGGCGAACAAGCTGCGGACGAGCTCAAACGGATTCTGGAGGCCGACCCACCGGAGGGAGCCACAATCGTGTTCACGCCCGACCAAGGCGCGTCTGGTTGGAGCGCGCCGCCCACCGCAGCGTGGCTGCACGCAGCTTTCAACAGCGCGTCCCAGGCTCACTATGGCCGTCCCGTTGCGATGATGGGCGAGGGCGGCACCATCCCGTTCATGGCGATGCTCGGTAAGCACTTTCCTCAGGCGGAGTTCCTGATCACCGGTGTGCTCGGCCCCAAGTCCAATGCACACGGCCCCAATGAGTTCCTCCACGTTCCCTACGCGAAGAGATTGACCTGCTGCGTGGCACGGGTGCTGGCGGCGCACGCGCGGCAATGAGCTGGGCGCAACCGCAGTACGCTGGCGCCACCATGCGAGTATTTTTCTAGGCGTCGGGCGGCGCGACCACCACCTGGTCGTAGGGGTAGCGCCGCGTGATGAGCTTGGAGTGGCTGAATACGTCGAGCGCGGTTTCGTACGGCTCCGAGGGGATGGACACACCGCCGCCCCAGGTGCCCAGCCGCTGGTAATACTCGATGGCGCGAGTCAGCGCGGTGCGATGGATGCCGGGGAACATGGATTGTTCGGCGGCCGCGATCTCGGCGGGCGTTGCGCTGTTCACCCACGCGCGCGCCTTCCGGTATGCGCGCATAAACCGCTTCGCTTCTGGACGCTTTAGCCAGTCGCCGGAGGCGCCCACGCTGCTGAAGGCGACGGGACCGATCACCTCACCCACCGAGGCTACAACCTGTGCCACGCCCTCATACTCGAGCTGCTGCGGGTAGGGGGCCTGCTCGTGGAACCAATCGCCCTGACCGGTGCGAAAGGCACTCAACATTTGCTCGGTACCGCCGCCATCCAAGCCTTTTGCTTTGGACAGATCCACGCCGCGCAAGTGCATCGCGTACGCCAGCATCGCTTCGGGTTGCCCTCCGTGCACGAACATGAACCTGCCGGAAAGCAGGTTGCCCCACTGAAAGTCGGAACTTGCCCCGCGTGCAGCGATGAGAAATCCATCGCGTTGATTGATCTGCGCGAAGTGAAACAAGGGCGGTTGCCGGCCTTGCTCCAGCGCGGTCCAACTAGCCGACACCGCCGACTGGGCGACATCGATATCACCGGAGGCGATGTACTGCGCCACGGTCCTGCCCATCGGCACGACAGCATAGGTCGACTCGAAGCCTTCGTCCTTGAAAAAACCAGCCGTGATCGCCGCCAGCAACGGGCTGTAGAACGCGGAATGCCGGGAAACCATGATTCTGAGCGTGCTCATGCGCATCTTTCCCAAGTCCGAAAGGACGCAGTCTCGCTGCTGCGGCACGCGTTGGCAAGCCGGGACCTTGGGGCTCGCGAGTTCGCGTCGGCTTGCGTCCTTCGCGTGCGGTACGATAGTGGCTACCAGTGACGCGGATGAGTTGCTCCGATGCTCAAGTTCTGCAAGCACGGCACGAGGTTGAAGCAGACGGACTGGACCTAATCCTGTAGAGGAGACAATGATGCGACACGACGATCGCGCGGACGACCGCCGCAAGTTTCTTCGCCGCTGGGGTGTGCTGCCCGTCGCGCTCGCTTTGCCTACGTGGAGGGCGAACGCGGCCGAGGCTCAGGAACTGACGGCCACGCCAGCCTGTTCGGACGGCGAGGAATCGACCCCGCGACAAATGGAAGGACCGTTCTTTAAGCCACGCTCGCCGCAGCGCACGTCTCTGCTCGCGGCGGGGTTGCAGGGCACCAGGATCTTCGTCAGCGGCTTGGTGTTATCGACACGCTGCAAGCCGGTCGTCGGCGCCGTTCTGGATTTCTGGCAGTGCGACGACCAAGGCGAGTACGACAACAGCGGCTACCGGCTGCGCGGCCACCAGTTCACCGACAGCGCCGGAAGCTATCGTCTTGAGACTATAGTGCCCGGGGTCTATCCCGGCCGCACGCGTCACTTTCATGTGAAGGTTCAGGCGCCCGGTCGGCCTGTATTGACGACCCAGCTCTACTTTCCCGGCGAGCCGGGAAACCAGCGCGATTTTCTGTTCCAGCCGGAATTGCTGTTGTCGACTAGCAATGTGGACGGTGTGAAGGCTGGCCGCTTCGATTTCGTCCTGAAGGTGGCCTGAACAGAAGAAGCCAATCTTTGGCTTGCGCCGCGATGAACTCGTGCGAACGCGAGGGCTATTGGACCGGGCTCCTCAAGATTTGACCGCCGCCTTTCGAGTCGCTGCCAAAGGACAGGACTCGTGTCAAAGAACAGCGACAGATCATTGCACTGGATGCAGAACGGCCGGCCGAGGGGCTCCTGGTTTGCACCGAAGAGATCATCGTCGGCAACGAACAGCGTCTGACAGCGGGGATTGAAGATTTCGGTCAAGCACGAAAATCCGCCACCGGTCTGAACAATCTGTCCAAACGCTGACCCCAGGTCGATCCCGGCCGCGGACACCTGATAGCGCAAGTGACCCTGCCAGTTCGTCTGTCCCGATCCGTCCGCAGTGAACTGGTAGTTCAGCGCCTGCGCCCCGATCCCCAAGCCGGTGCGCGCGATGGTTTGCGACTGACCCGTGATCGGAGGAATGGCCAGAGTCCAAGGCTGGTCGTCCAGATCGAGCAAATCAATGCTGCCGAGATCGATCGCCACAGGGCCGAAGAACGGCCCGAGTGTGGTACCCGCATCGATGCTGAGCGCTTGGACCTCCAGAGTCCCAGTCAGCGCGAGAGTAGTCGTGTAGTGGATGGTGTCGTCGAGAAAGAACGTCGGCTTGGCGAACAGCGGACCACCGCCCAGAGCCCCCCAACCGTCGGCGTCAGGCTGACGGAGTCCCCGACTTGAAACAACATCATTCGGAACAAGCTGTTGCAGAAGAGCAACTTACGCGTTGTAAGATGTTTCGACGCTTGCAGAACCGCCTCGCGAATTGGCTTCAGACCTACATTCGTGGCCCGGGCAACTATCGGCCGGGCCGATTGACGAGATAAATCCCCGCGCCCACCAACACCACGGCGCCGACGAAGGCGGGGCGCATAGGCTCATGCAGCACCAGCACGCCCGCCATCACCCCGAACAGCGGCGTCAGGAAGGTGAACACCGAGAGTCGCGTGGCCATGTAGCGGGTGAGCAGCCAGAACCAGGCAAGATAGCTCGCGAAGGTCACGATCACGCCTTGATAAAAGAGGCTGCTCCAGACCAACGGCGTGAGCTCTACCACGCCAGGCTCGCCCAACAGAACGGAAGCTGCAGGAAGCATCAGGGCGCAGGCACCGATCTGATAGAGCAGGGTCTTGGCCGGGCTCACCACCGACAGTTTGGTGGTGCGGATCACGACTGTGGTTCCCGCCCAGAGCGCCGCTGCAATCACTCCGAAGGCGTCTCCCAGCAATGATGAGCGATCGGATGCGAGCCCGTCCCAGAACGCCACCGCGATTCCGACGAAAGCGAGCGCGACGCCGGCCCACTTGCTCGGTTCCAGGCGTTCGCTCGGGACGAGCGCATGCAGACCCAGCGCGGTGAGGCAAGGTGTGAGGTAGATGAACACCACCATGCGTGACGCACCGGTGTAGTTCAGCCCCGCGAAGATGAACAGAAACTCGGTCGCGAACAGCGCGCCGGCGAGCAGTCCGGGCCAGAGCGAGTCATCGTGCTCGAACAATGGCGTTCCGCGCAGACGCGCCCAGCCGACGAGCAGTACCAACGCAATGAAACAGCGCAAACCGCCTTGCATGACCAGCGATATTCCGGGCGCGGCCAGTTTGGCGGCCACGTGCCCAAAGCCCCATATCAAACACAACAACGCCATCGTCGCGACGGCCGTGGCGTCGACGGGCTTGCGGATGGCGGATGCGTGGGACATGAACCAGCGGACGGTGGTCGGTAGGAAAAACGGCGCAATATACCAGCGATCGAAGGCGCAGGCGCGGGATACGCATCTATTACCACGCCACCCAAATGGGTTGACCAACTCGAAGGAGCTCCAGACTTTCCTTGCGACCGGCGTGTAGGATGCGCGAGAGTGTGAACCGTATGTAAGCTGCGCGGGTGGCCGGTCCGGCTTGGCCGGCTGGTCTGCGGGTTGGTTCCAGGAGACGAGGACATGCCGAAGATACTGCTGATGCAAGGCGCCAATATGAGCTACCTGGGGCGGCGCCAGCCGGAGATTTACGGCACCACCAGCGCCGCCGAACTGGACGAGATGGTACGCGCGCACGCACGCGACAAACGCTACGAGGTGGAGATCTTCTACACCCACCTCGAGGGCGAGGCCATCGCGCGCTTGTACCGCGCAGTAGACGAACACGTGGACGGAGTGGTCATGAACCCGGCTGGTTTCACCTACGCGGGCTATGCGTTGCGCGACTGTCTGCAGACCTTGCCGTTTCCGTACGTCGAGGTGCACATGACCAATATCGCCAAACGCGGGCTGGGGTCGGTGCCTGCGACGGCAGCGGCAGGCACCATCGCGGGCTTCGGCGTGCAGTCCTATCTGCTCGGCCTCGACGCCATGCTCCGGTTACTGAGTGCAGGCCGGTAACTTCTTGCCGAGCGTCCCTAGTGTCCGAGCAACTCGCTCAGGAAGTTCTTTTGCGTGATGATCAGAGACGAGTGTGCGGGATCGCGCGAGGTGCGCTCGAGGCGCAGCAGCTGAGATCCTTCTCGCCAGACATAAACGGCGTTTCCGGTCAGGGCGGCCGGATCCCGACGCAGACCACCGGGTTCAGATTGCGCGGGCCCGAGTTCCTCGACGAGATCACGCAACACCTGGTCGAATCGCTCGAGTGGAAATTTGGCTTCGATCGCCGTAAGGCGTTCGCCGCCGAAGTGCAGGCTCAGACCTTCGAGGGGTGCACCGGCCAAGGCTTCGCTGCCGGGAACCTTGAGCGTGCACACCGTGTAGAGGAGGCATGCCGAAACGCCGCCACACTCGTAGCGCGGATCGTTGAGCACGCTGTCGACAGGCTCACCCAGCTCGCGCCCGTTTAACGAGAAGCCACTGGCTTCAGCGTGCCCGCTGCACAGGCACAGCGCCAACGCCGTTAGAGATATGACGAGGCGCACCAAGCGATCTCCGCTCTCATCGACCCGATGAAAAAGGCGGTGGCACGCGGCCGCTGCCCATTGCTCACCTTCAGACCCTAGACCGCTAGTTTGCCTTCGCTGATCGGCAGCTCCAGGATGCGTTTGCCGGTTGCTGCAAAGATCGCATTGCACAGCGCCGGTGCAAACGGCGGCGTGCCGGGCTCGCCTACACCTCCCGGCGGGAAGTTGCTGGCTTCCACGATGTGCACGCGGATCTCGCGCGGGGCATCGGGCATGCGCACCAGCTGGTACTCGCTGAAGTTGCTCTGCTGGATGCGGCCTTCTTTGGCCGTGATCTCCGTCACACAGGCGCTCATGCCGTAGATGCAGGCTCCTTCCATCTGCGATCTGACCCGGTCGGTGTTGACTACGCGGCCCGCATCGCACGCCACATCCACGCGCGGTATGGTGACCTTGCTGTCCTTGTCGACTTTGACATGCACTGCCGTCGCCACGTAAGTGGTGAAACTGCGGTGCACGGCCAAGCCGATGGCTTCGCGCGCCGGTAACTTCTTGCCATACCCAGCGCTCTTCGCCGCTACCCGCAGCACGTTCTTCAACCGGCCGGTCATGATCGGATACTCGTCGTAGGTCTGATCGTAATTCCAGTAATCCGTGCTGGACAAGTCGACCACGCGATCGGGGCCGAGCAGCTCGAGCAGGAACTCGTACGGGTCGCGGCCCGCGGCTTCGGCCAGCATGTTGGCCATCGTGTTCTGCGCGAAGGCGTTCGGAATGTTGTTGACCGAACGCAGCCAGCCGATACGCACGTGCGCCTTCGCTTTCCCGTTCTCTAGCTGGATGTTAGGCACGGCATAAGGTAAGTCCAGGTAGCCCAGACTGAGCTCGATCTTGTGCCCGTACTGCGGATCGGGACTCTCGAACGTCGACCAGATGGTCGGGAACGTCGAACGGCTATGCCACGCAACCACCTTTCCGTTCTGGTCCAGGCCGGCCGCGATGTGCTGTGCGTTCACCGTGTGGTAGTAGGCGTGCTGCAGATCATCCTCGCGACTCCACGTGACCTTTACCGGTACGCCGAGCTGCTTGGACAGTATCGCCGCTTCGGCCGCGAAATCGGGTTTGGACTTGCGCCCGAATGCGCCGCCGAGTAATGCGACGCGCGAGGTGACGTTCTTCTCCTCGAGTCCGATCGCGCCAGCCACGGTCGAGCGCGCTGCCTGCGGGTCCTGGCAGGACGACCACACTTCGCACTTCCCGTCCTTTACCAGAGCGATGGCGGACGGTGGCTCCATAGTCGCATGCGCGAGGTGGGGCACGTAGAAGTCCGCCTCCACCACCTTGGTCGCCCCGGCGAGCGCGGCCTGCACGTCGCCCTCCTTGCGCACCACCTTGCCGTCCTTGGTGTTCTCGTCCTCCATGTCCTTGCGGAACGCATCGGAGTCGTAGACCAGATTCGGTCCGTAGTCCCACTCGATCTTGAGCTTCTTGCGCCCTTCGTTCGCCGCCCAGGTGTTGGTTGCGATCACGGCGATGCCGCCCAGGGTGTTGAACACGATCGGCGGCTGATTTTGCGGGATCTCCACCACCTTCTTGACGCCCGGGACTTTCAGGGCCTCGCTCGGATCGAAGGACTTGACCTTGCCGTAGGTCACCGGGCAGTGCTCGACCACCGCGTAGACCATGCCCGGCATCTTGACGTCGATGCCGTAGATGGCTTTACCCACCATCATGTTGGGAAAGTCGACGCTGGAGATGGGCTTGCCGATGTAACGGAAGTCCTTCGGATCTTTGAGCGTGACCGACTTGGCAGCAGGCACCGGCAGTGTTGCGGCGGTATCCACCAGCTGCCCGTAGTCCAGCGACTTGCCGGTTGGCACATGTACCACCTTGTGGTTCTGCGCCTTGCACTCCGATACGGGTACTTCCCATTGCTGAGCAGCTGCTTGCACGAGCATCGTGCGGGTTACCGCTCCGAACTCTCGCATGCGTTCATAATTGTGACGCACGCTGCGCGATCCGTCGGTGTACTGGTTGCCGTAGATCTTGTCGCCGACGGCCTGTTCGATCTTGACCCGGCTCCAGTCCGCCTCGAGCTCATCGGCCAGGATCATGGGCACGCTGGTGCGCACACCCTGACCCATTTCCGAGCGATGCGCGATGATGGTGACCGTCCCTGTGTTGTCGATGGACACGAACACATTCGGACTCAGTGTCCCAGGTGCCGGCGCGACGCCCTCTGCTGCTTCGGCAGAGCCGATGAAGCTCCCGTAAAACGGATGCGGCCTGAACGGATCCAGGACCAGCCCGAGTGCAAAGCTGCCGCCCAGGGCGGCGACGCCCTTCAAGAAGGTCCTGCGGCTTACGTTTTCGATCGTGATCATGACTTCACCCCTGCGGCTTCTTTGATCGCGGCGCGAATCCGGGTATAGGTTCCGCACCGGCAGATGTTGCCGGCCATGGCGCCATCGATATCCTCGTCCGTCGGCTTCGGGTTCATGCTGAGCAGCGACGCGGCCTGCATCATCTGCCCGCTCTGACAGTAGCCACACTGCGGCACCATGTTCTTGAGCCACGCCTTCTGCACCGGATGATCGCCCTTGGCGCTGAGGCCTTCGATAGTGGTTACTTTTCCGCTTACGTTAGCGACGGGCAGCGCACAAGAGCGAACCGCGACGCCGTCGAGGTGAACGGTGCACGCGCCGCACGCTGCGATGCCGCAGCCGAACTTGGTGCCCGTCAGGCCGATGACGTCGCGGATCACCCAGAGCAAGGGCATTTCCGGCGGCACATCGACCTCGTATGTCTGGCCGTTCACCATGAGTTTTTGTGTCATGCAAGATCCCTCCGAGGTGCTGGCGAAACATTGCGCGCTGCTGAGGCGGCAGGCACGGGCTGCTGCCCGTCGAAGCTGGGGTGCGGGGTGACATCTTTTGCTCGTCCGGATACCGCGCTGTTCTGTTGTAGCCGCGAGAATAAGCTAGCACTTTGTGAGCGAGGTGCCTAGTGCAGGTAGCTACTGCCGTTCGGGAGTAACACCGCGAGTCTGTCGGCACGGCGGGGCAATCTGCGAGATCGAGCTGAATTGCGCAGCGCGACGCAGGAATGCGTCGTTGGTTGGGCCGGTGCGGGACCGCGGCCCGCAACTCAGGCGATTCTGAACTGGATACCCTGCGCGAGTGGCAAGTCGCGGCCCCAGTTGATGGTATTGGTCTGGCGCCGCATGTACGCCTTCCAGGCGTCCGACCCAGCTTCTCTCCCCCCTCCGGTCTCCTTCTCGCCACCGAACGCGCCACCAACTTCCGCGCCCGATGTGCCGATATTGATGTTCGCAATGCCGCAGTCGCTGCCGCGCGCGGAAAGGAACTCCTCAGCACGTTGCAGACTGTCAGTGAACAGCGCAGAGGACAGACCCTGCGGCACCGCGTTGTTGAGGGCGATGGCCTCCTCGATGCTTCGGCACCGCATGACGTAGAGGATCGGCGCAAAGGTCTCGCGCTGCACCACACTCCAGCGGTTCTCCGCGCGGGCCAAGGTGGGTTGCACGAAGAACCCTGGCCGGTCGAGAGCCTTCCCTCCCACCAGCACCTTGCCCCCGAGGCGCTCCAGCTCGGCCAGCGTTTCGCGGAATCGGATACAGGCTTCCGCGTCGATCAGAGGCCCCATCAACGTGCTGGCCTCGAGCGGGTCGCCGATCTGAACCTGCCGGTAAGCGTCGACCAGCCGCTCTTCGATCTCGTCGGCGCGGGATTGGTGCACGATCAACCGGCGCGTGGTGGTACAGCGCTGGCCGGCGGTGCCCACTGCCCCGAAAACGATGGCCGGGATCGCCAGATCCAGATTCGCCGTCTCGTCCACGATCACGGCGTTGTTGCCCGAGCATTCCAGCAGGCAGCGCCCCATGCGCGCAGCGAGCGTTTGTGCGACTTGGCGGCCGACCCGGCTCGAGCCTGTGAAGGACACTAACGGAATGCGAGCGTCTTCGACCAGCCACTGCGCGGGCTCGGGGCTGTCGCTGGCGAGCAGCGAGAACACGCCTTCGTGGGCGATCCGTCGCGCCACGCCGTTGACGATGTGCTGGATCGCAATGGCGGTCAGCGGTGCCTTGGGCGAGGGTTTCCAGACCACTGTATCCCCGCAAACGGCAGCTATAAAAGCGTTCCACGCCCACACGGCAGCCGGGAAGTTGAAAGCGGTGATGACCCCCACGATCCCAAGCGGGTGCCATTGTTCGTACATGCGATGGCGCGGCCGCTCGGACTGCATAGTCCGGCCATACAGCATGCGCGACTGGCCGACGGCAAAATCGCCGATGTCGATCATCTCCTGGACCTCGCCGTCACCTTCCTGCTTGATCTTGCCGGTCTCCAACGCGATGAGGCTGCCGAGCGCAGACTTGTGTCGCCGCAGATCCTCGACGATGAGCCGCACCAGTTCGCCGCGGGCGGGGGCGGGAACCGCGCGCCAGGCATCGAACGCTTGCGCCGCGGCGCGCAGCACCAGCCCGTACTGGCTGCGGGTGCAGCGGCCGACCCATCCGATCACCTGACTGGTGGTCGGGTCGATGGAAGCGAAGTACTCGTCTGCCGGAAGCCACTCCGGCCCCATGCAAGCTCCGGAATTGCGCTCGGCGACGCCGAGTCGGGCGAGTAGATCGGGGACGGCGCCCATGGCGGCAGCCGCTTACGCCGCGCTGCGCAACTGACCGCCCAGCTCGAACAGGACCTCGCGAATGACAACCAGAGCTTCATCGATCTGCGCACGGGTCACGATCAGCGGCGGAGCGAAGCGGACAACGGTGTGGTGGGTGTCCTTGGTCAGAACGCCCCGCTCCAGCAGCTTCTCGCATACCAGCCGGGCGCTCACCGCTTCCGGTTCGAACTCGACCCCGATCAGCAGCCCCTTTCCGCGCACCTCGCGGACCAGAGGACTCGTGATCGCGCGCAGCTGACGGATGAAGTAATCCCCGAGCTCCGCGGCGTGTTCGGGAAGGCGCTCGTCGAGCAAGACGTCGATGGCAGCCAGCGCGACCGCAGCAGCGAGGGGGCTGCCGGCAAACGTGCTGCCATGATCGCCTGGCCGAAACACGTCCATGACATCGCGCCGCGCCAAGAAAGCCGAGACGGGAAGCAGACCGCCGCCGAGTGCCTTACCCAAGATCAAACCGTCAGGCCTGACGCGTTCGTGGTCGCACGCCAGCATGCGGCCGGTACGTCCCAGCCCCGTCTGCACCTCGTCGCAGATGAGGAGAACGTCGTGCCGTCGGCAGATCTCCGCGCACTGCGCAAGGTAGCCCAAGGGTGGGACGATGATCCCACCCTCGCCTTGAATGGGTTCGACCAGAAACGCCACAGTGCGCGGCGTGATGGCCCGCTCGAGCGCAGCCGCGTCCGCGAACGGGATGCGCACGAACCCCGGCGGGAACGGACCGAACCCGTCGCGGTACTGTACCTCGGAGGACATGGCGAGGATCGCAATGGAGCGCCCATGAAAGTTGCCTTCGCAAGCGATGATCTCCACTTGATCCTGGGGCACGCCTTTGACCTTGGCGCCCCATTTGCGTGCCGCCTTGATTGCCACTTCCACCGCTTCCAAGCCGGTGTTCGCGGGCAAGACTGCCTCCTGTCCGGTCACTTCACACAGGCGCTCGAACAGCAACGGCAGGCGGTCGTTGCGGTAGGCGCGAGACGTGACGTTGAGTGTGCACGCTTGCTGAGCCAACACGCGAGTTAAGCGCGGATGGCAGTGGCCATGGCTGACCGCCGAGTAGGCGCTCATCATGTCCAGGAACCGGCGGCCATGCTCGTCCCATACGTGTACCCCTTCTCCGCGTACCAGGGTCACCGGCAGAGGATCGTAGTTATGCGCGCCATAGCGCCATTCGAGTTCCGAAACGCCTTGCCGGTCGTCGAGTGCATTTCCGGCCCCCAGCACTGCCGCCGCGAGCTGGGCTGCGACGCCAGCGGTATGGGCCTCGCTGTCCGCTCGCGGGTTGTATTCGGCGATCTCGGCGGCAGCTAGGCGCGGATCGCTGCTTACCGCAGCCAGCGCGTGAGCCAGAGCTGCAGACTCGAGTCCCCGGGGCACCGGCGTACCCACGCCCGGCGCTTCGCCCGGGTCGATCACGTCTAGGTCGATAGTGATGCCGAACGCGGCTGTCCCGCTGGTGGCGATTGCATGCGCGTCCGCCATTACCTCGCCGAGTCCGCGTTGATCGATCTCGTCCATGGAGAACACGCGCACCCCGAGTCGGGATAGCAGCTCCGCCTCGTCGGACTCGAAGCTGCGCACTCCCACCAGGCAGACATGGCCGGGAGCCAGGGTGTGACCATTCATCAAAGCCACTAGCGAGGGTTCGCCATGGCCCAGCAGGCAGGCGAGCGGCATGCCGTGCAGCGCGCTGCTCGGAGAGGTCGCCGGTGTATGCGCGTCCATATGCGCGTCGATCCAGATCAGGCCCAGCGGCCCCCGCGCCCGGACGGCCGCGGCAACACCGCTCCACGTGCCGACGGCGCAAGAGTGGTCGCCGCCGAGAACGAGTGGGAATGCACCGCGCTCGGCGATACTCTGTACGCGTCGCGACAGTCGGGCACACAGCCCGCGTACTGCTTCCGTGCTATTGGATTCGGCTTCGGGGTGGAGGATCGCGTCCCAGACGGGGTCGAGACCCCCGCGCCAGAGCTGGGTGGATAACGGCGAACGGCGCAGCGCTTCCGGGCCCGCTTCGCAGCCAGCATCCAGCGCACCGCGACCAGAGGCGGCGCCTACGATACAAACCGTTCGGTTGAGCATAGTGGCACTCCCTAGCGCCCTGGGACGCGATGGCGCTTCACCAGGGCGTGCCAATCAACCCTCCCTCCTTCCTTGTAAGCATCACATATGCCACATACTGTGAATCATATGACTGCACGCGCGCGCGCATTGTTCAATCGCCGCACGCGATAGACACGGCCTTCTGCCGCGTTGTTCGGGCCCCGCGCGTGGACTGAAACGAGACCGGACAGTTGCAGGGATCGGGTGATGCCGGTTAGCTCTAATTTCGCGACCGCGCTGCTCGACTTTGTGTTGGCAGTCAAATCTCAATGCTGCTTGTCGCATGTCCGATCGACCTGAGTCGCAGCGAACGAGCAAAGCGAGTCGACGAGCGATGATCAAACATCGATCAGCGATGTTTCTTCGACTGCATTGAACCAGTTTGCACCACACTGGATCGTAGACCGGGTCCACGCTGCAACATGTCGGGCCCGAGCACGCCCGCGTTTTCCGCTTTTCCTAGCTAGAACCTTCGTTTAGTGACTCTGGCAAGAAAGCTGCTTACGCTAGAACGAAACGCGGCTGAGTCGTGGCTGCTCGCGGTGACCGCGGGCCAATTCAGAGTCCACCATCGCAGAGAGAATCGTGGGCGAATTCGGCGACGTCAGTGGATGTTTGCGGCGGCGAGTAGATGAACTCCGTATACATTATCGGGTCTTCTGCGTTAAGCATCGCGTCAGCATGACGTATTACGCACAATGACCTGCGCCGAACGACGCGCAAGTCAGCTTGAGAAACGGGATCTGCTCGTTGTTTGAATTGAGTGAACGAGACGACGCAGGTCATACAAAAAATAAGAAGGGAGCATGGAAGCGATGCGCTGAAACGAACTTTAGGAGAGAGCTGTGATGATGAAGCTTGCTGAGGGATACAAGGCAAAGTACTCCACCGGACAGGAAGACGAGCTGTCTCTGGAGCAGTACCTTGAGCTATGCCGGAGCGATCCGGGCGCCTACGCCAGCGCTGCGGAGCGCATGCTGGCGGCGATCGGCGAGCCGGAACTCATCGACACGCGCCTCGACCAGCGACTGTCGCGCATCTTTTCCAACCGCCTCATCAAGCGCTATCCTGCCTTCGCCGAATTTTACGGCTTGGAGGACGCGATCTCCCAGATCGTCGCCTTCTTCCGGCATGCGGCGCAAGGTCTCGAAGAGAAGAAACAAATCCTGTATCTGCTCGGGCCGGTGGGTGGCGGCAAATCCTCTATCGCCGAGCGGCTCAAGCAGCTGATGGAGCGCCGCCCCATCTACGCGCTCAAGGGTTCGCCCGTCAACGAATCCCCACTCGGGCTGTTTGCGCCTGAGGAATATGGCGGGGTGCTCGAGTCCGACTATGGTATTCCCCGCCGCTATCTCACCGGGATCATGTCTCCATGGGCTATCAAGCGGTTGCAGGAGTCCGGCGGCGATATCTCCAAGTTCCGCGTCGTCAGGATCCAGCCCTCCGTGCTGCGCCAGACGGCTATATCCAAGACCGAACCGGGCGACGAGAACAATCAAGACATCTCCTCCCTGGTGGGGAAGGTCGACATCCGCAAGCTCGACAAGTACGCGCAGGACGATCCGGATGCTTACAGCTACTCGGGTGGACTGTGCCTGGCCAACCAAGGTCTGCTCGAGTTTGTAGAAATGTTCAAAGCGCCGATCAAAATGTTGCATCCTTTGCTGACGGCGACCCAGGAAGGCAACTTCAAAGGAACTGAAGGATTCTCCGCGATTCCGTTCAACGGACTCATTCTGGCGCATAGCAACGAGTCGGAATGGCAGTCGTTCCGCAATAACCGCCACAACGAAGCCTTCCTCGACCGCATATATATAGTCAAGGTGCCGTACTGCCTGCAAACCTCCGAGGAGGTCAGGATCTACGAGAAGCTGATCCGCAACAGCGCACTGTCCCAGGCGCCATGCGCTCCGAGCACATTGGACATGATGGCGCAGTTTTCGGTGTTGTCGCGCCTGAAGGAGCCGGAAAACTCGAGCATCTTCTCGAAGATGCGGGTATACGACGGCGAAAGCCTGAAGGACACCGACCCGAAGGCCAAGTCCTATCAGGAATACCGCGACTATGCGGGGCCGGACGAAGGTATGACCGGTGTCTCGACCCGCTTCGCCTATAAAATCCTGTCGACTGTCTTCAACTACGACCAGACCGAGGTGGCGGCCAACCCGGTGCACCTGATGTACGTGATCGAGCAGCGCATCGCCAGGGAGGATTTCCCGGACGAGACCAAGCGCAAGTATCTCGAGTTCATAAAGGGCTATCTGGCGCCGCGCTACGCGGAGTTCATCGGCAAGGAAATCCAGACCGCGTATCTGGAGTCCTACTCGGAATACGGCCAGAACATCTTCGACCGCTATGTGACCTACGCCGACTGCTGGATCCAGGACGAGGACTTCCGCGACCCGGACACCGGCGAGTTCTTCGATCGCGCTGCGCTCAATACCGAGTTGGAGAAGATCGAGAAGCCGGCCGGTATCGCCAACCCAAAGGACTTCCGCAACGAGATCGTAAACTTCGTGCTGCGGGCGCGTGCGAACAACGC
>JBGPPC010000032.1:0-20949 GCA_041488355.1 Gammaproteobacteria bacterium
CTTCGGGCTCGAACCGTTCGAGCAGGTGCAGGAATTCCCCCGTCGGGTCGGCGGGCAACAGCCGGCTCACCAGCGTGCTCAGCGGAGAGGCAAGCAGCGCGAGGTCGTTCTCGAGCGCTTCGCGCAGGCCAGCCACGGTGAATCGCTGCGGCGTCACGCCTGGGCTCAGCAGATAGCGATGACGCAGCAGGAACTCGCCATCCGCCGTCAGCCGCGACTGCGATCCGTTGTTGACATAGGCAAAGTCCGGCTCGCGTGCGAGGCGATCGGCGAGCGCTTCGCTGAGCGCGGCCAACGTCGATGGGGGTGCGCCCTCGATCCCAACCAGGATCAAGCGCGACACCACGCCCTCGCGCAGCTGATCCACCAGGATCTGCTGCGACGCGGACGGCGAGCGCGGCAGAAACGCGCTCAAGTCTGTGGTGTAGCGGGCGTGCAGCGCGACCCATGCGCAAGCAGCAACGAAGCCGGCCCAGGTAGCAAGAACTGCGATGCGCCGACCAGGCCTCACGGCGCATCCTCGAGCACCGTCATCACCGAGCGATCGCCCTTCGCCTCCCGGACTTCGATCCGGTTGATCCGCCCACCGCCGCCGCCGATGAGGATCGATTCGATCAGCGCGCTCATCTTCGGATCGCGAGGCGTCAGTGCAAGCTGCCAGCGCTGCGGGCCACCCTCCAGCGTCACCCGATAGAAGCGCTGGAGCGCAGCTAGATCGCCCTTGAGCGTAGAGCGGAAGCTCTCTACGAACCCCCACAGCACGGGATAGTCCTCGAGGCGCAGCGTGCGGTTGCGGCTACGGGCCTGGCTTTCGATCACGAGCCGCTCGCCTTCCACGGTCATGGTCTCGGGCCTGGGCTCGAGCGTGCGCTTGACCAGGCGGTCCGGAGCGTCATACTCCAGCGTCCCGGTGGTCTCCAACGGGGATTTGAGCACTTTGAGGTACTTGCGCTCCACGAAGCGCGCCCTCGCCTGCTGCACCCGGCCCAGTTCGGACATGAGCCGTTCCACACCCCACGGCGTTGGAAGGTTCTCGTGACCGGTGGCCTCGGGTGCCTCGGGCTCTCCCGCCGCCACGAGCGCGGGGACCAGGGCAAGCAGCAACCAGGGCAGCAAGCTAACTCGGCAGAGGCGAACGATTCCAGAAGTCATAGAAGTTGAACCAGTTGTAGGGCGCTTGGCCGCAATAGTGTTCGAGCCGTTGCGCATACAGGCGCACCGCTCGCTCGATGGCGGCCGCGCGCTCGCCTCGCTCCACGCCCTGCGGCTCGAACAATTTCTCGAAGTGCATCTCATAGCGGTTGCCGCCCCGGTACAGCCCCACCATCAGTACCACGGGCCGCTTGAGCATCAGGGCGAGCCGGAACGGCGCGGTCGGGAAGCCGGCGTCCTCGCCGAGAAACGGCACGCGCAGCTGGGGCTCCTGATCCAGGGCACGGTCGCCCAGCATTCCGACCCACTCGCTCTGGCGCAAGCGCTCCTCCACCTTGAGCATCGAGTCGAATCGCCCCAGGCTGATCACAGCCTCGGCCAGCGCGGGGTTGATCGCCTTGGCCACAGTGTTCACCATCCTCACGTTTTCCTCGTACATGACCAGACCGATGCGCAGATGTTTGGACGTCCCGAAGGCGCGCAAGATCTCGAAGCTGCCCAGGTGCGCGCCCAACAAGAAGCAGCCTTGCCCGCCGCGGGTGACATCCAGCAGCACGTCCTCGCCGAAGATCTCCGACTCGAACAGCTCGACCCGGTCCTTGAGCAGGTAAACCCGGTCGAGTCCCACGGCGCCAAACGCGAAGAAGTGCCGGAATAAATCGGAGAACCGCGGCGCGCGTCCCAGCACCTTGCTCAGATACTGGCGCGACGCTGCCCTGAGGCTCGAGGCCGAAACCAGAAAGTAGAGGCAGACCGGGTATAGAAACAGACGCGCGACCTTCCTGCCCAACAACATAGCCACGGCGACCAGCATCCGGATCGCGATAATGTTGCCGCGCTCGCGCTGGTCGAGCCAGGCCTGGGTCACGCACGCACCGACCCGGTGATCACCTCGAACGCGCCAATCCAGCACCGGAAGCGGGTGTCTCCGCCGGGCACCGCCGTGATCTCGAGCGCGAGCTCGTCACCCGGCCGCACCGGCCGCAGGAACTTGACCCATTTCACCGCCCACGCCGCGGCGGGCCGCCCTTGTGCGCGTTCGATCGCTGCGAGGATCTCGTCCAGCAGCACGGCACCGGGGATGATGGGATTACCCGGAAAATGCCCCGCGAAACTGGGATGTTCGGCTGGCAACTGCAGGATGATTCGGCTCACGCGTCCGGCCCACGCTTGTGGGCAGTCTGGGCCAATCGCGTGAGCGCCTCTCGCGACAGCTTGCCGGTCGCGGCGCGAGGCAAAGCATCGACATAGTAGAGTGGCCGCGGCAGGAACGCGGGATCGATGCGCGCGCGCAGCGCGGACATCAGCGCCTCCCGCGACAGCCTGGGCGCCACCACGAAAGCTATCAGCCGAGTGATGCTTTCTTGCGGCCCGTCCGGCAAGAAGAACACTCCATCCTCGACCCCCTCGATCGCGAGCAATTGCTGATTGAGATAGGCGACCGAACTGCGCTTGCCGGCGATGTTGACGAGGTCGGCGCTGCGGCCCTGCAGCAAGAATGTGTGCGCATCCTCTAACTCGACCAGGTCGGTGAAGGCGACGCCGGTTTGAACATGACCGCCACCGACCCGGACGCCATCTCGGTCTCGCCAAAGGCGCACGCCGGGCAGCGCGTGCCACTGTGGCCCTTGCGTTGTGCGTCGCGTGGCGACCATGCCGGCCTCGGTGAACCCAAAGATCTCTCGCACCGGCGCACTGTAGCGCGCCTCGGCTTCGGCGGCCATTTCGGCCGACAGCGGCGCCGTCGCGCAGAGTATCAACTGTAAGCGCGGCAGTTCGCGCTCCTCGGCCAGCAGCGCACGCAGGTGGACTGGCGTTGTAACCAGCACGCGCTGTTCGGGAATCCGCTCCAGCGCAACGCGGATGTCTGCAGGATAGAACGGCCGGCCCGCGTGCAGGGCGAGGCCGTTCTGCAGAGCCAGCAGGACGGTCGACTCGAGACCGTACATGTGCTGCGGCGGAACCGTGCCGACCAGGGTGACGCCGACAGCAAGGCCAAGGCACTGCGCTTCATGCGCCGCGCCGAGCGCCAGCCTGCCCCAACTCTTGAGGTGCGGCGTAGGCTCACCGGTAGATCCCGAAGTGAACGCGATGGCCGCGTCTCGAGACGGCGGAAAAGCCGGCACTTCGGATGCGGAGACGGCCACGTCGGTGGCGGGGTAGTCGACCATTTCCACCGCATCGGTCTGAATCCCGCCGTCGCAAAGCGCGTACATGCCCGTGTACCGGTCCTTGAGCAGCCGCAGCAGCTCGGGCGTATGTGCGGGGGGTAGCAGGCTCACCTGCTCGCGCAGCAATGCCGCAGCGAGGCCCACCGCGAAGCGATAGCGGTCCGCGCACAGGTTCACAAGGAAACGACGGTCGGGGAGCGCCGCGCTCACAGCCGCCAGATCGCTCAGAAAATCGCTGACACGCACGGGACGGTCGCCGCGCCACGCGAGCACCGCGGAATGGTCGCGGTGACCGAGAAAGGGGATCGGTGACATGTCTATGCTGGCGCGGGAAAAGCGCCGCGCCGATTCGTGCGCGAACGGCAACGCCGCCGCCTAGCTGCCGCGACCGGGCGTTGCAGCGCCGCGGCCGAACTCATGGAAGGCCCGCACCGAAGCAATCAGGGAGGCGTGCGAGAAGTGGCGGTAGCGCAGAACTCGGTAGATGTACTCGCCCACGAACATTGCGCAGATCAGCGGCAGGCCGAGCACATTGACGAATAGGGACCAGGCAGGCAACGAGGCGAACGCAAACAACAGCACCGATGTCAGTCCCATCGCGGCGAAGAATACGCACCAGGCCCAGGTCACCTGCCGGGTGTACGCGGCGATATCGTCCGGGATCGTTCCGTGCACCTGGCGCGCCAGGCGAGTAACCAGCGCTTCGCGCCCTGGCGCGAGCGTGCGGGCGAATATCCAAAGCAGGCCGCCATAGACAAGCATCGAAGGAAGCGGATAGAGCAAGCTCACGGGGAGCGTAGCGCGGCGCGCAACGAGCACTGCGAGCCCCAACGCTGCAGCCAGCGCGGACAGCTTGACCCAAGGCGGTTGGCGGGTGCGCGCAGAGAGCCACACCAATCCCATCAGCAGCGGGGCCAGGGCCAGCGCAATCCCGAGCGTATCGGCATGCCTGGAGGCCACAGCCCAATGTGTCGCGGCGGCGTAACCGATCACCATCGCGGCGACACCCAGCGTCATGAGCCGCACGCGGCGCGCGGTCGCCTTATTTCGTCCGGCTGCGCTGGACATGCTCGTTCAGGCTGCGCAGCGAGCTGAAGATCTTGATGTTGTCGCTATCGTCTGAACGCAACTGAAAGCCGTAGGTCTTGGACACGGCGAGCGCTATTTCCAGGATGTCGATGGAATCGAGGCCCAACCCCTCGCGATAAAGTGCGGCAGCGGGATCGACTTCGGCGGCGGACAGATCAAGATTGAGCGTGCTGACGATCAGTTCCGCCAGCTCCCGTTCTTCTGCGCTCATCGTCTTGACCCGGTCCATGCGCTCGCTCGTTGCCTCGCTTACAGCGCGGTATTATAGCGGGGCGCAAGCTGTACCGCCCCGCCCTTTGGATGACGATTGAAGCCCCTGACTTTGAGTGCGTTTACGTTGACGAGCAGCCTTGGCGTCGGCCTGCGCAAGCACGCGGAGGCGCTCACAGGCAGGCGCTCCGGGCTGGTGCCTTGTGCGTTCGAGAGCGCGCGTCTCGACACCTGGGTCGGCCACGTCCCCGACGAGCAGCTAACCCCCTTGCCCGAGGAGATGGCAGCTGCAGATTGCCGCAATAACCGGTTGGCGCAGTTGGCGCTGGCGCAGGACGGATTCTTGGATGCGGTTGCGCGCGCCCGTAGCCGATACGGAGCGCACCGCATCGGGTTGTTCCTCGGGACCAGCACGTCCGGTCTCCTGCATACCGAGTTGGCTTACCGGCACCGCGAAGCGAGTACCGGTGCGCTGCCGAGAGCATTCGACTACGCCGCTACGCAAAACAGCTTCTCGCTCGGTCGCTTCGTGCAGGCGCAGCTCGAACTGGAGGGACCTGCAGTGGTGATTTCGACAGCTTGCTCCTCCAGCGCAAAGGTATTCGGCTCTGCCGCGCGGATGCTGGCGGCGGGCTTGTGCGACGCGGCAGTAGTAGGCGGCGCGGACAGCCTGTGCTTGACCACCCTGTACGGCTTCGCCTCGCTGGAGCTGCTGTCCAGCGCTCCCTGCCGTCCCTTCGACAGCGAACGCAACGGCATCTCGATCGGCGAGGGCGCCGGCTTTGCGCTGCTGGAACGCGGGCAAACGCCGGAGCCGGCAGGAACGCTCCAGCTGCTGGGCGTCGGCGAGAGCAGCGATGCTCATCACATGTCGACTCCGCACCCGGAAGGGGCGGGCGCCCGCGCCGCGATGCAGCGCGCTTTGTCGAGCGCGACGCTGGCCGCCCGCGATATCGACTACATCAATCTGCACGGCACGGCGACGCGCAGCAACGATGCTGCGGAGGACAAAGCCGTCTACGATCTGTTCGGAACAGGTGCCGCGTGCAGCTCGACAAAGGGTGCGACCGGGCACCTGCTCGGAACCTCCGGAATCGCCGAGGCCATCATCTGCGCGCTCGCGATGCGCGAGCAGTTCATGCCCGGCAGCGCCAACACGCAGCGCCTCGATCCAAGCCTGCGCGTGCGCTATCTGCTGGGCAACGCGAGGCAAGCGCCGATGCGCGTCATGAGCAATTCGTTCGGCTTTGGCGGCAGCAACTGCAGCCTGGTGTTCGGTCGGGCACGCTGATGCGCGGCACCTAATGGAGGTCTTCGTCGAAGGCGTCGGTTTGCGCGGACCCGGCTTGAGCGGCTGGGCCGCGAGCCACCCGATCTTGGCCGGCGCTGTGCCATACGTTCCGGGCGAACTGGTTTTGCCGCCACTGGATTTGCTTCCCGCTGCGGAGCGCCGGCGCACGGGACTCCCGATCAAGCTGGCATTGAATGCAGGGCTGGAGGCGCTGGCCAGCAGCGGCCGACCACCCGAGACCCTCGCCTCCGTGTTCACCTCCTCGGGCGCCGACGGCCAAGTGATTCACCAGATCTGCGAGTCCCTGGCCGGCGAAGACCGCGAGGTTTCTCCCACTCGGTTCCACAACTCAGTGCATAACGCGCCGGCCGGTTACTGGAGCATCGCCCTGCGCTCCCGGGCGGCGTCGACCAGCTTGTGCTGCTTCGACTGCTGCTTCGTCGCCGGCCTGCTGGAAGCTTGCGCCTATTGCATTACTGAAACCGAGCCCACGTTGCTGGTCTCTTACGACGTTCCCTATCCCGAGCCGCTGAACGCGGTGCGGCCGATCACTGGGTCGGTGGGCGTGGCATTGCTGCTGGCGCCGCACGCGACCTCGGCAAGCTTCGCTCGGCTCGATGTACAGGCCGAGCCCGGTGCGCGCGTACCCACGCGCATGCAGGACCCCGCGCTGGAGGCACTGCGCAGCGGCAACCCAACCGGCCGCGCGCTGCCGGTGCTCGGCGCACTCGCTGAACCTTCAGCAACCGCGCTCGTGTTGGAATATTTGCGTGGAAGAACGGTGACAGTCGCGGTTTCACCATGCTGATCGGCAAGCTCGAGATTCGCGCCCGCATCCCGCACGCGGGCACCATGTGCCTGCTCGACGGCGTGCTGTCCTGGGACGAGCAGCACATCGTCTGCACAACCGCAAGTCATCGCGCGGGCGACAACCCGCTGCGCCGCAATGGCCGTCTACATGCGATCTGCGGCGTCGAGTACGCGGCACAGGCCATGGCGCTGCATGGCGGACTCGCGAGCGGCGACCAGGCGCGTCCGCGCATGGGCTACTTCGCGAGCTTGCGAGAGGTGGTGTGCCGTGTCGCCTATCTCGACGCGATTGAGGACGATCTGCTAGTCGACGCGGAGCGGCTCCTGAACGAGGGCTTGCGCGTCATCTACCGGTTCACGGTGGGCGGAAAAGACGGCGAGTTGATATCGGGTCGCGCAGCAGTGGTGCTGGAGCAGCCGTGACTCGTGATTCGTGACTCGTGACTCGTGATTCGTAACTTCTAGTCGGTGATCCGCAATTCGTCCCGCTCCGCTGGACGACGCTATCGGCGAGCGGGTTGAATGAACTTACGAGTCACGAATCACGAGTCACGGGCCGCAACGCAAACGGCGCCGGAGTTCCGGCGCCGTCGCGTTCGAGGCCAGCCTGCAGTGTCAGCGTGCGAGGCTTAAACCAGAGGCCACCGCGCCGGCCCGCAGCGCGGCGATGCGGCTGTCGAGCGGCGGATGGGACATGAACAGCAGCGCAAACCCGCTGGTCTCGCCCCCAGATATGCCGAACGCCTTGACCTGAGCCGGCAGGGTGGACGGCTCATGCGCCAGCTTCAGCCGCTCCAGCGCGGCGATCATTTTCTCGCGGCCGGCCAGCTGCGCTCCACCCGCATCGGCGCGGTACTCACGCCTGCGGCTGAACCACATCACGATCATCGTGGCGACGAACCCAAGCACGATTTCAGCTGCGATTGAAGTGACCCAGTAGCCGATCCCGACCGAGTCACGATCGTTCTTCAGCACGATGCGGTCGACCACGTAGCCGATGACGCGCGCCAGGAAGATGACAAAGGTGTTGACCACGCCTTGAATCAAGGCGAGCGTCACCATGTCGCCGTTGGCCACGTGGCTGATTTCGTGACCGAGCACTGCCTCGGCCTCGTCCGGCGTCATATTCCGCAGCAAGCCTGTGCTGACAGCGACCAAGGCGTTATTGCGGTTGGCGCCGGTGGCAAATGCATTGATTTCGGGCGCTTCGTAGACGGCAACCTCGGGCATGCCGATACCGGCCAGCTGCGCATGCCGGCGCACCGTCTCCACCAGCCAGCGCTCGGTGGCGTTGCTCGGATTCTCGATCACCTGTGCGCCGACCATCCTCTTCGCCGACCACTTGGATATGGCTAGCGAGATAAAGGCACCGCCAAAGCCGAAAATGGCAGCGAACACGAACAGCCCAGAAAGATCCAACCCGTTGGCGGTGAGAAACCGGTCCACGCCCAGAATCCGGGCGGTGAAGCTCAGTACGAGCAGGATCGCCAGGTTGGTTATCAAGAACAGGCCAATGCGTTTGAACAAGTTGTCCTCCTAGACGCGTAAAGCCAACAAATCTCACCTTAGAGTATCGCCCCGAACCGCGAGTTCTGGGGTTGGCCGAAGCTGCAGCAGCCGGCAGCCATGCGCGCGGGCCTAGCGCACTTCAAACGCCTCGAGCTGCTGCTGTAACTCGAGCCATGCCGCCTCCAACGCCTCGAGGCGGCCGCTGATGCGCCCTTGCTCCAGAAGGCACAGTCTCACCTTCTCCCGGTCGGGTTCCGCATATAGGTTAGGGTCGGCAAGCAAGGTTTCAAGCTTGCCTTTCTCCACGGAAAGCTGCGCCATTTCGGCTTCCAACCCTTGGACGCGCTGCTCTATCGGCCTGCGTTGAGCCGAGAGCTGGTTGCGCGCTTCGGCCTCGAGCCTGCGCTGCCGCTTGCGATCGACCGGCGCGTCGGCTGTCCGCCCGGGAGTTGCCGTCTGGGTCTCGCGCCGCCCGGCAAGCCAGCCGCGGTAGTCCTCCAGATCGCCGTCGAAGGGCTCTGCGCGACCCCCGCCGACGATGAGAAAGTCCTCAGCCGTGGCGCGTAGCAAGTGGCGGTCGTGAGACACCAGCACCACCGCTCCTTCGAACTCCTGCAACGCGATGGTAAGCGCCTCGCGCGTGTCCAGGTCAAGGTGATTGGTCGGCTCATCCAGCAACAGCAGATTGGGCCGCCGCCAGATGACGAGCGCCAGGATCAGCCGCGACTTTTCCCCGCCCGAGAAACGGCCCACTGGCGCGTCCGCCATCTCTCCGCCAAAGTTGAACCCGCCCAGGTAGTCGCGCAGTTCCTGCTCCCGCGTCCGGCGGTCCAGCCGCGCGAGATGCTGCAGCGGCGAGTCCTCGGGGCGTAGTTGCTCGAGCTGATGCTGCGCGAAGTAGCCGACCTCCAGCCCTTTCCCCGCACGGCGCTCGCCCGCCAACGGGGACAACTCGCCGGCCAGCGTCCGGACCAGCGTCGACTTGCCGGCGCCATTGGCGCCCAACAGCCCGACGCGCGCGCCGGCCCTCAGCGTGAGATCGACACCGCGCAACACCGGGACCCCAGAATGACCGGCATCCAGTTCCTCGAGTGTCAGCAGGATCTGCGGGGCATGGACCGGCTCGCGAAAGCGGAAGCTGACCGGGGAGGCCGCTCGCACCGCGACGATGCGCTCGAGCCGCTCGAGTGCCTTGAGCCGGCTTTGCGCCTGGCGGGCCTTGGTGGCTTTGGCGCGGAAGCGGTCGACAAACAATTGCAGGTGCGCGATTTCGCGCTGCTGTTTGTCGTACGCCGCTTGCTGCATCTGCAGGGCGGCGGCTCGTTGGCCTTCGAACTCGGAGTAGTTGCCCTTGTAGAGCTTGAGCGTGCGGCTATCGATATGGCAGATGTAGCCCGTCGTGTTGTCCAGAAACTCCCGGTCGTGGGAAATCAGAAGCAGCGTGCCGCCGTAGCGCGACAACCACTCCTCCAACCAAAGCACGGCGTCCAGGTCGAGGTGGTTGGTGGGCTCATCGAGGAGCAGCAGGTCCGAGCGCGTCATCAGCGCTTGCGCCAAATTCAAGCGCATTCGCCAACCGCCGGAAAACTCCGCGACGGGCCGGACCAGATCGGGCTGAGAAAACCCGAGCCCATGCAGGATCTGCGCGGCACGGGCACGCGCACCGTAGCCGCCGATCGCGGCCAGACGCTCGTGCAACTCGCCGAGGTGTCCTGCGCCGTGAGCCATGCCGCTGCGATCCTCCGCCCCCACGTCGGGATCGCGCGCTGCGGCATCATGGCGTTCGGCAGCGCTGATCGCAGCTTCGATCTCGCGCAGCTCGCTGTCGCCCTCCAGCACATAGTCGAGGGCCACATCCGTCGATGCCGGCGTCTCCTGCGCGACCTGCGCAATCGTCAGCCCAGGCTGGACGTCCACATCGCCCGCCTCGCAGTGGAGGTCACCGAGCAGCAGCGCCAACAGACTGCTCTTGCCGCTACCGTTGGCGCCCACGATGCCCACTTTCTGGCCCGCGAATACGGTGAGGTTGACACCCTCGAGCAGGCGCTTCGCACCGCGCTGCAAAGTCACACCCCGTAGGGTAATCATGCAGCTAGAAGAGTAAGAGCACCGAATCCGTAGCGGGCATGAGCTTCTCGGTCGTAAACACCCGCGAGCAGGCGCCCGCGCTCCGAAAACGGAGAGTCGGGGTGGTTGGGACTCGAACCCGCGACACGCAGAATCACAATCCGGTCGACGGGTCGATACGCATCTGTCACTAGAAGAGCGTATAGATGAATGGGGCGATGGCCGACCCCGTATGCGAGGTACGTCTCGAGCAGGCGATCGAATTTAGCCAGCGGTTTGTCGTAGAAAACGACAGCGTCGACCTCTCCGAGTACTAGCCCACCCTCGCGCATGCACCAGGCAAGCGCATTGCTGGGAAACCGCGCGTCGTGCTTTTTACGCGAGAAGCGCTCCTCCTGCGCCGCTGCGACTATGGCGCCGTCTCGCAGGAGCGCCACCGCGCTGTCATGATAGAAAGCGGAAATTCCGACGATATTCACGAACCCACCCAGCGCCTTACGCTCCGCTCGACCCTGCCACCAGCCGAGCATTCACTGTGCACAGAAGGAAACTCCAAAAACGCGCCCTCTGAAACTATGGCGCCCACGTGCGACCGATGCGGATCGCAAAGGTGGGCGTCCACGAATCTGACAGGATCACCTTGGATTCGCCGCTTTCTCTGCGCGCCTTGGGCGGAGAAGCGCTTGCAGCAGTTGGGGTGGCTGACGGGACTCGAACCCGCGACAACCGGAATCACAATCCGGGCCACAACTAGCCTGCAACGTAATGAGTATACATGGGAAATTCAGAGCGCCGTCTAATATGGAAGGCGAGATTGTGCCCAATTTCCGCCCGTTGCGGGTGCGGATATTAGACGGCTGAGTTCCTTGACTCGACTTTGTGATCGGGTGCAATTCGGCCACGACCGTCTCTCTTGCACCCACCGAATTGGATATTTCCCGCCCGACTCGCTCGCCGCGTACCTGCGCGAAGCGCATGCCCCGTGTGAGGAGTATGGTGACGTGGCAAGCGCGAGTCTGGTCGAGAACTGGATCGACGAAGCGGAGCGGCGAATCTGGTACCTGTTCGAGGCGAGCCGCGCTAGCGATTCGAACGGTGCGCTGACGACTCCCAGGAGGATTGATGGGAAGTCATTGGACCGCGCATCTTTGAGTTGTATTCGAGTTCGCTCGTTTTGAGCGCTTATTAGAGAAAGGAGATCATCATGGCTGATGTCGCAAATGCAGAAGCAGTGGCCGTCGTTCTCGTCCACGGTGGCTTCGTGGACGGCTCCGGCTGGGAGGACGTATACAAGATCCTGAAGAAGGACGGTTACAACGTGAGCATTGTCCAGAACCCAACGTTATCGCTGGCCGACGACGTGGCGGTCACGAAGCGCGTCCTCGCGAGGCAGAATAGGCCCGTCATTCTCGTCGGCCACTCCTATGGCGGGGTGGTGATCACCGAGGCCGGCAACGATCCCAGGGTCGCGGGGCTTGTCTACATCGCGGCTTTTGCTCCTGACAAAGGGGAGTCCGTCGCGGCGCTCATCAAAGATCCGCCGCCGGGCGCGGCCGTCCCGCCGATACTGCCCCCGCAGGACGGCTACCTGTTCCTCGACACGGCAAAGTTCGCCGCCGCTTTCGCCGGCGACGTGGACAAAGAAAAGGCCGAGTTCATGGCCGACTCGCAGGTCCCCTGGGGCGTGGAGGCCCTCAGCGGCACGATCAAAGAACCAGCGTGGAAGACCAAGCCGAGTTGGTACCTGGTCGCAACCGACGACAAGATGATCCCTCCCCCGGCCCAGCAGTTCATGTCCAAGCGCGCGGGCTCGACTGTTGTCGAGGTAAAGGGGAGTCACGCGGTTTACGTGTCGAAACCAGAAGCAGTGGCCGCGCTCATCGAAAAGGCCGCCAAAGGTGTGAAGTTAGCGACGAACTAAATCTAGAAAAGCCGCCGTCGGCGGATCTCTCAGCGGAGCATGCCGGCGGCGTCAGAAGCTTATTTCGATTTGATTTCTGAGTGGCCGCTTTTGGTTACTCAGGAAACGTCCGCGAACGTCCGCTTCTATAAGCACGACAGGCAGCAACGGGTAGGAAATTGCCCGTCAGAACCATGCGGGGGCGTGCGCCTGCGTTTACCGCGTCGTGCCCGGCATAGACTTCGTGTTATGCAACCGAGATCTTGGGCCTTGATGCGGAATGAAAGTGGTTGAAAATTTGGGGTGAATAGTGAGACTCGAACGACAACCGGAGGCGCATCACTCGACCGCGTCACCTTCTCGGACCCGGCGGCGGTCGTAGATGCCCTCTGCGGTGGTTTCGTGTTTGTGACCGGAGACCTCGCGGCGTGGCGTCCTTGTTCCTTCAGCTTTGAGATAGCCATGGCCCTCGTGTCGTGGAAGGTGAAGCGTTCCTAACCTGCTTCCTTCCAGGCGACCTGGAGGCGATTCCACATGGCCTTGATCCCGGCATCAGTGTACGGCTTGCCCCGGCGGTTTGCAGACCAAGTACGTGCTGATCTTGACCACCTTGCGGACGGCCTTGATCGTGTCCACGGCAGTGCGTAAGCGCGGGGTCCGGCGCACGAGCACCATCTCGCCGCCCTTGCCTTGCGTGAACTGAATGCCGGTCGGCGTAATCGCCGTCAAGGGGAGGCGCAGCGGATCGCCACGGCGTTGGGCGGTCAAGTAGGCAATCTCCATCAGGGCCGCGCACATTTTTGCGCCCTCACCCTGGGTCGCTGCAAAGGCATACGCTACGCGCAGGACTTTCGGCGACTGAACTTGAGGGCAATCAAAGCGCCGTCATGACTGACCCAGACGAATGGACTGGTTTTTCTCAGAGGGTCAGCATCGCGGTTTGGGGATGCAGCGAAGTTTCTCGCTATCCGCCGCGCTCCTGAATCACTCAGGGGTTCGCTCTGCGCTTAAGTAGCGGTGCGCTTCTAGCCTCCGCGAACGCGACCAGTGATCCCTCTGTCACTGAAAGACGGGACAGACAGCACCCTGGATATTAGACAGCGTATTAGACAACGCCGCATTTTTGCGCAGGGCACTCGCACAACTATCTAAAAAAAAAGTTGGGGTGGCTGACGGGACTCGAACCCGCGACAACCGGAATCACAATCCGGGACTCTACCAACTGAGCTACAGCCACCGTTAGATCGCCGAGCGCACGCCGGTTGGTTTGCGCAGGGCTCGTTTCTGGCCTGCCCGACGGGACTTGAACCCATAACCCCCAGCTTAGAAGGCTGGTGCTCTATCCGGTTGAGCTACGGGCAGGAGCGACCGGGTATCCGCCGGGGCCCGCTGGTCGGGGTGAGAGGATTCGAACCTCCGACATCCTGCTCCCAAAGCAGGCACGCTACCAGGCTGCGTCACACCCCGGAAGCGCGCTACTATAACTGCTACCGCGCAAACGGGTCAATTTGCCCGACGCGCCCGCTGATCGGTCGCGCAAGGGCGAAGAGGCGCCGATGGGTTCGAATGTTGCTTGCGGGGCCTCTGGTTTTCTGCTATTAAAGCGACTTTTTTGTGGGAACGAGCGTCCATGACTGCTGAATTTCACACCCAGTTAAAGCCGTACCAGCCCAAGAAGGGCGAGCATTACATGAATCCGAAGCAGCTCGATCACTTCCGCAAGATGCTCAGCACGCTGAAGGAGGAGTTGAGCCAGGACATCGATCGCACCGTCCACACCATGCAGGATGAAGCGACTATCTTCGCCGATCCCAACGACCGCGCAAGCCAGGAATCCGATATGGCGCTGGAGCTGCGTAATCGCGATCGCGAGCGCAAGTTGATCAAGAAGATCGAGGAGACTATCGCCAAGATCGATATGGGCGAGTACGGCTACTGCGAGAGCTGCGGCGTCGAGATCGGTCTCAAGCGTCTCGAAGCGCGCCCAACCGCGACGCTCTGTATCGACTGCAAAACGCTCGACGAGCTTAGGGAACGTCAGGTAGCGAAGTGAGCAGCCGCGAAACAGCGCGCTCGCGGCGACGGCAGCCACTTGGCTGCCGTCTTTGCTTTCTATTGCCCAAAACGTCGCGAACGCTGCGACCCTCGCTGTGAAGCATCGAGTTCCATCAATCGGAGCGACTCACCTGTGTCCTCAAGTTTGCGGCGCGGCGCGTCGTAAGTCCTTGTCTGGCGCGCCTTTCCAAGGCATCGCCGGTTGAAATGTGCAGTCCGCTCCACTATAGTTCGCCGATCGTTGAACGGACACGGGCCCATCCAAGGGCGTCGCCGCTCAGCGACCCGAGGTCGTGAAGCGTCGAGCGCAGGTCCGTGACTCTCACGGAAGCATGTCTTGAGCAGAGGAGAATCGCGATGAAGCGTTGGCATCAGGGGCTCGGAGCCGCCGCCAGGATAGTGGCAGTCGCCGTACTTGTTACGCTAACCGGGCAAGCGTGGGCCGAGGTCACCTACGAGCGCATCCGCAACGCCGACAAGTATCCAGGCGACTGGCTCACCTACCACGGCAGCTACAAGAGCTGGCACTACAGCGCGCTCGACCAGATCAACACCAAGAACGTCAGCAAGCTGCAAGTGGCGTGGACCCACGTCATGCCGCGTGCGGTGCGCGGTCTCCAGTCCATGCCGCTGGCCGCGGAGGGCATTCTTTATTATTCCGGGCCCTACAATCAAGTCTACGCACTCGACGGGGCCACTGGCGAGGTGCTCTGGTATTACCGTCAAAAGCTGGATGAAGACCTGGTAGCCAAGCAGACCCACTCGCCCTACAACCGCGGCATCGCGCTGGGTCTCGGCAACGTCTATATGGGCACGTTGGACGGCAAGCTGGTTGCCATTGACATAAAGACCGGGAAGCTCAACTGGGAAACCAAGCTGATCAACTCCGAGAAGCTGACGGTGGGCTTTACCGGTGCCCCGCTGTTCGTGAAGGACAAGGTCATCATCGGCGCACAGGGTGGCGAGTGGCCGTACCGCGGGCCGATCTTCGGCGTGGACGCCAGCACTGGCCAGGAGGCATGGAAGTTCTACACCGTCGGCGGCAACGACGGCAGCAAATCCGACGCGCGCAATACCTGGGGCAACGACTCTTGGAAGACAGGCGGCGGCGGCGGGTGGATGGCAGGGAGCTACGATCCGGACACCAACTTGGTCTGGTGGGGCACGGCTAACCCCGCGCCGCTGTACGACTGGTCCGGACCAGACTGGATGACCGCGGGTGCGCGCCCCGGGACCAACCTATACACCAGCACTGTCGTTGGCCTCGACCTCGACAGTGGAGAGCTCAAGGCCTACCACCAAGAGCTGCCGCACGACGCCTGGGATTTCGACAGTGCCGTGGGCGAGTTCGTGATGCTCGAGCGCGGCGGCAAGAAGTACATCGTCCATCCAAACAAAGGCGGCTTCATCTTCGTGTACGACCGCAAGGCCGGCGTACAGAACGTCTGGCGCCTGGTCAAGAACATCAACTTCGTGAAGGACATCGACCCGCGCACGGGCGAGTTGGTCGGGCGCCGCGACTTCGCGGAGGGGGAGCAGAAGAACTTGTGCCCGTTCATCGCGGGCGGCATCAGCTGGAATTCGGGTACGTACAACCCCAAAACCGGCCTGTACTACAAGGTCGGCAACGAGTGGTGCATGGACCTTACGATAAAAAAGACCACGCCGATCCTGCAGCCGATGGCGCAGCTCAACATCGGTGCCGATTTCAACCTCATCAACCCGCCCGACGGCAAGGCGCGCGGACACATCTCGGCGCATGACCCGTTGACAGGGGCGAAGAGGTGGGAAGTGGAATTCCCCGAGCCACCGCTCGCGAGCCTGCTGTCCACCGCGGGTAATCTGCTGTTCGTGCCCGATCCGCGCGGGTGGTTGCGCGCGCTCGACGCTACCACCAGCAAGGAGCTCTGGAAGCACAACAACGGACAGGGTCACAACGGAGGCATCATCAGCTATAAGGGCAAAGATGGAAGGCAGTACATCGCCGTGGAAACCGGCTGGGGTGGACTTGCCGGCGACGACTATGCTGCGTTCTTCGGCGCTCCGTACAATACCTTCCCAAAGGATTCCGGGGTGCTGGTAACCTTCCGGTTGCCATAACCCGCTTGCGCGGACGCCAGGCCTTGCCCGTCGGTCAATCGCTCTGCAGCCTGAAAAGCTTCGAATCGCCTCGGATAGTGGGCTCCCGCGAAGTCGCCCGTGGGGGACGCGGGCCTTCGCGCAGGGGCGAGTGCACCAGCCATGCGTCCGGCATCAGTGCCGACGCCGTCGGGTCGCGAGCGGAGCTGCTGGCGCGCCCTGCCCGTCCAAGCGCTACACCGCGTCGAAAATTTCCCGGAACTTCCCGGGTTGTTCCCGGACCAATCAAGAGGCGCGACATGTTTCGCGCTGCGTGTTCAACTGTGTGGATATGACATGAAGATGAAAGCCAGCGACAAGCTCTCCAACCCTCGACACATCCGTCATCGTCTCGGCCTGAACCAGCAGGAATTCTGGGGTCGCATTGGTGTGACCCAGAGCGGAGGTTCTCGCTACGAAAGCGGGCGCACGATGCCGAAGCCGGTGCAGGAGTTGTTGCGCCTAGTGCATGTGGATCAGATCGACGTGCGCAAGATCACGCGCGGGGACTTTCAGGTGATCTCCTATCTGAAGTCTGCCGAGCCCGGACTCTACAAGCGCTTGCGCCAGCAAGCCACGGCAGGCAACGGCTCCCAGCGCCACGCACGTCGTCGATCGTAGCCAGCCCGCGTCCTACCAGCCGCCAGCAATTCCGCTGGCGCGCGGCGTGGCCAATGCCTCCGACCGCGTGCCGGCCCTGTACACACGTTTGTGCCGACATTCGGGTCCTCGGCATCTTCCCTTTGCTGACGCGAGTAGATTGGTAGACACTACCGCTTGCGGCGGTCCTCGCGGCCGCGAATGACCTTATCGATGTCATTACTACTCGTCGTGCGCCTTTAGCCGCGCGACGTTTGGCGCACCAAATCAGCCTAACAAAGCTTATGGAGGAGACCATGCGATTCAGTGCAATCGTTCCGGGACTAGCCGCGGCATTATTCAGCTGGGCTGCGGTCGCCTATGCCGATGACGCAATCCCGGTCAATACGGGTAACACCCAAGCCGGCGACGGCCATGCTGTCATGTTCAAGGGGAGCCCGCTTCCGCTCACCGGCACGGCCATAAAAGTCGGCGACACCATGCCGTCGGCGACGCTGACGGGCGCCGGCCTGGCCCCCGTGAACATCGCGGACAACAAAGGTAAAGTGCGCATTATCAACGTCGTGCCGTCGCTCGACACGCCAACCTGCAATGCGCAGACCCACGAACTGGTGGAGAAAGATCCGGCCCTGGCGCAGAGCGTCGAGTTAGTCACGGTCAGCATGGACCTGCCGTTTGCCCAAGCACGCTGGCAACGGGCCGCCAAGGCGAAGGACATGGTCTTTTTGTCGGACTATAAGACCGGGGAATTTGGCACCAGCACGGGCCTGCTGATCGCGCCGCTCCATCTACTGACGCGCACCGTGATCGTCACCGACAAGAATGGCGTCATACGTTATATGCAGATCGTGCCGGAGATCACCGAGTTGCCCGACATGGATGCAGCGATGGCAGCTGCCAAGGCTCTGCTCTGAGCCGGGGGCCGGTAGGGTAGACAAGAGCCCCGCGCAGCGGGGCTTTTTGTTTGTGGGTCATACTGTTGCCGCTGGCGAAGGGAGGAGACGAACAATGAACAAGGCTGTCATCGCCGCCGTAGTCGTGTCGTTTTCAGCCGCTACGTACGCGGAGGAGAAACAACCGCCGCGCGTGTGGACCTCAGGAACCGATCTGGCAGCCCAGTGCAGCCATGTCCTGGATCAGTTCTCGACCGGCGCCTGCGCCGGATACGTGGTGGCCGCGGCCGAGATCGCGGACAGCGGCCGTCTTCAGGGCTACCGCAGCTGCATCCCTAAGGACGTGACCAAAGGCCAGCTGCAGGACGTTGTGAACAAGCACTTGGCCAAGCACCCCGAGCAACTGGAATACATCGGTTATCAAGTCGTGGTTGTGGCGCTGGTTGAGGCCTTCCCGTGCCCCGGCCATTGAACACCGAAGATCACTGTGGGGATTGCTGATCCTGCGCTACTTTGGGAGGCGCTTACGGGAACCTGACGGCCATCTATCTGAGCCAGGCATCGGCACGCAGAACCGTTCGGCGACGTTCAGTAGTTGCAGTAGGTCAACTCCCCCCTATCTGCTGACAAGTGAGGCCCCGGTTCCGTTCCCTCCACTGCTGCTCATACACCCCCTGCCGTTGCTAAACAGCTTGCTGGAGCGTGAGGTAATTCTGCCACTGCTGGCTGGCGATCTGCTGCGCGCGGGACTGGGCCGCAGCGTCTTGGCGGGCCAACTCAGCGTTCAGCTGCGCCCACGCGACCTGCTGGTCCTCGTATAGTTTGCGGTGTTCTCGGTTGTACTGGCCATAGGTAATCTGGTCATTCTCGCAAACTCTTGCCGTGCTTCTTCGCTGCGCGATGTTGGCTGGGCTGCTGATTGCTGCGCTGGGCAGCCAGCCATCGACGAAAGAACAAGAACCAAGACCAAGTTCCTCATAGTCCCCCCTCGCCGACGGATGGTGAGGCCGACTACCTCGAGCCTTCCGGCAACCCGAAGGTGTGGCCGGCTGACACAATGTCTGCCGTGAGCCTGTCCGCGGCTCGCTAGAATCCACGCAGCCAGCGCATCTCGCGTTTGCTCGCCGATCTCAAATGAATGGGACTCGAAGTGTCAAGTCACCTGCGCGATTGGCAAGCTGCAAGACGCGAAGCGCAAGGTGGGAGTACATTTATGTTGCGCGCCGCCGTCGGCAGACGGGCGGTCCGTCGGTTCGACGCCAGGAGACGAGCATGCCATTATTTAGTCATCACGAGCGAGACCTCATCGAGGCTGTCAACAGCGAGCTGCCCAGAAATCTCGTGTGTTCGCACGTCGAGATCAAGACGACTACGGACCACGGCGCCGCCGTCGAGATGGTCCACATCGAGATCAAGCCTCTGGGCAAGAGGCCGGAGGGGTTTTCTCAGCGCGAGCGGGTCAGACGGTGTGTTGCCGAGGCATTGGTTGCGATCGGGGGACCCGACTTCCACGGCCTCCTCTACGAGGAAAAGCACGAGGACGATTCACTCATACGGTTCGTGCACCGTGCGTTTCTGTAATCGGGCAGGCATGCGGTTGCGGCCCTCTTCCTCCTCCCGCATGACAAAGACCTGCCCTCGGATCTTCGCGGCCCACCCCTCCAAATAGTTTTGCTATGCCCTCGCCGCTGCCCCCCGATTCGCAAGCAGGCCGGCAGTGCTGTCCCTATTTTCCGTCGTCACAACGTTGCGTGTCAGTGCTTCTTGGTCTTCACGGTGACTATGTCTCCGGCCAGCGGCATAGAGCAAACCACTGACGGCCCACTCTCCGATGGCAGGAACAATTCCGCGTTGATTTGCATGAGGCTTGCAATCTTGTTATCCAATCCTGCAGGGCGATTCGTTCGTTCAAAGCCCTGGTGAGAGAACCACCTAGCGACAAGGCTCGCCGCCCTTGCCTCGGACGTTCTAGGTGGCTGCGCCAGCTGCTGGCGCCGCTGATCAGTGACAGCCTCAGCGATAAGCAACCTATCCTGCAAGTCGTTCACAAGCTTCTGACATCTTTCGGCTGTAGGAGCTTTTACACCCTCGGCAAGGAACGCACCCACGGTGAGTTCAATCGAATTCTGCCCATACGCATACCGTGCGGAAGCAAAGTGTGAGGACGATCCCACCAAGATGTCGTCATGCGCCGCGATCATGTCGTTGACTGCCTCGTGAAGGGTTTCGTCCGCGCGCTTCATCCCAAGGTCGAAGATCGTGACCGGGTCATCCATCAGCCACTTAACGTCCGCACTCGGTTCGGCCCACGCATACGAGCTGATCATGACGAGACATAGCAGAACCTTGCTGGAGTTCCAGAAATAGCGCATGTCCACCACCCCCTATACACGGTTGCCAGACTGTGGCTTCGAATCGATTTACCAGCACGTCGCCGATCTAGCCTACCATGCGCGCTCTGACGTACGTTTGCCAAGCCAGGTCGGCCAAGGGAGAGCACGATGCAACAGGCAGACCGAGGCAGCCTTATAGCAACTAGTTCCGTCGAGAAGCCTCGTGCATGCACTCGTAGACACAAAAAAACGCCCGCGTGGGATGCGGGCGAAAAGGTGGGCTATGTGGCCATTAGGCACCACCTTCAGGCTCAGTAGATGAGCCTCGAGCCGCAGCTGACTGGATCGGTCCCTTAGCCCTGCGCCTCGAAGGATACGAGGAGGTGCGGACTGCAAGTGGAATCGTGTTCTACCGCCAGGGCTGGTGGGGCAGGACGTGATGACACATCAACAATGCCACGCGGCCTTCACGCCGAACGTGAAGGAAGACACGCCGCCTCGGGCGTTCTCCGCGACGGGTGGTCTATACAGTGGTTTTCATCAAGCCAGAAACAAAAACCCCGCCACCTGGGCGGGGTCAAGCGCAGACGCTGGTCTCGTCCTTTTTTCTTATCCCTGTTTTAGTTCCGGTTGCGCCATTTCGCCAATCCCATCCCAGCGAAGGCGAGGCCGAGAAGGGCAAGGGTTGCGGGTTCGGGAACCACGTTCAGTATGTAAGTGACGTCAACGCTGTTGCCCGGCTCATTTGTCC
>JBGPPC010000033.1:0-20930 GCA_041488355.1 Gammaproteobacteria bacterium
CTGTAGCGGTTCGTTGAGTCCCGCTGAGCGGGAGGTAGGGCGGAGAGAGTGAGAATCTAGGCACGACTGGGCTGATCCGTTCGCGGCTCAGTCTTGCCTTGTGCAGCGTGCTCAGCTCCCTGATGTGTCGTGCGCTGGCGCCGCCTCGACGGCAGCAACAGCCCGGCTAACATTGTCGCCGGCGCCGTCGGTTGCATCGACCCGGCATCGGCTCTGTAGATGCCGCAGGTGACGATGACGTCATCGACCAGCTCGAAGTACACCGACTTGGGCTCGATGCGTTTGGTCACCGGGTTGGTCCACTTGTAGTCTTCCCAGCCTTTTCCGCGTGCTTTGGCCTTTTCGATAATGGCGTGCACGTGTTGCTTACCGTCCGCATCGCGGATGTCGTGAATGTTTTCCCCGCGAGAGGCGGGGTCGCTGCCGTTGGCTACTCTGATCCCGTTTACGTCGAACGCCGAGATGTAGTACTCCCCGAACACGAACGCTCCATTGGGATCATCGAAATCGTCGCAGGCGCGGCGCTTGCCCATCCCGCGTACGTGGGCAACGCCCTGCCGCACCAGCGCCACTGCCGTGTGGCGGCCTTCGGCGCGGTCGAGCTTGAAATGGCCGACCGCCTCTTGAAGCTTGCGTGCCTCGTCCTGGAACAGGCGTCCAGCTTCGCTGGTCTGCTCCACCAGCGCGGCGTTGCGCAGGTTTACCTGCTCGAGCTGCATGATGGACTGGCTGACTTGCTCGACTCCCGAGCTCTGATCGCGCGAGGCTGTGGCGATCTCGCCGATCAGCTCCGCCGCCTGCTGCGCACCGGAGTGGACGCGATCGATGACCTGACCCGCGTCGTTGACGATCGCGACACTGCTGGTCATGTTGGAAACCGAAGTTTCGATCAGCTTCTTGATGTCGAGCGCGGCGTCGGTGCAGCGATGCGCCAGCGCGCGAACCTCGCCTGCGACTACCGCGAACCCCCGCCCCTGCTCTCCGGCGCGGGCTGCCTCCACCGCAGCGTTGAGCGCCAGGATATTTGTCTGCAGCGCGATGCCCTCGATCAGCTTGCTGATGTCACCGATGCGGCGCGAACTGTCGTCCACCAGACTCATGCTGTCGACGGCCCGACGCACGCACTCGGCTCCCCTGGCCGCCAAGTCGGCTGATTCGCCCGTCAATTTAGCCGCGCTCTGGCAGTGCTCGGAGTTGTGCTTGACGGTGGTGGCCAATTCTTCCATGGCGGAGGCGATCTCCTCCAGGGTCGAAGCTTGTTCCTCGGTGCGTTGCGACAGGTCGTTGCTCCCGGCGGCGATCTCCCGCGCCGCCACCGCGATTCGTTCCGAGCTGCTGCGCACCTGCTCGACGACACCGGCCAGGTCCCGATTCATCTGCTGTACGCTCTCGACGACGCGGCCGGACTCGCCCTCGAGGATAGCCTCCACGCGCCCCGACAGCTCGCCCAGCCCGATGCTCTCCAAACTCTCGGACACCTTCGCGAACTTGCTGTTGGTTGACTGGTGCAGAGCGATCAGGAGGAGAACCGCAGCCGAGCACAGGATCCACGCCACGA
The DNA here is from genome assembly GCA_041488355.1 of Gammaproteobacteria bacterium. Lineage (GTDB taxonomy): Bacteria > Pseudomonadota > Gammaproteobacteria > Burkholderiales > SHXO01 > SHXO01. Next base: position 1,559 of record JBGPPC010000033.1, read on the forward strand.
TCGTCGATGCGGGCTGATGCTCCGCGCTGGCGAATGCGACGGCAAGCGTCACCATTGCCCCGGTCAGCACAAATCGCGGACCGATGCCGGAGGGAGTGACCCGACCGACTAGCAGCGAGATCCGTTGGTGGATTTTTTCCAGGATGTGGCCGTATCTCATCGAGCTCTCCTCGGTGGCGCAGCCCCCTGCGGGCGGGGCGTTGCTTCAGGGAGATCGAGCCGCTCCGCGCGGAGGACACTCGGGCGCAGCAAGGGGTATGCCATCGAGGGGCGTAGCACGATCCGGGCGAGGCCGGATCGGATGCAGACCTCGCGGGGAGCTTGCCTAGACTTGGCGGGCGAGCGCTTTAGTGATCGTCGCTATTGCTACAGTACCGGCGGCGTCCTCGACGGTCTGCGCCTCGCAACGGAGGAAAGCCATGCTGGAGCGCTTGCGTACGACCTCGGCCCGCAGGGCCACGCGTGCACCCGGCGGCACAGAGCGAACGATGGAGACATGGAGGTCGATGGTCACCGCGTGCTCGCCCGGCTCCAGCATCGGCAGCAGCGCGAGCTGGCTGGCCGCGTCCATCAGGCCGTACAACACGCCCGAATGCAACGTGGCGGAGAGGCTGATGGAGTTGGCGTTGACCTCGAACCGGCACCATGCCTTGCCCGGTTCCTGATGCACAAGCTCCAGACCGGCGAAGCGGTGGTATGGATGGTTCAGCACCCGCGTGTTCTGCTGCTCCAAGGTCAGGATCTCGGCCATGCTGGTTATCCCGTGATGGTGATACCGCCGTCGGCGACGAGGGTCTGCCCGGTGACGAAAGCCCCCGCGCGTGAAGCAAGAAACACAGCGATGCCGCCGATATCGTCGGGCTCGCCGATACGTGCGAGCGGCGTCTTGGCCTCGGTCTGGGCAAGCAGCTGCGGGTTGTCCCAAAGCGCGCGTGCGAAGTCAGTCTTGATCAGGCCGGGAGCAATGCAATTGACGCGGATGTTGTGTTTGCCCCACTCGACGGCAAGATTGCGGGCCAGCTGCATGTCGGCGGCCTTGGATATGCCGTAGGCGCCTAGCGTGTCGCTCCCCTTAAACCCACCGATGGAAGACACGATGATGACCGCACCGTCGCGCCGTTGCGCCATCTCCGGGAGCACCAGGTTGCAGAGCCAGTGGTTCGCGATGACGTTGTTGTGAAGGATCTTGCTGAAAGCGTCGTCGGGCAGCCGGGACATTGGCCCGTAATAGGGGTTGGATGCGGCGTTGCAGACCAGGACGTCGATCTGCCCCCAGATCCTGCGCGTCTCGGCCACCAGGTTCTCGAGCTGTGCTCTGTCGCCGATGTTGGCCGGGACCGCGGCTGCTTCTCCACCCGCCGCCCGAATCGCCTGCGCGACCTCATCGCATGCCGGGCCTTTCCGGCTCGAGATCACCACCTTGGCGCCAGCGGCTGCAAGGTGCTCCGCGATCGAGCGGCCGATTCCCCGGCTCGAGCCGGTCACCACGGCGACCTTTCCGGTCAGCTGAAACGCCTGCATTCCCGCCCCCAATTTTTTGATGCGTCACCCTGCCTGGGCGCATAAATACCATAAAATGCAGGCCTCAGCCGCCGGGAGGCTCCACGTCGGGCGCGGCGCAGGCACGCGCCGTGCGACAGAGGGGAGTTTTGCGGCCTGTTGCCGGGAGGGTTCAGCCATGGACCAAGACAAGACCGTAGAGTTGGTTACCAATCTCGACCGCGCTGCCATCGAGGAGAAGCTAAGCCAGATCGTAGCTGCGGCCAAGGCCCACAATCTAGAGGACATCGTTACGCTTCTCGGCGCGTACGCCGGCATGAGCCAGGCAGACCTGCGCAAGCGCGTGGGCTTGTGCCTGCACGCCCTGTCCGGGTCGCCGGAGCAAAAGAGTCTGTTCACGCAGCTGGAGCTGGTCGAGCTTAATTTGCACAACCTGGGCTAGCAGCCTCGGCGCATCGCGCCGTATCCCAAACATCACAGGAGATCCTGGTGAACAAGCACCAGATGTACATCGGCGGAGAGTGGGTTGCACCCGCTTCCGGTCAGTGGTTCGAAAGCTACAACCCCTTCACCGGAGAGCCTTGGGCGCTGATCGCGCGCGGCGGCGATCAAGATGCGGATCATGCGGTTCGCACCGCTCACGCCGCGTTCACCGATGGCCCTTGGCCGCAGCTGACGCCGAGCCAGCGCGGCGCCCTGCTGCGCAAGCTCGGGGATCTCGTGGCGCGCAACGCTGACCGGCTGGCCGAAATCGAGGTGTTGGACAACGGAAAGCTGATCGCTGAGATGCGCGCCCAGCTCAACTACGTGCCGCAGTGGTACTACTACTTCGGCGGGCTCGCGGACAAGGTCGAAGGCAGCGTCATCCCGCTGGATAAGAAGGGCTACTTCAACTTCACCCGTCACGAGCCGCTGGGTGTGGTGGTGGCCATCACGCCTTGGAATTCGCCGTTACTGCTCACCGCGTGGAAGCTTGCCCCGGCGCTCGCTGCCGGCAACACGGTGGTGATCAAGCCGTCCGAATTCACTTCCGTCTCCACTCTCGAGTTCGTAAAGCTGGTAGAGGAGGCGGGTTTTCCCGCGGGCGTGGTGAACGTTGTGACCGGCTACGGCAAAGAAGTGGGTATGCCGCTCGTGGAGCACCCGCTGACCCGCAAGATCGCTTTCACCGGCTCAGATGCCACCGGGCGGCTGATCAACGAAGCCGCTGCGCGCGGCTTCAAGAAGGTCGGCCTGGAACTGGGGGGTAAGTCACCCAACATCGTGTTTGACGACGCGGTCCTGGATGACGCCGTCAATGGCGCGGTGTCCGGCATCTTCGCTGCGACCGGGCAGACGTGCATCGCCGGATCCCGATTGCTGCTCCACGACTCGATTCACGACCAGTTTGTCGAAAAGCTCTTGGCCCTGGCCAAGACCGCGAAAATGGGTAACCCCATGAACCTCGACACGCAGGTCGGGCCGGTAACCACGCGGCCGCAATACGAGAAGATCTTGTCCTACATCGACGTGGGCAAGAGCGAGGGCGCAAAGCTGCGCCTCGGCGGCGGGCCAGCAACTCGTCCCGAATGCGGCAAGGGTTGGTTCGTCGAGCCGACCATCTTCACTGGGGTCGACAACCGCATGCGCATCGCGCAGGAGGAAATCTTCGGGCCGGTGCTCTCGGTCCTGCGGTTCAAGGACGAAGACGAGGCGCTGCGCATCGCCAACGATGTGCGCTTCGGCCTGGGTGCGGGAGTGTGGACGCGCGACATCGGACGCGCCATCCGCATGTCCGAGCGCATTCAGTCGGGGACTGTCTGGGTCAATACCTATCGCGCTGTAAGCTACCTGTCTCCCTTCGGCGGTTACAAGGACAGCGGCGTGGGTCGCGAGAACGGCATGCAGGCCATCTACGAGTACCTGCAGCTCAAGAGTGTGTGGATCAACACCGGCGCCGCGACTGGCAACCCGTTCGTGATGCGTTAGCGGATTGACCGTACCGCTGCAGTGCGCGGCAGCCGATTCGGCAGAACGTCCTTGAGCTTCTGACGCGCGTCGCGCAGGAGCTCTTCGGTACTCGTCCAGTCGATGCACGCGTCGGTGACCGACACGCCGTATTTCAGCTGTGACAGATCGGCGGGAATCGGTTGGCTTCCAGCGTTGATATTGCTCTCGAGCATGGTGCCCACGATCGACTGATTGCCTTCGATGACCTGGTGCACCACGTCGTTCATCACCAGCGGTTGCAGCGAGGGGTCTTTGTTCGAGTTGGCGTGGCTGCAGTCGACCATGATGTTGGCCGGCAGCGAGTTCCTGCCCAATTCCTTCTCGACCAGCGCGATCGTCACCGAGTCGTAGTTCGGGCCCTTGGCCCCGCCGCGCAATACGATGTGGCCGTAGCGGTTACCCTTCGTGCGGATCACCGCGACCTGACCGTCCTGGTCGATGCCGAGAAAACTGTGCGGCTTGGACACCGACAATAACGCGTTGACTGCGACTAACAGCCCGCCGTCCGTGCCGTTCTTGAAACCGACCGGTGTCGACAGCCCACTGGCCATCTCGCGGTGCGTCTGCGACTCCGTGGTGCGCGCGCCGATCGCGCTCCAGGCAATCAGGTCCGACAAGTACTGAGGGCTGATCGGGTCGAGCGCTTCGGTGCCGGTCGGCAGCCCCAGTTCGTTGATGTCGAGCAGCACCCTGCGCGCGAGCTGAAGGCCCTCCTCGATATCGAAGGAGTCGTTCATGTGCGGGTCATTGATCAGCCCTTTCCACCCAGTGGTGGTGCGGGGTTTCTCGAAATAAACGCGCATGACGATATAGAGGGTATCCGAGACCTCGTCCGCCAGACTTTTCAGGCGTTGCGCGTAGTCCAACGCCGCGGTCGGATCATGGATGGAGCAAGGTCCTACCACGACCATGAAGCGATGGTCCCCGCGGTCGAGGATATTCTCGACGGCGAGCCGCCCGTCCAGCACGGTACTCTGGGCTCTGGGCGTCATCGGTACACGCCGCTTGACCTCTTCGGGGGTCAGCAGTACGTCCTGCGCGACCACGTTGATGTTGTAAATGCGCTTGTCATCCATGCCTGTAATCTCTTGCGAATTAATAACTTAGGGAACCCTCTATCATACGCTAGCGGTGCGGTGCGTCAAACCCGTCGTCATGGCTCGCCTCAAGGATCAGGTCGAGAGGCCGATATGCCCGACAGAGCTTCGACTCTGTGGGAGCGCGGCCTGTATCCAGGCCAACGACCGGGCTTATGTTGCAGCGCCCGTGCGGTGGTCAAGCAAATCCGGAACCGCATGCCCCGAAGAAGGGGCTCGAAGCCGCGCTTACAGCCTCCAGCGGCGCGGACGCTCAGCCCGGTCTGAGGACGGGGTGGCAAGCAGCACCGCAATGGTGCGACTAGAAGGAAGGCGCAGATCCTGGGAAGTAGAGTTCTGGGTTGACGTGACGGCAGTAAAGAGAACGGGCGATCCCACCAGATCGCCCGTTCTCACTTCTGGCTGGAAGCCCGAGCTTACTTCACCTTCGAGTAAGCAGTCGGTGTCAGAAACATGTTCTCCACCCGTTGTACCAACGTCCCGTTTTTCTCCGTCTCGGCGCGTTTCTCGTGCCACTCCGGGTCGGACATGAATGCGTTCCACTTCTGCTCGCGCTCGGCCATATCCTTCCATTCAACGAAGTAGTAGAGCTGCTGATTGCTCGGGCCTACTAAGACGGTCCAGAAGCCGGCCTGGCGAATCCCGTGCTTCTCCCACAGCTTGAGGGTGATGGTCTCGAAGCGCTTGCTGAGATCAGGCAAGCGGCCCGGTGTCGCGTGGTAGATGCGAAGCTCATAGAGCATTGACAGCCTCCCGTGATGTAGAGTGATTTGCTACGGCGTGCTACGCGATTTGCGTCGCAAGCGTCAGTGTAAACGTTTAGCCAATCATGTGCGGTCGCTACCAGGTTCATACCCCGATCGAGCAGATCGCGCGCGAGTTCGACGCGGTGCTGACCGAGGAAGCCGCTGAGCTCCCGCCCCGCTACAACGTCGCGCCCTCCCTCAACGTCCCTGCTGTCCGCCTGCGCGACAACTCGCGAGAGTTGACGGTGCTCACCTGGGGCCTGGTGCCGAGCTGGTCGAAGGATCTGTCCGGGACCAAGCCAATCAACGCCCGCGCCGAGACCATCTTCGACACACCGCTGTTCCGAACAGCTATCCGTCGGCGTCGTTGCCTGCTTCCAGCGGACGGCTTCTACGAATGGCAGCAGCGTCCCGGGGGCCGGCAGCCGTGGCACATCGGCATGCTTGACGGCAGCTTGTTCGCCCTGGGCGGGATCTGGGAGTACTGGAGGAGGGGGGATAAGGCCCTGGTGAGTTGCGCGATTGTCGTGACCGATGCCAACGAGTTGATGGCAGAGATCCATCAGCGGATGCCCGTGATCGTCGCGCGCGCCGACTATGCACAGTGGCTGGATCCGAGTTTGAGCGACCCCGGCGAGATCGCAAAGCTCCTCGTGCCCTATCCGTCGGATGAGATGCGGGTCTATCCGGTGTCGACCCGGGTCAACAACGCGAAGAACGAAGGAGCGGAGCTCATCCAGCCTGCGGCAAACGCTTAAGCCGGGAGGCTCAGCGCGACCGGTGTTTCGCAACAGCCTGCTAAAACGGGCGCTGCTTACCGGGGCGGGTTTCACGACCATTGCTGGACGTAGGCGTGATCTGCCGATACCACGCCAGTGTCGCGCGGATCGCATCGTCCAGCGGCGTTGACGCGAGCCCGAAAGTTCGCGTGAAGCGGCTGCTGTCGACCACGAAGTCCTCTTCGAACTGATACAGCATCTCCTTCACTTCCCGCATCGTAGAGTCGGTCAGGGCAAGCAGCGACACGATCCATTTCGGCACGGCTCGCAGTTTCGGCTCGGTTCCGGCCAGGCGATAGACGCGTTCGATAAAAGCGCGATGGGTAAGCGCCTCGGACGTGGGAACGTGCCATGCGCGGCCGAGCGCCTCGTCACGCTCTCCGAGGACGACCAGCGCAGCCGCGAAATCATCGATGAACGTGAAGCTATGGAGCTTGTCGGGATCACCGAGCGCGTCGGTTGGCTTGCTGGTCAGGGCCTGCGGAAAGAGGCGGTTGCCTGCGTGTGACAGCAGCACGCTAGGCCCGAAAAAGTCCGAGCCTCTGCCGATCGCGGCACGCAGCGCACCCCTGGCGTGAGCATCCAGCAGGCGGTCGGCCAGTTGCGCGCGCACCTGGCCCTTGCGCGAATTCGGATTGGAGGGGAGATCTTCGGTCATGGGGCCGGCGACCTTGCCATAGAGGTAGAGATTGTCGGCGTAGATCAGCTTCGCTTCGGCGACGCGCGCGGCCCCGGCGATGCCGTCCATCATCCTGGGGAGCAACTCCGCCCAGCGGTGATAGGGCGCGCCGGCGCAGTGGTAAACGACAGAGGCGCCGGCGCACGCGCGTTGCACACTGCGCGAGTCGGTTGCGTCTGCCTCGAACCATTCGAACGGCATCGCGGAGCCGATTGCGCGCTTACCGCCTCGCGTGACTAAGCGCGTGGGTAGCTTGCGCGCTTCGAGCGCTCGCAGGAGCGCGATCCCTAGCGGCCCCGCGCCGAATACGACATGCAGACCGCCGGCCACGCGCGTTTTCCGCTTGCCTACAGCGCCCGCACGGCAACGAACGCGTTCGGCTGCGCTGGCGCGCCGAGCGGATTGCGTAGCGGGCGGCCGAACGCCGGCGAGGCGATCTCGAACACATCACCAATCTCGGTCTTGACGTTCTTGGTGAAGCTGCCGGTCGCCGCGCCGAAGAAATGCACGTGGACGTCCCCGGTCCGACGGAACTCGCGATACTTGAAGTGATGGTGCTCTAGGTTGGCGATGGAGTGAGCCATGTTTTCCTCGCCCGACAGCCAACTGTCGCTCCAGACGACTTGCCCCTTGCGCAGCAACCGGGCTTCACCGGTCACGCTGGCAGGCAACTCTCCCAGCAGCAGCTCCGGCCCGTAGGAACACTGGCGTAGCTTGGAGTGTGCGAGATAGAGGTAATTCTGGCGTTCCATCACGTGGTCGGCGTACTCGTTGCCGAGTGCGAAGCCCACGCGCAGCGGCTCGCCGTTGTCGCCGATCACGTAGCAGCCCACTACCTCGACCTCTTCACCTCCGTCCAGCGCGTACGCTGGGAGCTCCAGCGCCTGCTCGGGTGCAACGACGCAATCGCCGTCGCCTTTGTAGAACCACTCGGGCTGAACTCCAATGCTCGCATGTTTCGGCTTGCCGCCTTCCATGCCCCACTTGAACATCTTCATGGAATCGGTGAGCTGGCTCTCGTCCTGTTTGAGCTTGACGTGCATCGAGTCGCGCGCCGCGGCGCTGCCGAGATGAGACAGCCCGGTGCCTGTGATAAGCGCCCGCGCGGGATCGGGGTGGTCCAGCGGTGGCAGTAAACGGCGCTGCGAGACCACTTCGTCGTAGTTCACGGCCTCCGTACCCAAGCGGTCTTGCACCAGGGACGCCAGGGCGAGCTTGCGCCGGCCCGCTTCAAGCGCCAAGTCGTAGACCCGCTGCGCCTGTCGCAGCACGCGCAGCGTGGCGCCGTCGTCGGACACCACAGCCACTTTGCGCGTATCGTCGCGATCGACAAACTGAACCAGTCTCATCCCTGTTCCCCCGCTGCTGTGCGGCCGCTACGCGTGACGGCCCGGCCAAGGCGGCAAAAACGCAGAATGGGGCGAAGGTCCGCGCAGGTCAAGTGTCATCCCCGTTCGTTATACTATTTCGATGTTATCGAGGAGGAAGCTTATGCAGATCAAAGCCAACGGGATTCGAATCAACTATCAGATCGAGGGCACCGGGCCCTGGGTGGTGATGAGCCATTCCTTGGCCTGTGCCGTCTCCATGTGGGACGAGCAGGCCGAAGTGCTCAAGAGCCGATACAAGGTACTACGCTTCGACACCCGTGGCCACGGGGCCTCCGACGCCCCGGCGGGTGCGTACACGCTTGACCTGCTCGCGGAGGATCTGCGCGCCCTGTTCGGCGCGCTCGGGATCACGTCCCCCCACTTCGTCGGGTTGTCGATGGGCGGGATGATCGGCATGACCTACGCTCTCAAGCATCCGGGCGTCTTCAAGAGCCTGGTGCTGTGCGACACCTCGAGCCGCGTACCGCCCGAGGCGCAGCCGGTATGGGAGGAGCGGATCAAGACGGCGACCGAGCAGGGCATGGCGCCTTTGGTCGAACCCACTCTGAAGCGCTGGTTTACGGAGCCCTATCTCGCAAAGCGCAACAGCGTCGTCGAACGCGTAGCGAGCCTGATCCGTAGCACGCCGGCGCAGGGGTACGCGGGTTGCTGCCATGCCATTCCAAAGATCAACCTGACCGACCGGCTCTCTGCGATCAAGTGTCCGGTCCAGATCATCGTTGGCGACAAGGATGTGGGCACACCAGTTGCGATGTCGGAAGCGATTCACAAAGCCATACCGGGCTCCGAGCTGGTGGTTATCCCCGACGCCTCGCATCTGTCCAATCTCGAGCAGCCGGCGGCGTTCAACGCCGCTTTGCTCAAATTTCTCACCCGCGTGAGTTGAACTCTTTCGCCCGACCTCGCTCGTTTGCGGTGAGCACCGCTAAGGGGTTCAGGTCCGGGCCAGGTGGATGAGCGCCAGCACCAGGCACAAAACCGCCACCGCGGTGAGGCCGGCGCGCAGACGCAGATGCCATGACGGCACCCGGAATCGGTGCGCCAGCTGGCGGTCGGCCGCGTATTGGATGACGAAGGTGGCCGTCAGTAAAAGAAGAGCCGTCTTCGGGAGCATCAGCAGCGAGATCCAACCCACCACCGCCGGGACCGCGCTCCAGGCCATGAACACGCTTTGATCCTGCTCGGTCATTTCCGGGTGGAGCATCGACAGGCCCCAGTGCAGGCCACCAGCGAAGCTGAGCATCACCGCGGCATAGGCGGTGAGCCAGGCCACCAGCGGTTGCGTGAATTCGGACGGGAGCGCCCACATCGCGCCGGCGATCACCACAAAGGGAACCAGCCCGCCCGCAGTCAGCCAGAACGGCGCTTTCGGAATCGGCGTGCGGTGTTCGGGTTTGGCCATGCCTGCGCTCCGGGTAAACTCTCACGCGCTTTGCTGCTTCTCAGTCCCGATTTAACCGATGCCGCGCAGTGGTCAGGATCGAGGGCAGGTGCGATCTGGGTGCGGATTGTAGCGCGAGCCGGTCTTCCCGCCTCAATCGCCTTAAGCAACTGGCATCCCACCCGAGTGCGGGGGACATGCGCCTGCGCACATCACCAGACCGGCTGCTTCGCCAAGTCCACCAGAGGCAGCGTGTGCCGGCCTCGCGTGAGATGCCGCGTCAGCAGCCGGTAATGATCGATGTCGAAGGGCGGAAGCTCGCGCTGCTCGAGCAGTTCGGCGAGCTCCGTCTCCGTGCGCGCCGAGCCGAGGTAACGCCACTGCTCGAGCACGTGGATCTCGCTCACTCCGCGATACGCGTCGGCCTCGCGCAGCGCGATTCGCCCAGCGAAAGGCCACGGGGCGAGCCGCAGCCGCGCCAGTGCGCCGGCCAGGCGGATCATGTGCTGCCCAGGCGTTTCGCGGCCTGCGCACGCGCCGCGGCAAACGCCCTGCGCATGGGCCGAGCAGGGTCCGGGTCCTGACTCCAACCCGAGCAGGATGCGGCAAAGCTGCTGCGCATGCGCCACACCGCGCAGCGCTGCGAAGGCATCGGCCCGGCTTCGGAACACCCCGTAGATCGAGTCGGACGCGTTGCCGGTTTCGTCTTCGACCTCGACCGGCTCGACGATGCCCCCTGGGCTCCAACGCAGCGACCATGCTTGCGACGACTCGCGCCGCCGGTTGAAAACCGGCGTAAGCCGCCGCAGCAACGCGATCTCCCTTAGCGCTGCACCGACCTCGCCGCCGGTCTCGACCCATTCGAGCGATGCGGTCTGCAGCGCCAGCCGCTGCGCTTGATCGAGGCGCCCGTCCCTGTCGAAGTACGCGAGCACGCGCGACCGCAGGTTCGTACTCTTGCCTGCATACAGCGGCGTCCCGTCCGCTGCGTAGAGCACGTACACGCCGGGAGCGTCCGGCAGATCCTCGAAGCGCTCTGCGTCAACCCCCGCCGGCAGCGAGGGAAGCTGGGTAAGCGCAGCTACGCTCTTGGCCAAGCGCTCAGGTTCAACAGCGCGCTCGAGCTCCCGAGCGAATGCCCACACGACCTGCGCATCGCCCAACGCACGGTGCCGGGCAGCACAGGAAAGCCCGAAGCGCTCCATGACGGAGTCCAGGTTGTGGTGGCGATGCTCGGGGAATAACGCACGAGACAGACGCACTGTGCACAACACCCGGGAGCGAAAGCGAATACCCAGGCGACGGAATTCCGCGCGCAGGAAGCCATAGTCGAAGCGCGCGTTGTGCGCCACCAGCAGGCGACCTTCGAGCCGCTCCAACAGTCCGGCGCTGATCTCGTCGAAGCTCGGCGCGTCTTCCACCATCTCGTCGGTGATGCCGGTCAGGGAGGTGATGATGGGCGGAATCGCGCAGCCGGGATCGACCAACGTCGACCATTCGCCTACCAACTCACCATCGACCACTTCGAGCAGTCCGATTTCCGTGATGCGATCGCGATCAGCGCTTGCTCCAGTCGTCTCCAGATCGAGAAAGATCACGCGATGGTCAAACATGGCCGGCATATGGATCGGGGCAGCTCCGCTGAACTTCTCCGTTCGTGGTGAGCTTGTCGAACCATGAACGGAGACAGTGTGAACGGAATTTGATCAGAGCTTGCTCGGCAGGTTCCAACAATCATCCGCTACGAATGGATCGAAACGGCCACATCATTGCATACCAGTGGGGGCATGTATAATTTGCCAGCTTCGCACAACAAAACACAAGCAACATTCGGCAGGAACAGGGAGGAGACCCAATGTCCATTGCCCGATTCCGCCTCCGCGTCTGCGGAGTTCAGCAATGAGTGCTGCACCAGCTCTCGCGCTGGAAGAGCGCACCGCGCTCCCCGACGATCACGAACGCGCCACGTTGATCGGGCGAGCCTGGGTGCCTGGCCCTCTCGCCGGGCCGAGCCCCGTGCTTATTCGCGATGGCAACGCGTTCGACTTGTCGCAGGTCGCGCCGACCTGCGCTGACCTGACAAACAGTGAGGACCCAGTTGCGATCGCGACAGCGGCGGTGAAGAGCGGACGTGCGACACCGATTGGCAAGGTCGCCGATATGCTCGCTAACTCCGCTGCAGATCGACGCGACCCGAACCGGCCCCATTTTCTATCGCCGGTGGATCTCCAGGCGGTGCGCGCCTGCGGGGTCACGTTCATCGCCAGCATGGTCGAGCGCGTGATCGAGGAGCAGGCCAAAGGTGACCCGGCCGCGGCCGAATCGATCCGCACCAGCCTGGGCGAAGAAATGGGCGGCGAGCTACGCGCCATCAAGCCCGGATCTCCCGAGGCCGCTCGCCTGAAGGATTCTCTGGTCCGACGTGGCATGTGGTCTCAATACCTCGAGGTGGGTATCGGCCCGGACGCCGAGGTCTTCACCAAAGCCCAGCCGCTGTCGGCAGTGGGTACAGGAGCGGAGATCGGAATTCTGACGTCGTCATCGTGGAACAACCCGGAACCCGAGCTGGTTCTCGTCATCAATCATGCCGGGAAGCTGGTGGGCACCATGCTGGGGAATGACGTCAACCTGCGCGACTTCGAAGGGCGCAGCGCGCTCCTCCTGGGTCGCGCCAAGGACAACAACGCGAGCTGCGCGCTCGGGCCATTCATTCGGCTGCTCGACCAGCGCTACAGCGTGAACGACGTGCGCAAGACGCAGATTAAAGTGGAGGTCAGCGGCACCGATGGGTTCAGGCTCGAAGGAAAGTACGACCTCACGCAGATCAGCCGCGATCCGCTCGACCTCGCCGCGCAGACGCTCAACCGCAATCATCAGTATCCCGACGGGCTGGCGCTGTTCATGGGCACGGCGTTCGCGCCGGTCCAGGACCGCGACGAGCCTGGGCACGGCTTCACCCACAAGCTCGGTGATGTAGTCACCGTCCGCTCGCCGACGCTCGGCGCCCTGTCCAATCGTATCAACTACTGCGACAGAATCGCTCCGTGGACTTTCGGCCTAAGCGAGTTGATGCGCAACCTCAGTGCGCGGGGATTGATCTAGGAGCGGGCCCGTGACGAGGGCGACAGGACCGAGGAATACTACGGCATGCAGTCGCACGGCTGAGTGCGCTCGTCCAATACGCTCCAGAGCCTTCGTTCACGCGCGCCCCCCTTCCGAAATGACGCCGAACTATAGTTGAGCGTCAAGCATGAGGGAGCCGAGGGCCTGCCTCATGACGACATGGCCGAGATGATCCGATGACTCGACAAATCGCTCGGCGCGCGTTCACCCGCGAGCTCTTGGGCTGGTATGCTTGCCTGCGAACGTCTGCCTGCCGACGAGGTGATACCTTGACTCGACGTCGTCTTCTCCTGGGCGTCATGTCGCTGGCCCTTTGCTTCGGGTCGTTCGGGCTAGCCAACGCCGCCGATCCGCAGCAGTTGGTATCGCCGCGACTCATCGGTGTTCTCCTCGTAGAGTTTTCACTCCAGAGCAAGGAAGCGCAAGCGTTCCGGCAAGGGTTAAGGGACGCGGGCTACACCGAGGGACGCGACGTCGTGATCGAGTGGCGATCCGCCAACGGCGATTACGCACGGATACCGGAATTGGCCGCCGATCTGATCCGGCACAAAGCCGATGTAATCGTCGTTGACAGTACACCCGGAGCCCAGGCGGTCAAGCGCGCCACGTTCACGATGCCCATCGTCATGGCGGTCATCGGTGATCCAGTAGGATCTGGCGTGGTCTCAAACCTGGCGCATCCTGGCGGGAACGTCACCGGGCTTTCAACTATGGTAGTTGATCTCAGCGCCAAGCGGCTGCAATTGCTCAAGGAAACTCTTCCGCAAGTTGTTCGGGTCGCAGTCCTGTGGGATCCAGCTACGCCGTGGCACCTGAAGGCGATCGAGGACCTCAAGGCTGCGGCGCCCTCGCTGTCGATCGAACTGAGTTTCGTGAGTGTGCGGACGCCCGAGGAGATCGATAAAGCATTCTTGGCTGTCAGACGTGCGCACGCACAGGCTCTATACGTACTCTCTGCTGCCAAGTTTGGGATTCATCGAAGCACGCTTCTTAAACTGGCGTCGAAGGCAAGGCTACCCGGTATGTACGAGCAGAGGCATTTCCCGGACGAAGGCGGACTGATGTCCTATGGGGCGAACTACGGCGATCAATACCGCCGATCGGCCGAGTACGTTGATAAGATCCTGAAGGGCGCTAAGCCGGGCGATCTGCCCATTGAGCAGCCGACCAAGTTCGAGCTGGTGGTGAACCTCAAGACTGCCAAGGCTCTCGGCGTCACGATCCCGGAGTCGATCCTGCTGCGCGCCGACGAGGTGATCCGGTGAAAGAGCCACCCAACAAGGGAGTCAACCCGGCTGACCAACAGCAACCGGAGCGCCAAGCAACGCGGCTGCTTGGTACTCGTCGCGCACCGCGCGCCGGTGGCCGGTTAGCGGCACTCGGTTGGACAGCTGCGGATCGAGGGCAGGTCAGCTAACGATGGCGGACCCACGCGTCTATTTTGCCGCGGAGCGCACTCTTCTAGCCTGGGTGCGATCTGGAATCACTGTCATGGCCCTGGGTTTCGTGGTTGCGAGGTTCGGTTTGTTTCTGACGCTCATGTCTGCTTCGAGCGTCTCTCCAGCCGGAGGGCATCATAGTCACTGGCCATCGAGCGTCCTTGGGATCGCTCTGGTAGTCCTCGGCGCAGGGGCGATACTGGGTGCGCTACAGAACCACCGGTTGTATGTCCGCTCGCTGCCTACGGAAGATCTCCCCAAGCTCCCGCTACCATGGCTCACGCCATTTCTCGCTGGTTCGGTTGCGGCGGTCGGGCTTTTTTTGTCGGTGTATCTTGTGGTCACATGAGCGACTGCCTGATATTCCTATAGCTCATCGACGAACTTTGCCATTCGCTGCCGCGTCCCGGCATCGGGCAATCGCCCGACGGCTGCCATCATATTGTCCGCCATGTGTTTGGGGTTGCTGGTAGCGGGGATGGCGCAGGTCAAAGCTGGATGGGAGACGATGTACTTGAGGAAGAACTGCGCCCAGGAGTTGCAGTCGAAGTCTTGAGCCCACTCGGGTACCTGTTTTCCACGCACCCGCGAGAACAAGCTGGCCTTCGCAAAGGGGCGGTTGGCAATGACGGCCACACCCGTCTCTTGCGCCAGCGGTAGGACACTGTTCTCCGCTTCGCGCTCGGCGATGCTGTAGTTGAGCTGGACGAAGTCGTATTGGCGGGTCTTGATCAATCGCTCCAGCTCGTCGTATGCGCCCTCGTGGTAGTGCGTGATGCCGACGTAGCGCACTCGCCCCTGCGCCTTCCACTGCTTGAGTGTGGCCGTGTGCGTGTTCCAGTCCACCAGGTTGTGGATCTGCATCAGGTCTATGGTCTGGGTTTTCAGCAAACGGAAGGATTCCTCCATCTGACGGATGCCCGCGTCGCGTCCGCTCGTCCACACCTTGGTAGCCAGGAACAGCGACGGGCGCAGCGCGAGCTCGGCGGCGAGATCGCCCACGACCTCCTCGGCCCGCCCGTACATGGGGGAGGTGTCCACCATGCTGCCGCCGTTGTTCACCAGGCCCTGCAGCACCTCCTTGAGAGGTACTCGATCCGATGTGCTGCTTCCGACATCGAAGGCCTGATAAGTGCCGAGACCGATAACGGGAATCTGCTCGCCACTCACGGGAATTGGGCGCTTGATGGTAGGGCCGGTACCGACAGGCTCGCGGGCATTGGACCCGCCCGCGGCCAGCCATGCGCCGGCGCCGGCGATCCCCTTCAACAAGGTCCTGCGTGATGTCATCGCGGTGCTCCCGATCATCTGGTTGTCTCCTGCACGGTTTGAACGGCGCGTGCCGCGGTCGGTTCCGCGCTGTGCGCAATGATCGCCGCATGGCGCCGCGCCAGCCACAAGCCGATCCCGGCCCACACCACGGACAGCGGAACCGACAGAAAGGACATCCCAGCCAGCGCGATTCCGACTTGCTGCAGCCCTGTGAAGATCCATCCGCTGGCCATGTCGCCGGCGCGGTAGACGGCGGTGTCCATGAAGTTCTTCGCCTTGTATTTCTCGTCCGCGGACAGCGCGTTGAACAGCGTCTCGCGGGCTGGCTTGGAGATGGTGAACTCACCCATGCGGCGCAGCACGCCGAACACGATCAGCACCGCGAGCGTTGGCACGAAACCCAGCGCGAGGAAGCCCGCCACCGAAAACAGCGGTACCAGAACCAACCCGGCAGCCAGGCCGAAGCGCTGCAAGAAGCGGCTGAACAGGAGCAGCTGCAAGACGAAAGTGCCGAAGTTGACGACGAGATCCAGAGACGCGAACAGCGCCGTGCGCTCCTCTGAAGAGGCGATAGTCGCCTTCACGATCGTCTGCTGTTGGAAGTACAGGAAAGTCGAGAGCGTGCTGTAGAACACCACGTATAGGCAGATCCCCAGCAGATAACGCGAGCGCGCCACCAGTTTGATCCCGTCGAGTACCCCACCGCCGACCAGCGTATCCCGCGCCAGTGCCTGACTTGATGCCGCCGCCCAACCATCCAGCCGGTGGATGCAATAGACGGCGGCGATGAGGAAGCCGGCAGAGATCAACAGCAGGTTCACCGGCCCCAGAGGCGACGCCAACAAAGTGGTCAGCGCAGGCCCGGTGATCGCACCCAGGCTTCCGCCTGCCGCGATGAAGCCGTACAGGCGGCGCGCTTGGCCCGTATCGTAGAGGTCCGCCATGAAGCTCCAGAACACCGACACGACGAACAGGTTGAACACGCTGACCCAGACGAAGAACGCCTTGGTCGTGACCTCCAGCGCTGTTTTTTGCCTGAACAACAGATAAAACAACAGCAGATTGGCCACGAAGAAGAGATAGACGAAGGGCAGGAATTGGCGGCGCGGAAAGCGGGAGGACACCCAGCCGAACAGCGGCGCTGCGGCGAGCATCGCGAAGAACGTGGCGGTGAACAGCCACGGCAGGTTGCCCACTCCGGCCTGAATCCCCATTTCGTCACGCACAGGGCGCAGCACGTAATAGCTGCACAGCAGGCAGAAGAAGTAGGCGAAGGACCACAATACGGCAGCCCACTCGCCCGGCTGTACGTGTGCCAGACGGTTCAGCAGTCGATTTATGACGGTCTCCAGGGACGGGTTGGTGGCAGGGATTGTAGCGGTGGGCCAGGATATCGGAGGGTTGGGGACGGCGTCGGCCCCCGGCAACAAAACCCTGTTGACTTCCCGGAAAAGGCGTATCATCCGCGCGATGTTTCGGGTCAAGTTTTCGTCTGTGCCGGTTATGCCGTACGCGGTCTTGCAGCCCAAACATCTGAGCCTGGATATATCGAGGCTCTGCCACGGGTCAAGGCCCACACATCCAATTTTTAGATAGGAAACAGCAATGGCAACTGGTACGGTCAAGTGGTTCAATGAGTCCAAGGGTTTCGGCTTTATCACCCCGGATGAGAAAGGCGAGGATCTGTTCGCGCACTTCTCGGCGATCAAGATGAATGGCTTCAAGACGCTCAAGGAAGGTCAGCGCGTCAGCTTCGAGGTGACCACCGGTCCCAAGGGCAAGCAGGCTTCGAACATTCAGCCCGCCTGAACCCGTAGTACCTGTGCAAAGGCCCGCTTCAGCGGGCCTTTTGCTTTGTGGGGCTCGCTTACGCGCGCTCAAGCGCGGTGGCTCTGGTAACCTACGCGCTCTTCGCCCCGCTTTTCGCTCCATGCCTATCTCACTCGACGATGTCCGCGCTGCTGCCGCTGCGATCGCGGGCGCCGTCGCCGATACACCGTGCACCCTTTCCAAGACGCTCTCGGAGATCACCGGCGCGCAGGTGTTTCTAAAGTTCGAGAACCATCAGTTCACCGCATCGTTCAAGGAGCGTGGGGCGCTGGTCAAGCTGCTGTCGCTCTCTCCCGATCAGCGAGCCCGCGGCGTCATCGCGGCATCGGCAGGAAATCATGCGCAGGGCGTTGCCTACCATGCCAAACGCCTCGGCATCCCGGCAGTGATCGTCATGCCGCGCTACACCCCTGCGGTGAAGGTGGAGCAAACGCGCGCATTCGGCGCCGAGGTGGTGCTCGAAGGCGCGCTGTTCGACGACGCCAAGGCGCACGCGGTCGGACTCGCCGGGCGGCGGGGACTGACCATGGTGCATCCATACGACGACGAAAAAGTCATGGCCGGGCAAGGCACGATCGCGTTGGAGATGCTCGCCGCGCACCCCGAGCTTGAGCTACTGATCGTTCCCATCGGCGGCGGTGGATTGATTTCCGGAATGGCAGTTGCAGCCAAGGCTCTCAAGCCGGACATCGAGATCGTAGGCGTGGAAACCGAGCGCTTCCCGTCCATGTACTGCGCGCTCAGAGGCGTCGAACCGCAGTTTGGAAGCACGACCATCGCCGATGGGATCGCTGTGAAGGAACCGGGGAAGCTCACACTTCCGGTGGTGCGCGAGCTGGTCAGCGAAGTGTTGCTCGTGGACGAGGGTGACATCGAGCAGGCTATCGTGCTGCTCCTGGAGATAGAGAAGACCGTGGTCGAGGGCGCCGGCGCCGCAGGTCTGGCTTGCCTGCTGCGCTATCGCCAGCGCTTCGCTGGCCGCAAAATCGGCCTTGTGCTGTGCGGCGGGAACATCGATCCGCTCATGTTGTCGGACATCATCGAGCGCGGCATGGTGCGCTCGGGAAGATTGACGCGGCTGCAGGTGGAACTGCGCGATCTGCCCGGATCGCTGGCTCAGGTGACGGCATGCCTGGCCGAGGCCAACGCCAACATCGAGGAGGTGCACCACCAGCGCGCGTTTACGCATGTGCCGGTGCGCACGGCGGAAGTCGACTTCGTGCTCGAGACGCGCGGTCACGAGCACGTGCAGCAGATCATCGAAGCCCTGGCGCGCGCTGGGTTCAGCGCGCGATTGCATAACGACTGAAAAAGCCGTGACTCGTAACTCGTGATTCGCTCACAGCCCACGATCAACCACCAGTCACGAATCACGAATCACGAGTCACGAATCACGGATTTCAAAATGGCCCGAGTCCCCTACGTAGACGATCACACTGACCCAGAGCTCAAGCCCGTCGCTGACCGCATTCGCGCGGAGCGCGGCGGCAAGGTTTTGAATCTGTACCGGGTGCTGCTGAACAGCCCGAAGGTGGCCGAGGCGTGGTTGCACTTGTTCACGGTCATCCGTCAGCAATGCGAGCTGCCGGCCCAATACCGTGAGCTGGTGATCATGGCCGTCGCCGTGCTCAACGGCGCGGACTACGAATACCGCCACCATGCGCCTATTGCACTCGCGGCCGGGCTTACGCAGGCCCAGATCGACGAGCTGCCGCGCTGGCGCCAGTCGTCCGTATTCGATGCGGGCCAGCGCGCAGTGCTCGACTACGCCGAGTCCATGACCCGCGATATCCAGGTTCCGGACGCAGTGTTCGAAGCGATGGCGCAGCACCTCGACGCGCGCACGATAGTCGAACTGACCGCCACCATTGCCGGATACAACCTCGTATCCCGCGTCCTGGAAGCGCTCAAGGTTGATCACGAGTAGCAGTTTGCGGGCGGGGCGCTCGCCGGTCTTGTACAGGGCGTTGCTGGCGTTCGGGTTTGCTGTAGCGGTCACGGCGCAGGCCGATCCCGAGCCGCTACCGGACCTGGCTGGCGCCGCTAACGTCGCCGTTTCCGGCGTCGGCGTCATGCTCGGTGGATATCTGTTCCAGCCTTCTGCACGCAAGCCTCAGATGCCGGCGCTGCTGCTGCTCCACGGGAA
>JBGPPC010000034.1:0-20819 GCA_041488355.1 Gammaproteobacteria bacterium
CCGAACCTGGTGAACGCATGGGGCATCGCGTTCAATCCGACGGGGGTGGACTGGGTGGCCGACAACGGGACTGGCGTTTCCACCTTGTACGACGGAAACGGCGTAGCACTCTCGCTGGTCGTGCATATCCCCACCGCAACGAACAACAAGGACAGCGCCAATCCGACCGGGATCGTCTTCAACGGGACCAAGGAGTTCGTCATCTCCAACAACGGCGTCTCGGCACCGGCCCTGTTCATCTTTGCGAGTGAAGACGGCTCCATTTCGGCCTGGGCGCCCGGTGTGGACCCCGCACTGCCGGGCCAGCAGCACGCGTTCAGGCAGGTAGACCCGACATCCGGGGCTGTGTACAAGGGGCTCGCCCTGGGCGCGGATGGCATGCGCAGCCTGCTGTACGCCACCGACTTTCACAACAACAAGATCGACGTGTTCGACGGCGGTTTCAAGCCGGTGAGTCTACCGGGGTCCTTCAAGGATCCACACCTCCCGGCAGGTTTCGCGCCCTTTGGCATCAGAAACCTCAACGGGAACATATACGTAACGTACGCCAAACAGAACGCAGAAAGACACGATGACGTGGCGGGGAAGGGTAACGGGTTCGTGAACGTATTCGATCCGAAGGGCAATCTTATCCGGCGTGTGGTCACGCGCGGCAAGCTCAACTCGCCCTGGGGCATGGCCATTGCACCCGCCGGATTCGGCAAGTTCAGCGGCCGCCTCCTGGTGGGCAATTTCGGCGACGGGCGCATCAACGCCTACGACCTGGCGAGCGGCGAGTTCGTCGGCCGGCTGCGGGGCCCCGACGGCAAACCGGTGCAGATCGAAGGGCTGTGGGGCATCGGATTCGGGAACGGCTTCGTTTCCCAGCCGGTAAACACGCTGTTCTTTGCCGCTGGCCCTGGCGACGAAGCGCATGGCCTCTACGGCCGCATCGACGTGATACGTGGCATGGAGCACCCAAAGGACCACGACGAAGACGACGACGATTGAGTCGTACCCGTCCCCCCCGGACCCTGCTGCGGGCGACGCCTGCAGCATGTTCCTCGGTGGGGATGGGTCAACGCGAAGGTTCGGCTGTCGGGCTGTTGCTTGGCGGTTCGAAATGTTGCGGGCGCTCGGACCCCCGCGCGGGCCCGGCAGCCGAACCGAGCCTGAACAGCCCCAGCGATCCCGTCGAACCAGTTGTCGGCGGTGAACGTGTCGAACCAGGAGCGCTTGGGACAACCAAAACGTCGCGCGAGCTTGTCTATAGCTTCACGATCAGGTCGCTATTCAGCTCGTTTCGGTGCCCTGAATGACCGGATGCGACCCAGTCCGGAAGGTCGCGTTTCCCGGAAGCGGACATCCAAAGTCAGAAAAGTGGACGCTCGAAATGTGTGTGTAGACTACGTGTGACCCAGTCCTTTGGCACAGCCTCGATCGCTTCCCGCCAGCGCCTTCAGGATCGACGTGCTAGATTGACGGCTCCCTCCTGACGGTCACGGACAGGCGCAGTTATGGCCGACCCCGAAGGCACTCGAAAGCTCGAGGCGATTCTCGCCGCCGATGTCGCGGGGTACTCACGCCTGATGCAGGACGACGACGAGGCCACCGTGCGCACGCTCGAAGCGTATCGCGCCGTCTTCCGCGAAAAGATCCAAGCTCACTACGGCCGCGTCGTGGACATGGCGGGCGACAGCGTACTCGCCGTATTCGAGGCCGCCACAGAGGCCGTGCGCACGGCGTTTGAGATCCAGGCCGTTCTGGCAGAGCGAAACGAGGCTCTACCCGAGACGCGCCGTATGCGCTTTCGCATCGGTGTCAATCTTGGCGAAGTCATCGAACGACCAGACGGCACCGTATACGGCGACGGTGTGAACGTCGCGGCCCGCCTGGAGAGCATCGGGGAACCGGGCGGGGTCACCGTTTCCGGTTCGGTCTTCGATCAGGTGAAGAACCGCCTCCAGCTTGGCTTCGACTTCGTGGGCGAGCAGGAGGTGAAGAACATCGCCGAGCTGGTCAGGGCGTACCGCGTGGTCGCTGAAGGTACGTCGGTCTCAGCATCTGCCCGACCAAGACGCAAGCGAGCGATCTTCAAGCGTGCTCTGATCGGCGTTGCGGCTGCTGTCGTCGTGTTGATGGCAGGATCGGGGATCTATGCATACCGCCACGCGAGTCTGTCGGCAAAGGCAACCGCGGGGTCGACCGCCGCGCTGCCACTGCCCGACAAGCCTTCCATTGCGGTGCTGCCCTTCGTCAACATGAGCGAGGACCCGAAACAGGAGTACTTCAGCGACGGCATGACCGAGGACATCATCACCAGCCTGTCGAAGCGCTCCGGATTGTTCGTCATCGCGCGCAACTCCGTGTTTACCTACAAGGGGCGCGCGGTGAAGCCCGAGCAGGTGAGCCGGGAGTTGGGGGTGCGCTATGTCCTGGAAGGCAGCGTTCGCAAGGCGGACAAGCAGGTGCGGATCACTGCGCAGCTCATCGACGCCACAACCGGGTACCACCTATGGGCCGAGCACTACGACGGAGATCTCAAGGACGTCTTCGCGCTCCAGGACGGCATCACACAAAAGATCGTGGCAGCTCTGGCGCCGAAGCTAACGGCGGGAGAGCATTCCCGGGCGGAGAGGCCGGAGACCAACAGCATTGAGGCCTATGATCTGGTGCTGCGCGGCATTCCCGTACTGAATGAGGAACGGAAGGAATCCAATGCGATGGCACGTCAGATGTTCCAGAAGGCGATCGCACTGGATTCGAACTACGCGAGAGCCTATGCCAACTTGTCATGGACTTACTTTTTTGAGTGGGTGTACCAGTGGACGCAGGATCCGGGTGGACTGGATCGAGCTCTCGAAGCCGCCAAGAAAGCCGTTGCCCTGGATGACTCGTCGTCGGATGCACACGTCGCGTTGGGGTGGAATTTGCTCTGGAAAAAACAGCACGATCTCGCCATAGCGGAACTGGAGAAAGGCGTGTCCTTGGATCCGAGCAATTCCGACGCATACACGTTGCTCGGGGGGGCGTTGAATTTCTCTGAAAGGCCGGAGGAGGCGATCGAGTTCCACAGGAGGGCCATGCGGCTCGACCCCAACTATCCGGTCTACGTGGCGTTGTTCCTGGCGCAGAGCTACTTTTTGCTGCGTCGATACGACCAGGCGCTCGCAGCTTACAAGGAGGTATTGAGCCGGAATCCGGACTATCTGCCAGCGCACGAACAACTCGCCGTCGTATACATGGAGCTGGGACGGGAGAAGGAGGCACGGGCACAAGTGGCCGAAAGCCTGCGGATCAACCCAGGGGACTCCTTGGAGTTGTTGCGAGACAGGCTGCCTTACAAAAACCAGGCCGACCTAGAACGAAACATATCGGCACTGCGTAAGGCGGGGCTGAAGTGACACCGCGAGAAGTCTGGGAGCGCTGCCGGCCTCCGATCCGAACTTCGCTGTGAAGCAGCGCTAGCCCCGAGGATTTTGCTCTTCGATCCCCTTGTCCATGCCCTCAACACATCGCCGTGGCGGGTATGACAAGTACGGTTTGAGGTACAGCGTCGAAGTTCCGGTTGTGGCCGTTTGAGGCCTCAGCCTATGTTTCCATGCGCCGAAGACAGCCTTTCGCCACACCTGTCTGGCGCGCTCGAACGGCCGCTATCCGGAAAATTTCGCCTCGGGCCTGAACGGCAGGAATTGGCCGAGGGCAGCCCTCGACCCGTTCCTGTCTGTC
The DNA here is from genome assembly GCA_041488355.1 of Gammaproteobacteria bacterium. GTDB lineage: Bacteria > Pseudomonadota > Gammaproteobacteria > Burkholderiales > SHXO01 > SHXO01. Next base: position 3,709 of record JBGPPC010000034.1, read on the forward strand.
GCGCCCTGGGGAAGCGGACGTTCGCAACCCTCCCTGGCCGGAACAAAGTCGTGCGGCTTCAGCCCGCGTTCAGGACCGCTAGAATGCCCATTCGTGCAAGTCCAAACGCGGGCTAAAGCCCGCACGACTACGACTCAATTCACTCGAATTCCAGCAGATGGAGCATCCCCATCGCATCGCCCACCGCGACTCGCCGGCTCTCCGGGTGCCAACTGACGCTGAGTACAGGGTTGCCCGCCCAATACTCGGCGAGGCGCTTTCCCGAGACGAGATCCCAAATCATGACGAACCGATCTTCCGAGGCCGACACAACATAACGAAGATCCGGAGAGACAGCGCACGCCTGTACCGGACCAGTGTGTTCCTGAAGCTCAGCTCGAAGTGCACCGGTAGCAGGGTCCCACAACCGCAGCGTGCCGTCGCGAGAAGCCGATACGATTGAGCCGGCAAAGGCGCAAGCCCGAATGGCGCCCTTGTGCCCCGACAGGGTCAACTCTTGCCGGCCGTTCTCGATATCCCAGACAAACAGGTTTCCGTCCTCACTTCCCGTCACGAGGCGCGATCCGTCGAGGGACGCAGCCGCGGCGCTGATCGCGGTTTTATGGCCGCGGAGCAACCGGAGCAATTGTCCGTTGCTGCTATCCCAAATCCGAGCCGTCTTGTCGAGCGAGCACGACGCGATGCGTTTGTCCCCTGCGACGATCAGCAGCATGCGAACCCAGTCGTCGTGTCCCTCGAAAGTGGCGAATTCGGTTCTCGTTTCAAGATCCCACAGCTTTAACCGCCGATCCTGCGCTGCAGAGGCGATCCAGCGTCCGTCGGACGAGAATGCGCATGCGCTCACTGGCGCATGGTGTCTTCCGATGATCGATCCTGGTCCTCCGCGTGAAGCATCCCATAGACGCAAGGTTCCGTCCGCCGAAGCTGAAACGAGCTTGCCGTCAGAAGAAAACGCGCATGCTTGGACGGCTTCCTCATGTCCCGACAGAACCCGGACCAATTGACCTGTATTGCCGCTCCAGATCCCGATCGCATGGCGAGAGGACGCAGTTGCCACGTGTTCCCCGTCCGGCGAGAACACGCAGACCGAAGCAACATCGGCAGGCCAAAGAAACTCGCCTAGTGCTGTTCCTGATCGCGCATCCCAGAGTCTGACGGTTCCATCGACGGCAGCCGTAACGATGCGGGTCCCGTCCGGCGTGAAGCAGCAATCCTGCAGCTGATCTGTGTGGCCTTCGAGAACGATCGGCCCATCCGAAGCTTCGAGATCCCAAATCCGCGCCGTGCGGTCCCATGAACCCGTAACCAACTCCTTGCTGTCGGGCGAAAAATTGCAGGAGACGACGCGTTCGCGATGGCCATGAAGGGTCATGAGTTCCACACGTGCTGAAATGTCCCAAACCCAGACCATACCGTGTTCCGAAGTGGCGGCGAGAAAGCGTCCATCCCGGGAGGCGGTGAACATGATGAGGCTGGGGTGTCCTGGAAGTTCACCAACAGTCTGCTGTGTGGCAACGTCCCAGATCAGGAAACGTCCACTCTCCATACCGGCAATGATCTGAGCGCCATCCGACACGACGGCACAACTGGAAAAGGGCTCATCCGTCGTCCACGTTACGCGCTGCCGCAGGTCGCTATTAACGACATCCCATACCTGAATTTCCTTGCCGCAGCAGGCCGCGACGGCGCGACCGTTCTCAATGAACGTGCAGAACACGATCGTTGCAGGCAGCGACGCTGCGGCGACTTCGCGCCGCTCCCGGACATCGAAAATTTTGAGTGCGCCGTCCCATGCGCCGGAGACAATCCAACGGCTGTCCGGTGAAAACGAGCAGGCAAAGATGAAATCGCGATGGATCGGAAAGACTCCGATGCCCAGGCCGCTTGCTGCGTCCCAAAGTCTCAAGGTGCCATCCGACGATCCGGCGGCGACGGTTGCGCCGTCCGGCGAGCACGAGCAGGCGATCATGTATCCCCAGTAGCGATCGCGTTCGGTGGACGGCTCAAGCGGCTTCTGCTGTGTGGCGGAACCCTCCTCGGCTGTTTTCAAATCCCAGACCTTGACGGTGCCGTCCCACGCGGCGGAGACGAACCGGCTTCCGTTTGCGAAGAACGCCAGCCCCCAGACTTCGTTGGTGTGCTCCCGCATCGTGCCAAGCTCCGCGCCGCTCTCGACGTCCCAGAGCTTGATACTTCCGTCCCGCCCCGCCGTCACGAGCCGCGTGCCGTCCGCTGATACCGCAGCCGCCCAAACGCCCTCCTCGTGACCTTCGTAGGTGTTTTGCAACTCGAAGGTAGCGGCATCCCAACGCTTGACCAATGTGTCCTGCGAAGCCGTAAATATCGACGTGCCGTCCCGCGAAAAACGACAGGTCATGATTTCGAGCTGGTGAGCGGGCGCAGACAGGACTTCGTGGCCAGTGGCCGAGTCCCACGACTTGAGCTTCCCATCACCGCCGACTGAGATGATCCGGCTGCCATCGAGTGAAAACTCCGCCCAGCAGGCGTCCCCACCGTGCCCGGCGAGCGAAAGAACTTCGGCTCCCGTCGCGCCATCCAGTACCTTTAGCTTTCCATCCCATGAAGCCGTCACGATGCGCTTTCCGTCCGCCGAAAACCGGCAAGAGGGCACCGGCCGTTCGTGAACCTTGACGAACCACAATTCGCCGCCCGTCATCGCATCCCACATCAGGACCTGTCCATCGCGTGTGGAAGAGACGATGCGCGCGCCATCGGGCGAAAAGGCGCAAGACTCCGCCGAGATCGGGCGGCCGCGCAGCGTGAGTTCTTCTCGACCGGTGCCGGCATTCCAGATTTTGATTTCCTCGTCCGATGACGCGGAGGCGATCCTTGTGCCGTCCGGCGATACATCACAGGCGTTCACATAACTCGTGTGACCGTAAAGTGTGAGGATGCAGGCCGACGTTCGTTGCGGTTTGTTGATCCACCGGAATCGCGGGCGTCTTTCCGCAGACGCCAATAGTGATGCAGACCGGGCCGGGGCCGTGACGTCCGGCTGGTTGAGTGCCTGCTGAAAGGTGAGGTGGGGATGCGTGGACAGAAGCCGCGCCTGTGCCCGCACAAATCGGCCAAAGGAGGAAATCCGCTGCTTCTTTTCGTCGGGCAACCCTGCTGTAAGAATCGCCGCGTCGTAATCGGCCAGGAGATCGTAAATCAAACCGGCAGCGCACTTGGCTTCGATGAAGGACAGATCACACAGCGTGGATTCCAGTTCTTCCCACATTGCCGACTTTCTCAACTGATAAGGTAGCTCCGAAAGCTTTCGCGTGTGGTATACACCTCTGCCGAATGAATTCGGTTTCGACTGGAAATAGAGAGCCAGAGCCTGATGCCGCTCGCGTTCGGAAGTCGTATCGAGGTATTGGGACGTCGCCACCTCGCGCATCTGGCGGTGAAAATAGGTCAGGACTGCTGTCGCCATCCCGCCGCGTTCGGTCAGATACGCACGGAGGTCGTAGTACAGGCGCGACCAGATGACCAATGGCAGGTAATCCGCCTTCGGCGAATTCGGAAAGCGGTTTCTAAAATCCTGCATCACAACGCCGTCGGCCGAGAGCAAATCGAGCATCTCATCTTCGGTGAGGCCCTCCTTGGCAGCGGTCAAGTACCCAAGGCTTCTTTCCACGAGCATGTGGCCGTGATTTGCGGGATCGGCCAGGCCTGCGAGAGTCTGGCAAATAATCGAATGGATGTCCGAGTCAATCGTTTCGGGCCGGTCGAAGGAATGCCACAGCCGAGCTTGCTCGAAGGCGAAGCGCAAATAGAGCGGGAGCCCGGAGGCACGAAAGGCTGTCATCAGCAGCTCGCGTTGCTCCCGCTGCAAGTCGCGTCCCGCATCTTTCAGCCAGAGATTGAGCAGCGCACCGGCTTCTTCCGCAGGCATGGGATCGAGTCGAGCACGACGTTCCGGAGGGATCTTTTGCTGGAGCACGCCGGCCGGGCCGGGCGAATCGGAGCTCGCCGAAACGAGCAGTCGCACGTTCGGTGGGAGTGCGTCAAGCGAGAGCCAACTCAAGTTGCGCGCGGCGTCGGAGGCGGGAAGCTGATCGAGCGCATCCAGAAAGAGAATCAGCGGCCGCTCCGTAAGCGCCAGTTTCAAGTTATCGCGAAAGACCGCTGCCATCATTGGATACTCAGCATAGGCGGGGGGCACGGTCCCGCCATAGATGCGCGCAATCTCACGCGACAGGCTGTTCAGGAGCGTCACTCCGGTCGATGATTCCGCGGTGGTGCCGATAAACCGGGCAACGACCACCGCGTTCGGGCGCTCACGCCGCGCAACGGCCAACGCGTGCGCGAGGGCTGAGGATTTTCCTGAGCCCGAAGGGCCGAGCAACGCGAAGACGTGGGCTTGATCACTTGCAACATAGTTCTCGATCTGGCGGAGTACCGCTGAGCGCCCGATGAAGATCTTATCCCGCTCGGCCGCGAAATTGTCGTGTGCTTCGATTTCACGGTCGAGCGGATCGCGCTGAGCGAGCCGATCGAGTTCTTCGCCAATCGTGTGCTCGAGAGCGGTGTAAACGTCCTCGGAGAGTTTTTCGGTATGCGAGGATCGCGATTCATACTTTGCGCCGATCTCGTACTCGTGAACATTCTCACGGAGCGCGGCGCGCAAGCGTCGCTTCAAATCGTGCAGCCGGGCTGCAGTTGGAGCGTGCGGCTCTTCATCCTGATTGTTGATGAGAAAAGCGTGGACGTGCTCACTTGCCACGTTAAGAGTGTCCTCGCGAAACAATCCCGTCACGATTTCCTGCTCGGTCGCCGAACCGCCATACCGGGCCTGTTCGTTGAAGGACCATCCGAGCTCCAAGCATGCACTGTGAAGCGCCTGCAATAACTCGCGCTCCAGCGTCTCCCACTCGGCGATGTCGACCGTCCGAGGCCGCAGGCAATAGACGTTAGGCACGGCATTGAGATCGATCGCGGGATACAAGCGTCCGAACACACCGACGCTCTTCTGCAGCGCCGGCGTCGTCTGCAGTCGTTCGAAATCCGCCACTGGGATCTCCGCAGGCAACGGCTGCCAGCCATACCGCTCTGCCAGCAAAACAATGAAATTCGGGCGAGGCGTTGTTTGCTGGCAGCGCCGGATTTCTTGCAGACAAATGAACATGGTCCGCTGGTCTTCGCCGGCCTCTGTGCTCACGCCCCAGCGCAGATCAACGGGAGAAAAGCGCGCGCCGCTCTGCTCGCAGAGCGCCCTCAGGCGCGGAAATACGCTGCTCTGCAAGGCATTTCGCTCCTCCGCAAGGTCCGCGAAGGTTGAGCTCACAAATATGCGGAAGGTTTTCGAGGATGACGCCATGCTTTTGTCGCGCATCGTAACAAGGTTTTCGCCTACACGGGCGTTGTCAACATAGTTGTCGCATAAACTGTAGTAACCCGCACTTGATCTGGCAGACAGTGTCAGAGCGTCCTTGACCTCGATCGACTGAAACCGGCCATTTGCAGACGGTCAGCGGGGCCGCTAGTATCGCCCTTCGAATGTCGATACAAGGAGATCTTTTCATGTCTGCGCAAAACAAACCCGGCCAGCTCCTCGATCATCCCCATCGTCGCAGCTTTCTGCAGGCGTCCAGTGCAATCACCGCAATGGCGTTCCTGGGTACCGGGACGCTCAGCAGCATCGCCTACGCTGACGCCCTGACCGAGGCGCAGCGCGACAAATTGACTCCGGACGACATCTTGGCGCTCATGAAGAAAGGCAACAAACGCTTTTATACCGGCAAGCGCAAAGAACGTAATTTGCTCGCTCAGCAACGCGCCAGCGCCAAGGGTCAACACCCGGCCGCGATACTGCTTACTTGTGTTGACTCACGGGCTCCAGCCGAAACGATCATGGACCTCGGCATCGGCGACATCTTCAACAGTCGCGTGGCGGGCAATGTCGAAAGTCCCGACATCCTTGGCAGTATGGAGTTCGCCTGCAAACTGTCCGGGTCCAAGGTGGTTCTGGTCATGGGCCATACCGGGTGCGGCGCAATTAAGGGCGCGATTGACAACGCCGAACTCGGCAATCTCACGGGCTTGTTGGCGAAAATTAAACCTGCAGTGGCCGCGACGACGTACGCTGGGGAGAGGACGTCGAAGAATTACGCGTTTGTTGATGCGGTACGCGCGCAGGAATGTGGAGATGACGATGAGCAACATTCGCAAGGACAGTCCCGTGCTCGCCGAAATGGAGTCGCAGGGCGCGATCAAGATCGCCGGTGCGATGTACAACCTGGAGACGGGTGTAGTGGACTTCTTCGCCGGATGATTCAGTGCGCCACCCGGGTTTTTTCGTGGTGCAGAACGAGGGTCTGCAATGGGTCGAACTCGGTCCTTGAGCGGAACATGTTTCAAGTTGACCGAACATTGTTTGTCAGGTCGAATCCCGATTAGGACACATAAACCGCAATTCAGATTGCTTGCGATGCGCTCATGCTGCAGCCTGGGTCGGTATTGCAGCCTTGGGCGGGGGATTCAACCACACCTGCTCGGGGTCGTGCCATCTCCGGATAGCGCGTGACCAGCGGCGCGGGTTGCGTGCACGTGCGGCCTCGTACACGCGCGTGCGACCAGCGAGCAGTGCTGAGGCATCGCCTGCGTGCCGCTTGGCCGGCGTCACGAAGCCGATCGCGCTGTGCAAGTGCTCGCCGTTGTACCAACTCACCAGCTTGAACGCGCACGCACGGGCTGCTTCAAGGTCGGCGAACCCCTTGGTCGGGTAGCTCGGCCGGTATTTTGCGGTGCGAAACCACGCTTCCATATGCGCGTTGTCGTCGGAGACGCCAGGTCGGCTGTGAGAAGGACGGATGCCCAGTGCCTCCAGCTTTGCCTTGAGCGTATAGGCGGTGGGCGCCGCGCCATTGTCGGCATGCAGGATCAGCGGCCGCCGCCGCAGATGTTCCCGCCAGGCTGCCTTCTCCACGAGCTCGGCTGCCCATTCACCCGATTCGCGCTCGTGCACTTCCCAGGCCACGATCTTGCGGCTCCACAGATCCAGGATTGCGTACAGGTAGAAGAATTGGCCCACCACGTTGCTGCACGCCAAAAAGGTGATATCCCACACCCACACGCTATTCGGCCCCGTGGCCAGATGTCGTGCTGGCTCGCTCGCCACGGGCTTGGCTGCGCGCCCGCGGTGGTGCTGCTCACCCTGAGCGCGCAACACCCGGTAGAAGCTCGATTCCGAGGCCAGGTACATTCCTTCGTCGGCCAGCCGCGGCACGATCTGCGAGGGCGCTAGGTCAGCAAAGCGCGGCTCGTGGCACAGCCCCACCATGCGCTCGCGCTCAGCTTCGCTGAGCTTGTGCGAGGGTTCAGGCCGATCGGCATCGGGGCGGCCGTCGGCGCGTAGCTCACCTTCCAAGACCCACCGCTCATGCGTGCGCATCGACATGCCTACCTCGTTACAAGCTGCCGCCAGACCGGCTGGCACCGCCAATCCCTGCGCGCGTGCCTCACGCTGCCACAGATATAACGTCGCCTTCGACACCCCGGTGCGAACCGCAACCTCGGGCACCGACAAGTTCTCCGGCGCCGACATCAATACCAGTGCGTGCTGCTTCTTCTCCTTCGAATGCCTTGACATCTCTCGTCACCTCACTGCCCCAAGTCTAACTAAAACTCTCTTCGGGAGAGGCGACAACTATTCTGACACCGGGGGTACACCGTAGGCGATTTCACTACCCCCATCTCACGCCGAAGGGCTTTGCGCCGGGTTCTTAAAATGGGGCATCTGCGCCGTGTTTTTGCTAACTCCAGTCCTCGGAATAGCTTCCTTCAAGGGGAACGGATACGTTATTGGTGACAATAAGCTTGAATGTGGAATGGTGCAGATCCTTGAAAACGTCTCTATAGATGATTCTCCCGAAGAAAATCTTTGCCAGAGAATTGGTGAGATCGAACGAGACCATTCTGTATGGGAGCGCCACGGAAGATGGCGGATATACCTGCTCAGCAAAAGGAACGTTTTGCACGGTTCCCTCGGGCAACAGGTTGTCGTCGATGGCCTTGCTTACCGAGGTATTGTTAGGAAAGTCTTTTGTGGAGCAGATGCCCCATTGAACCTTTGTGACAAAGCCAGGGGTTTTACCCCAGTTCTCAATCGTCATAACACCGAGATCAGTGGTTATGACTCCATCAGATGGAAGACGCGCGGGACCGCCGCCGATCATGTAAGCCCGCTCGTGAGTTCTGGACGTTCTTTCTTGCTGCCGAGCCAAACTAGTCAGTGCCTTGGTTGCTCTTGCGAGAATGATTGTGTAAGCGGCAATGAATGCGGTCGCGATAGCGGTTATCAGCTCTGGATTATCGAGAACGAAACAACCAATTGTCTTAAGAAAAGGCCAGATGATCTGCGTGGTAATCGGGCCTTGATAGTCGGGATATTGGTTGTGAGTGCCTGGGTGATAGGGATCTATCTCGTAATACTGGATAAAGAGAGCGCCAATGAGGTCGGCAATGAGTAGAAAGGCAATACCAAAGCGGAGAAAAATTAGTATGTGCCGCTTCATTTCAGCACGCCTGAATTGCTGCGCCGAAAATGTCGGGATTCTTGCGGTTGTTGTACCGGAACTCGAACTCGATTACGTAGAGCGGAAGGTATTTCTTGCTGACCTTATGGAACGTGCCGACGATCCCGCGCTTGACCATAGACCAGAACCCTTCGATGGTATTGGTGTGAATCGCGCCCACTACAATACTGACCCGGGCTGTGGTTCACCATGCCATGCGGGAACTCGCGGCCCAGGAAGCGGTAAGCACCATGATCGTCCGTCGCAATCAGACTGACTTTGTGCGATACGGTTTCGCGGATGAACTGGGTCAAGGTGCGCGTATCGGCGTATTCAATAACCCTAGCGATTACCTTGCCTTTGCGGCTCACGGCGCCGACAACGGGCGTCTTGCCGACGAATCCGCGTCCCGTCCCGCCGCGCCCGCCCGGACCTTTGTGTTTGTTCTTGGCCTTCCCGCCGACGTAAGTCTCATCAACCTCGACGTAGCCGACCAGCTTGCGGAACTCGACATTGCCAAGTGCCACGCGAATCTTGGTGCACATCAGATGCGCGGTGTTGTAGGACCCGAATCCCATCACCCGATAAATCTGAAGGGCGCTGATGCCCTTCTTGCTGGTGAGCATCATGTGCATGACGCGGAACCAGTCGCGCAGCGGCTTGTTGGTGTTCTCGAAGATTGTTCCGACCAATACAGAGAAACGATAGCCGACGCTACCCGGCGAGCATTGGTAGCAATTCCAGTGATACGGCTTGCCGCTATGCTCGTGCACGTTGTCAAAGCCGCAGCGCGGGCAGCGCACGACGCCATCTGGCCAGCGATTGCGCGCCAGATAAGCCTTGCAGGCATCCTCGTTCGGAAACAATTGCTCGAACTGAGCAATCGTCATTTGGTGGATTTGCAGGTGGTTCGTCTTGCTCATGGCCGCGTCTCCCACAATGGAGACATCCTCTCATGAAAGAGGCTACCTGTCAAGTTCTGCGTAATCGCCTTCGTAAGAGGGACAATGCAGAGCCGCCAAAGGCCGCGAACGTCAACTATTAGGAAATTCCCCAAGGCAGCACGAATGGCCGGTCTTTGGCCCGCTTCCAGCCGCATGGATCCAGTTTCGCATTTTTGCCGGCAGGAATATTTTTTTCCGCCGGAAGTCGATGTTTGCTCGCTCGTGACGCTCTCCCCCCGGGTCTCTCCTATAAGCCGCCTCCAGTTCGGATCTGTTTTCAATTGATCCGGAAAGGCATGCTTCCGGCGCTGCGCGCCGTGTCCCGTAGTTCTCGAGCAACCGCTCGTCAACTACCAGGAGTTAAGCATGTTCACCAGATCCGCAGCAGCAGGAGAAATCGTTGGTAGCACTGTAGGCAAGACCGCGGTCATTGCGAACACGGCAGCGAAGGCTGGTGTGCTCGCGGGCACCTGCTTGGTCCGAGGCTTTAAAGCTGGATGGCTGCGTGCCACGACCGTGACAACTGAGCGCGCCTATCCTCGGGCGCGTCAATGGCATGAAGCGCCTGTTTGCCCGGCTCGCGAGCAACCCGTCATTCCGAGCGCCGCGGCGACATTCGACCCACGCGCGCTGTGCCTAGTGCTCTCCGCGCTCTCGGCGTGGCGTGCGCCCGAGCATCAGCGCGACCAGCGTCCCTGCCATGAAGCCGCCGATGTGCGCACCGTGCGCGACGCCTCCGCCCTGCGGCACGAGCAGGAACGGCAGCAGGTTGTCGAGGACGAGATAGGCCACCAGAACGAACGTTGCGCGGATCCGGACCACTCCGATATAGAAGGGAAACAGGAACACCCACATCTTGACGATGTGGCGCGGGAACCAGATGAAGTAGAACCCCAGCACGCCGGAAATCGCGCCCGAAGCGCCGACCAGGGGGAGCGGCGAGCCGAGGTTGAAGGCCGTGTAGAACAGTGTTGCCGCGATGCCAGTGGCGAGATACCAGAACAGGTACGCCGCCATGCCGAGCCGGTCCTCCACGTTGTTGCCGTAGATCCACAGGTAGAGCATGTTGCCGACCAGGTGCATCAGGCCCTGGTGCAGGAACATGGCGGTGAACAGCGTGACCAGGCTCGGCGCATCCGGGCGGAAGCCGCAGCGGTACACCACCCAATCGTAAGAACTCATCTGTTGCAGCACATCCTGAGGCGAGGTGCCCGGGGGCAAATGCCGCATCACCGCCCGCAGGTATTCGGCGAGTGCCGGATCGCCGGGGTCGGGGGGCCGCATCCCCAGCGACAAAGTAATCAGCAGATAGCTGGCGACGTTGACGGCGATCAACACCACCGTCATCACCGGGAAGTGACGTGGATTGGGCTCGTCGCCAATGGGGAGAAACATGCGCGCCCTTCGTGGTTGGTGGACGAGGTCCGCAATGTTAGCGCGGCTGGACGAAGGAAGCAGAGGCTTGGCCCGATTCCCTCAGAAGAGGTTCCCGCCGCGGCGGACAGCACAAGCGGGGACCACGTCGGGTCGTTCAAGTCGCGGCGCGCTTCGATCGGCCCCGAGGTGGGCTATGCGTTCACCGCCGGTGAACTGCCGTGGTATGCGAACCTACGCGGCTATTGGGAGGCGTACGCACGTAGCGCACGGTGCGAGGCCGCGCGGTAGGGTTGGAAAACCGCGCGGACCTTACCGCTCAGAACGTCAGCTCCAAGGATGGCGCATTCGGGTCTCTCAACAGTTGCTGCTCGAGGTTCGCGCGCAGCGATCGCAACGAAACCCGCGCACCCTTACGCTCCAGTTCATCGCGCAAACTGGCGAGGTGGTCGTGCTCAATCTTCACCGCCAGCAAACATCCTTCCTTCTCGATCCGTTTCCACCCGACCTCGAAAACCAGCACTTCTTCGGCCACCCGCACCCGAAGCGGCTTATTCAGCAGATGGATGTCGAAATGCCGATGCGAAGACTCCACGACCCGGTAACCCCAAACCCCCAGCTCTGTGCCGAGAACGAGCGCGACATCGTCTTCGCGTGCTGCGGGAACGTCGATCAGCAACACGTGGCCGGGACGCCCTTTCTTCGCCAGGCTCGCCAGGAGTTGCACGCTGCGTGATCCGGCCCGGTGCAAACGTTCCATCACATCTTGCAAAACCTCCCCGCTGGCATCGTCGACCTGCGCCAAGATCAACAACATTGCATTGCGCGCGTCCTGGGCCATGCTAGCCTTGCGTTGCAATGCGGTGCGCCATGGCAGCGGCATTTTCCGCGCGCGCTTTTGCGCCGGGGATCCCAGCGCTGACGTAAGCTGCGCTTTCCGCGATTTCCGCGGCCTCCATTGGCGAGTGCCTACCTAGCACCGCGGCCATGGCAGCGGGGATCGTTACGTTGACGATCACGTTCCCGGCAACCAGCAACTCGGTAACCGCGGCCGCAACGATAGGCATCGCTTCGGCCAAATCTCTGCGCTCGCCTTTGGCAACGGATGGAACGACTTTGTGGACGAAGCCTTCCAAACGCGTCGTCACACCACCCACCGTGATTTCGGCATCTACATCCGCGTCGAAAGCGAGCCACCGGCGCGCGAGCTTGCTCTCGCGCCAGGCCCCGGCAGCCAGCTTCGTGATCCGCACCCGCATTTCTTTGCCGAGTTGCCGGCTGAAACGCGCGCTTAGGTGCTGCTCGACCGTGGCTTGCCGCTCCTGGTCGAGTCCCCGAACGACGTCGGCCAAAGACTTCCCGGCCTTCAATTCATCGTACGCACGAGCAGCGCGCCGGTACAACGCGTTGATGCATCCCGGTTCCGAGGCGAAGATGAGCGTATCGCTCACCGGTCCGCGTCGCACCTGCCTCGCCTTGCGCGCAACGATGTTCATCGACACGATCGTGGTGTCCGGATCGATCGACGTCTGAAGACGCGCGCGCACCAGCGCATCTGCGACGCCGTCTCGCGTTGCATCCTTTTGCAGTAGCGCCTTGAACGCGACCACCGCATCGGCGCACAGGTGTCCCAGCGGCGGATCGCCAGAGCGCGCGAATTGCTCGAATCCCTGCATGATTTCGTCGAGTGCCATCATGCCGATCACGGTGGGACCGCCCACGTCCTTCAAGATCAAGCCTAAGTCTCCGATCAGCTTGCCGGCCGGCATTTGCTCGCCGGTTACGCGAAAGCGCAAGGTTTCTGGCAAGCCGGCAGTTCGAGCGGCTGCACTTCCAGCGACGAAGGCGCTCGTCACTTTTCCGTACGGGCCATACTGGTCTGCTACATCGGCGTCTGGATGAATGATCTCCAGAATCGCCGCAGCACCAAACAGCGCAGCGGTAAAAGCGGCGGGCGACATCCCAGCGCCGGCCATGGCATCGAGCATCGCTTGCGTCCCGATGCGCGCCCCGTTCTCGGCCATTGCAGGGAATACGATGTCCTCGCCCAACGTGCTGTGTCCATAGATCGGACCCCGGTAGGCACCGAACGCCCGTCGATGGGGCTGAGCTGACCTTCTCCCATTGCCCGATAGACCGCGGCCACCGCTGGGAATCCTGAGATCTTGTTGTTCTTCTTGCCGGTCGGAATGGCGGCCACACCGCAGCGGTCCACGCCCGCGATCATGCGCGCCGTCGCGCCGAGTTTGCGATTCCCCGCCGGGATGCCGACTTGCGCTTGTGCACCGGCCAGATACAACAGCGCGGCGGAGAGCAGTGCGGCGTTCGCGGAATCGGCGCCGGCCAGGCGCGCCGCATCGATCGCCTTGGTCAGCAAATCGTCGATGGGCTGGTGGGCGACATTGGCAAACTTGACCTGCAGATCTGCACCGCGCAAAAGCTCGACTGCGAGTGCGTCGGCAATGGCAATCACCGGCAAGTTCAGCATCCCGTGACCGCCCGTAAGCGCTTCGATCCGATCGTTCGTGAGCCAATCAACGTTGGCGTTCGCGCCGGCTACCGCAGCGAGAATCGCGCGTTCTCGCTCCGTAGCCATACCGCCGATGGCTGTGCTGTGCGTGCTCATTTCGAGCCTCCGTGTGCAATGCCCTCACTCATTAAGGCGGCTCAAACCTTACCTCTTTCAAGCGTCCGCTGTGCGGATCGGGCTTGAACGCCGAGCCTACCGCCGAGGCGATGCGGAGCAAACGTGACTATATCGCCGGCCCCGCGAGCGCGCCAATTCAGCGAAGATGGAATCGTGGTCAACGCGTGCGGCCCATTTCTGGCTCGCGTGATGTCTACGTCACGCCGCGGTTGCACCCGCCGAAGCGATAGGCTGCCAAGCAGAACGAAGGCCAGTGCAATGCGGGTTTTTGTCTCTTGGCGCCAACTCTACGCGCGCTAGCGCACAGACCAGCTTCCGTGCGGCCGGTATGCTGCGCCATCCAGCTCACGAGGCTAGCCCAAAGGAGGCGGCCCGGTGGAGCGCACACACATCTTCCGACGTTAGCAGCCGCGCTGAACAATCGTGGTTTCGATGCCGCCACAATTGAGAAATACGGGCAACTGTGGGACTCGATGACCCCGGCCGACCGGCTGCCGTGCCCGTTGTGCTACGCGTACTGAGGCAAGCGATCTGTGCTCAAGCCGCTCCCCTTAGAAGGCGGAAACGAGCCGTTCCGGTGCGAGGTGTGCATCGCTACGTTCTTTTCCCCGCTTCCCGCGTGACTGGTGGCCACTAAGGAGCCGGCCTTGTTTCGTTTGGACTAGGCGAGGGCAGAGCCTTCTTTACTGCATCTCCGTGCGGTTGTTCGCCGCTAGGCGTCTCCGCGCCGGAAATTAACTCTCGCTAACGGTCCCTGGCTTATTTTCCTGCCCTCAAGAGTAGGAGGCGGTGCGATGGACGATATAACCGAACACGGTTGTGAACACTGCGGTGGCCAGATATTGAAGCCGACCCCGAAGGTCCTGATTCCCGGAGTACAACATCCCTCGGGAACTAAGTGCGACGCATGCGGCCATGTGACTCCTCTGCCCAGGGTGCGCGGGTTCCAGTGCTCGCAGCGGCTTCTTGCTTTCCTTCGTCACCTCTGCAATGAGGATGAACTCAAGCAGTTGCGCCTCAGCCCGACCCAGCATCTAGGCGGCTTGAACAAGAAGCTGGCGGCCGCTGGCAAGCGCGCGCTCGAAGTGGACACGACAACATATCCGCCGACCCTAATAGACGCGGTCTAGCATGACCGCTTGCCGCCCGCTCTCCGCGGGTCGGCTGAGATCGACCTCCACGTTCGTGGCCGAGATTCGCCTGGCGTTCTGACGGCGCGTCATCAGGCGCCCTGGGTAACGATGCCCTTCATGCGCTCCAGTTTCGGAGACACCACGGGCACCGTAAGCATGGTGCTCGCAACGGCCATCAGCAGCAGTGCCGTGAACGTCTCGCTGCTGATGACGCCTTTGTCTAGGAGGATGTTGGCGAAGATGATCATGATCAGCGCCTTCGTCTGCAGCAGCCACCCGATGATCGAAGCCTCGCCGGGCTCCCATTTGAGGACCTTCCCCGCGATCTGAACGCCGAGCAACTTGCCCGCTACCGAAGCGAAGAGCAACGCGCCCGCGGCGATGAATACCGCCTCGCCGCCCACGCTCCAATTCGTTCTCAAACCCGTGCTCAAGAAAAAAACCGGCATCACCACCAACAGCAGGTGGTGACGCAGCAGGTCCATCTGCTTCTGGTCGAACCAATCGCCATCTATAACGGCCCCGGCGAGGAACGCCCCGACCATGAAATGCAGCCCGGACCAGTCGGCGCCGAACGCGCACACGGCGAGCCAGATCAGCCCCACATACCAGCGGTCCTTGTCCGGCAGCCGCACCATCAGCTTGCGGACTCCGTAACCGCAACACGCGAAGGCGACCAGAAACGTGCACTGCATGCCCACGCGCTGCCAGTCCATCACGATCAGGGCCAGCACGCCCCAGATGGCGACGTCATCCAGGCTCGCATAACGCAGGATGCGCTGCCCGATGGCTTGCCGCAGGATCTGCAGCTTCTCCATGAACAGAATCAGGATGGGAAGCGCGGTGACGGCACAGGCCATGCCCACGCCGAGGACGAATTGCCAGCTCATCGCCTTGGGACCGATCCAGCCGTCGTGCATCAACATGCCCGCGCCCGCGATGCAGCCCAACAGCAGCGGTGTGGCGAGGGCGAGCCCGGCGGTGATGGTACTCTCCCGGCGATGCGCCCAGGCCTTCTTCAGGTCCAACTCGATGCCGGCGATCCACACGAAGGCCATCACCGCCCACCAAGCTATGCCGTTTAGCGATTGGACGACCGGCTGGGTAAAGACGAAGGCGTAGTAGGCGGGGAAAATTCTTCCCAGGATGCCGGGACCCAGCAAGATTCCGGTGACAATTTGCACGACCACGAGCGGGGCGTAGTAGTCGGTCTTGCCCACGCGCCAGATCAGATACGGGACGGTGAAGATGATCCCAATGGCGATCAGGAATATCTCCGTCGTGCTGAAAATGATATGCATGGATTCTTCCCGCAATTCGATGTGTGCCGCGAGGTGGGGAGACAGATGGCCCCGACGATTTCGTTGTTCTGATACCCAGCGTTCGATCACACTCGGGGCATATGGGATGTGACCCCCGCATGTCTGCGGGAGCCCGCTGCCCTCCGCCGCGCGCGGAGCGGGCCGCGCGCCCTACGCGACCTCCAGCCAGTCGCGTCGCACCTCGGGCGCGTTACGGAGGTCCGCTGGCGTGCCCTCGAACACAATCCGGCCGTGGCCCATCACGTAGACGCGCGCGGCGACCCTGAGGGCGATGGTGAGCTTCTGCTCGACGAGCAACACGGCGACGCCCTGGCGGCAGATGTCGCGGATGACCTCGGTCACTACCTCGACGATCATCGGCGCCAGGCCCTCGGTTGGCTCGTCGATCAGGATCACGCGCGGGTTGCCGAGCAGCGACCGGCAGATGGTCAGCATCTGCTGCTCGCCGCCCGAGAGCATCCCGGCCTTGGTATCGCGCCGCTCCTCGATCTGCGGGAAGTAGCCGTACATCTGCTCCGGCGTCCACGCCGGGGCTCCGCGCCGCGCCGCCTGCATGCCGATGCGCATGTTCTCGTCCACCGTCAGGTTGGCGAAGATCTCGCGCTCCTCGGGCACGTAGGCGAGCCCGGCGCGCACGATCCGGTAGGCGCGAACGCCGGCGAGGTCGGCGCCGTCCAGCCGCACCGCGCCCGAGCTCGGCGGGACCAGCCCCATGATCGTCTTCAGCGTCGTCGAGCGCCCCGAGCCGTTGCGCCCGAGCAGGCTGACGATCTCGCCGGCCCCGATGGCGAGGTGCACGCCGTGCAAGATGTGGCTCTTGTCGTAGTGGGCGTGCAGGCCTTCGACCTCGAGCAGCCGGCTCATGCGACCTCCTCGCCGAGGTAGGCCTGCTGCACCTGGCGATTGGCGCGCACCGCCTCGGGCTCGCCGCTGGCGATGATCTCACCGTAGACCAGCACCGAGATCTGGTCGCACAACGTGAACACGACGCTCATGTCGTGCTCGACGATCAGGAGCGTCTTGCCCTCGGTCACCGAGCGGATCAGGGCCACGGTGTAGGCCGACTCCTCGCGCGACATGCCGCCCGTCGGCTCGTCCAGCAGCAGGATCTCGGGGTTGGTGGCGAGCGCCATGCCGATCTCGAGCGTGCGCTGCTCGGAGTAGGC
>JBGPPC010000035.1:0-20552 GCA_041488355.1 Gammaproteobacteria bacterium
CATGCCCAGTGAGAACCGAGCAGCTGTGACAAGACACCTAGTCCATAGCTGAGCCCCTGCAGTCCGTCGGTACGCACCAAGGCCTGCGCCAACAGGGCTGCCACGCGGAGGTCCTTAGTCCTGGATAACAGCTCGGTGGCCCGCTGCTTGACTTCACCCCAGTCGGGTTCCTCGGCGGGGACGATCTTATCGCCCTGCTGTCGCTCGGGCTTGCCTGCAGCCAGCGTCTCGAGCTCGCGGACATCCCGATACTCGAGGTTCTCACCGCACGGAGAGTCGTCAGAGATGGGCTGAAGAAGGGACTCGATTACGACTGCATTCATGACTGTGCACCTTCATCGCATCCTGGCGCCCAACGCGGACTGGGAAACGCCCACCGTTCAAGCAGAAAGCCCCCTCGGCTGCCCTACGCGCCCGATCATCGACCAGGTCCTTTGATTTTATCGAGGCAAACTACGCCACTCTGAGAAGCATTCTCACCCTTCCCGGACAAATTGCAAGACCGTGGGGTCCGCGCCAGCGATGGCTCGTCCGCGCATTAGATCCATCCTCCGCGCGTCAGGCAACCCTTCCGAATGGCATATTGCTTTGGGCAGATTGTGAGGGCGGTACGTGTCGCGTAGAGATGCGCGCTCGGCGCCGTCTGTAAATTCGGGTACTGCTTGATGCGCAGCACCAGGACATTTGCGGTTTGAGCGCGCCGAATCGCTCTGCCCGGCATTCCTAGACTAGAATAAGCGGCACCCGGGACAAGCAGACATGGTGGATCCGTCCGCCTGCCGGCTAGCGTTCCCAAAGCTGGGTACAAAGTTGCGTCGGTTCTGTTGCGCCGTCACGTTGCTGCAAGCGGACGCGAGCAGGTAGGACAACAAGAGCTTAAGAGCATGCGGTCCCTAGTCATCTCGTTTGCCAGCGCGATTCTCCTCGCTTCGTGTGCGGCGCCGTCGAAGCAGCCTTCTGCCGGTCCGGAAGTCGTCAAACCGTCGGACAAATCGGAGCCCAAGTCCACCGGGCCGGAGCCGGGCAAGTCGCCGGATTCAGCCTCGAAGCCTGGGGTGGCGGAGGCGAAGCCGGCGTGCCCTGCCGATAAGGCGCAGGCGCAAGACATTGCGCAGCATCTGGCGATCAACTTGCTCGACGAAGGGAAGGAGGCAGAAGCAAAAGTCGAGCTGCTGAAAGCCCTTTGCATGGACCGCAACAATGCGCTGGCGGCGAGTCTGATGAATCAGATCACCGCAGACCCGGCGGGTACGTTCGCCGAAAAGTATGGCGGCAAGTCGTTCAAGTACACGGTGAAGCCCGGCGACACCCTGTCCAAGATCGCTGCAGCGTACCTCGGTGACCCCTACCAGTTTTACATCTTGGCACGCTACAACGGCATTAGCGTGCCAAAGAGCGTGCATGCGCAGCAGGTCATCAAAGTGCCCGGCACTGCCTCGCCGACCACGCCTCCTCCTCAACCCATAGCTACTCAACCGACTATCGGTACATCCACCCAGGCCGAGCGTCTCTACCAGGCTGGCCAGCAGGCTCTTATCGTCGGCGAAAAGGACAAGAGCTATGACCTTTTCATGCAGTCAGCGAAGCTCGACCCCAAGGATCCACGGGCGCGAGCAGAGGTCGAGAAGCTAAAGCCGGAACTCATTGTCTTGCATGACCGGAAAGCGCGGGAGGCGTACGCCCGGCAGGACCTGGATGCCGCTATCATGGAGTGGGGCCGGGTGCTGGAACTGGACCCGAACAACGCAACCGCGCTACGCGAACGGCAGCGCGCCATCGACCTGCAAAAGATAACGAAAAACCTACCAGACAAGCCAAAGTGAGGATCGTGGAATAAATGAGTGGACGAACATGCAGCGCGAGGTGCGTTCAAATCTAAGGCGTGGGGTTGATATCTTGGATCGAGCGTAAGTTCTGCTGCATTCGGTGTGCTCGTTCAAGGCGCTGAACCACCAGCGGGTGGTCCGGGTCGTACTTCAGAGTTTTTTCCCACGCGCTGATCGCTTCGCTCAGATCCGTCCGCTCCGCGCGTAGACCCTGCTGATAGTAGTCCTCGGCGATCTCCTTGCGCAGCGATTGAATCGGTCGGGTGAGTCCCGGGCCGGTCTTGCCGTCTCGCAGCGCCTGCGCTTTGTCCAAGTACGTCAGAGCCTCCTCTTTCTTGCCTTCCTGGCCACGCTGTCGGGAAAGTTCCACGTATGCGTCCTGCAGCGTGCGTTTGCCCAGGTCATCGCGAGGATTCTTCCGCACATAGCTTTCCAGGGTCTGCACCGCGGCGACGGCGTCGCCCTGGTGGAGCAACGCGATGGCGGAGTCCAGGTCTCCGCGTTCGCCTGCGGATGGGGGCGGCGGACCATTGGACCCTCTGCGTACACCCGCCATGGCCTCGTTATTCCCGCCACGGCTCAACGCGCCGACGTAGGCCCTGCGTGTGCTATCTTGCTCGATCTCGCGCAATGCCTGGGCGGCTTCGGCATTGTCTGGATCAGCGCTCAACACCTTCAGATAGAGCACGAATGCACGGTCGTTCTGCCCCTGTTGACGGGCCTGTCGCGCCTGCAGCAGATGCTCAGTGCCGGCAGTGCTGGCGCGCGCCTTCGCGTCTGCCAGCTTCTTGGCGTAAGCCGGTTGGTCCGGATGCAGCAACTGCAGGACCTCCCAGTGTGGAATTGCCTCCGTCCAGCGGCCTTCCTGCATCAGGCGCTCTGCCGTTTCGCGTTCGCGCTGCTCCAGCGCAAGCTCGGTCGGAGGCGGCGGTCGAGGGTGAGCAACGCGGGTGGGAACGGGAGAAGTGATGGGCCGTTCCTGCGGCGCTACCGGTTCCGGTCCAGAAGCACAGGAGGCGAGCACCAGAGCGCCGATGGGTGCAATCAGGCGGCCCGCCCCGAGCCACCGGCTCATCGCAGATCCACTTCCCGGAATACCTGCAACTTAGCCTTGAAGGTGTCTAAGTCCTGGTCGCCGAGAACCATGCTGCGCTGGAGCAGCAAGGGGTCGGCGAAGAAGGCATTGCCGCCGGAGTTAACGGTCACCGCCATCCGATACTCTCGTTTCCGCAGGCGCTCGATCAGGACGTCGCTCGCATCGCCGTACGGATAGGCAAACGTGTCTACCTTCACCGGCAACATGCGCTCCAGCGTAGCGCGCGGTACGCGCGCCTCTACGTCCATTCGTTCCCGGTAGCGCTCATCGCTTTCTCCTGGGAGGCGATACGTGAGATTCGCATGCGTCTTCGAATGCGCTTGGATATCGACCAGGCCGGAGGCCACCATTTCGCGCATCTGGGCCCAGCTCAGTGCGTCTCTGGCGCCGATGAAATCGGTGTAGACGAACACGGTGGCGGGAAAGCCGTGCTGCTTCAACAGGGGGAAAGCGTACTTGTACGTGGAGGCATAGCCATCGTCCATGGTGATGACGACGGCGCGGTTTGGCAAAGCGCCCTTGCCGGCAAGAAAGTCCTCGACATCTCGCAACTTCACTACGCGATAGTCGTTGTCAGCGAGATACTGCAGCTGCGCGGCGAACTCGCCGACAGGCACCTCCATCTTCGAGGCCTGTTGACCGAAGCGGTGGTACGCCAGGATCGGAACGATCTGGTACCCGCTGCTGAACACGCCTAGCGGATTGCGGCGTTGCAGCGGTATCACCAGCGCTTGACCCGGCTCGGCCGCCTCCACGCCATTGAAGTCGGCGATTTCCCAGTAGCGATCCGGATCGCCGAGGTAGTCGCGAGCGAGCGAGCGCAGCGTGTCACCGGGGCGTGGGTTGTAGACGATGAAACGCGCGTCCCTGACGATAACTCGATCTGGGCTTGCCTTCGGAGGGGACGGTGGTGGTGGCGGCGTAACGGCCGGCGGCGTGGGGGACTGAGCTGTCGGCGCCGGAGCCGGACCTGGCTGCATCGGGGGCGGCGCGGTGGCGCAGCCAGCCAACGCAGCGATGGCCAGAGCAAGTGACCAACCGAGGATGCAGCGGCCGCGATGGCCGAAGGGCGCGCCGGTTACGTTCCCGCACATCCTGCCTGGCGACGCGGCGTCTCTTCGCCTAAGGTTTTGCATCGGAGCCTGGTGGCTCCGAACTTTTCTGAACCGCGTGCGCCATATTGTCGAAAGCCCGATACAACTCCCCGAACTCGTCCTTGCGCTGCTCGGCGATACGGTAGTCATAGCGCCCCTTGCCGATCTCCGCCATCGACTCCGTCAGAAGCTTGATCGGCTTGGAGTACTTGTCCGCGATCAGGTAGGTTGCGATGACGACTGCGGCCACGGTAATCAGAACCAACAACGTCATCATGAATGAGCTCAAGCGCGCGACCTTCGAGAGCGGGCGCTCCAGGATGCCGAGGTGCACGCGCCCGACCTCCTTGCTCTGAAACGTGATGGGCGCCTCGAAGTCTAGCACCGTCTGGCCGCCGGGCGTGGCATAGCTTTGGATGTCGACACCGTTGGCATGAGACGCGGCCGGCTGTGCCCCTGCAGGTACGTGATAGGGCTGCCCGACTAGAGTGGGATCATTGCTGACCTGTACGGTGCCTTTGCGGTCGACGATCGTAATGCCGTGGAAGTCCTGGCTGCGGAGTATCTCCTGGACGGAGACGTCGATCGCCACCCATTCCCCGGCCAACGCGGGCACAGCGTTCTCCGCGGCGAGGAATTTCGCCAGAGACGCGCCATAGTCGATCATCTGGCCCATCATAGCCGCGTACTGGCGCTGGATCACGATCGTCGCAGTCAGTGCCATGGTCGCGGCGACGACGACGGCCATCATAATCGTCCATTTAACCCGTAACGGAACGATGCGCGGCCGGCCTTGGCTGTCGGCTTCGTCGTTGATCTCGCGGATGAACTTGGCCAGCGCGGTGGCCAGTTCCCGACCGTTCTGAAAGCGCTTGTCAGGCTGCTTCCTGAGGCAGCGCTCGACTACGCGGCGCAGTGCCGGCGGGGTATCGCGGCGCTGCTTCTCGATCGGCGTTGGCTCGACTTTCGCGATGCGGTGCGCGAGCGTCACGATGCTCGTCGCTTCGAAGGGAGCCTGTCCAGCCAACAGCTGATACAGAACAACTCCCACCGAAAACAGGTCGGAGCGCCCGTCCACCTTCTCGCCCATGGCCTGCTCGGGCGACATGTATTGAGGCGTCCCGAGCACCGTGCCTACGCGCGTGTGCTGCGTGTCTTCGCCGCCATCGATGCGCGCGATCCCGAAGTCGGTGACCTTGATGGTGTTGCCGTCTTTGAGACGCATGATGTTGCTGGGCTTGATGTCCCGATGGAAGATGCCCTTGCTGTGCGCATAGTCCAACGCTCGTGCCAGCTGTATGCCGATCTCGACGACATCGCGGATGGGCATGCCCGCGCCCGGACGCATGATCTCGCTGAGCGGCGTGCCGTCGAGCAACTCCATGGCAATGTAGGGCCGTCCCTGGATCTCGCCGACGTCGAACACGGTCACGATATTTGGGTGCGACAAACCACCAGCCGCTTTGGCTTCCCTTACGAATCGGCTGCGGTGTTCTTCGTCCACGCACAGGTCCGGCTGAAGAAACTTCAGGGCCAGCGTGCGGTTGATTTCCGGGTCGTAAGCCTTGTAGACAGTGGCCATGGCGCCCCGGCCGATCCGCTCCAGAATTTGGTAACGGCCGACTTGCTGGAACCCGGGCTGTGTGCTTTCGGAGGCGTCGTCGGTGGACGCGCCCTTGGGAAGCGAATCGCCGAACGCCGGCACAATCCGGGTGCGATCGGCGTCTTCCATCATGGCTTCGTGCATGGCACTACCGTCTTTCGTCGGTTCGTTGTCGGCGGCCTGTTCAGGCCCGCTGGTTTGCGCCATAGGTTGCTTCTCAGTGCGGGCGCGAACAATAAGACGAAAGTTAAGGATGCCCGGGTTGCAACGCCTCCCCGCGGGCGTCGCCTGGACTTGAGTTATGGAGCTACAGCCAGCTTGCCCATCCCCACCGGGTCCAATTGCCGTCCAGCAGGGCGGCGAAAGCCGCGCTGTTCGGTAGACCTCTGTGGGTCAGCATACACGGTCTGACTTTCTCGGAGCCAGACGTCCACCAGAACGTCTGGCGCTCGAGCCAACTGTCCAGCAGCGATTCGGCGATGGCGGGAAGGCTCTCTCCAACGGAGGCCCCCGAGGCAAGCCCAAAACACCACGAGACAGCGTCGTTCTGCGTACCTTTCATCTTGCTGACCAGGGCGCTGAGCGTCAAAGCTGGTTTCAGCAGCTGCAGTTGGGTGTCGAAGCTCTCGAGATCGAATGGCTCGTCCAGCGTCGACAGAGCAAGCTGTTCGAGACGATCGAACCACGTCGTCTCCGCCACCATCGGGAGCAGTCCGATGTCGGCCGGGAGGTCCGCCGAGAGCGTGAGCGGGAAGTGGCGCCCCACACGATCGACGCTGGGCATCAAGACGCCCGTCCACGCGAGGGGTCCGCACACGCCCGGGGCGAGCAGAAAGCGCCAAATCGGACTCGTCAGATAAGTATCCAGCCAGCTCACGCCCAGCCGTTCGCGGCTGCTGACAACCCCCTGCTGCAGCCAGGCGTCCCACGGGTCCAGGAAACTGCGCGGCAGACGCCGCGACAGGAAATCGGAAAACTCCGGCAGCTTGCCGAAGAAGCCGGGCGACTCCGAAGGCCTGGGGGCTACAGCCGGTCCGGGCATTGAAAACGCTCCAGTGCGGCGAGCCGGAACGGGTTGAAGACGCTGCTGGCGCGCAATTCGAAAGTCGCGGTCCGGCCTTCGATTTGAAACGTGACGGTGAAACGCTCCGGTAGATTCGTGGGCTGGATATCAGCCTTGTCGAGCAGCTTGTTCAAAGCCCACGGCCCATCTTCCGAGATGGCCGAACGGCCGCTGGGCGCTGCCGGCGAGATCTGTATGCGAACCTGATTGGCACCTTTCGGACCCGGCCAGCTTAGCCGCGACACCGTGGCTGGCCCGTGCTCGTACCGCACGATCTGCCCGTCGACATCCAAGATGAACTGGTTGATCTGAGCATCCATGCGCAGCGGCTTCAGTTCGAAGCTCAGTGCCGGTGCCGTGCCGCCCGCCTTGAAGAACACCTCGCGTACCGTCTTCGCGTTTTGCAACATCGTCATCGTGTCGCGCGAGATCGGAAGATTCGCGTTGCTGCGCGGCGCGGTGTAAGGACCCAGGTACTGCTGTAACTGGTCGCGGTAGAACGTTTCGACTTTGCCTCCCGGCGCGAAGAAGCCACCGAAGTCTGCCTGCGTAGCCTCGATCGTACTGGTGCGCGAGAGCGGGTAACGGCCTTCCAATGCCCGCTTACAGAAGGCGACAACCTCTTCCATCCATAGCTTGCTGATGGGCAGATAGGCACCGGCCCGCACCGTCGCCCGTGCGTCGGTCGCGATGACCCCGAGCATCGGACCCAGCGGTGCCGGCTGGCGCAGCGCCTCGCCGTCGAGTTTGCTGAGCACCGCCTCATCGGCGGGATCGGCGGGAGGCACCAGGCCCTTCTCGATGATCGCCTTCTTGCCCACAATGATCGCGGAGACCTCGTTCAGCAGAGCGAGCGATGCATCGATCGGAGTCTTGCCGGACTCATCCTTTTTCACCGCCTGCCGCAGCCCGGCGAACCTCCGGTCGACGGGCGTTTCTTCACCTTGACCGAGCGGGGTGCGTTCCAGCGTCTTACCGACGATCTTGGGGATTTGGACACCCGCAACGGATTGGGTGCGCGACGACAGGGACGTTTCATTGGCCGCTGCTTCCAGAAACTTGCGCAGCGGCGAATCCTGTCGTGACAAGAGATTGAGCACTGCCGTGGCGCGGTCAAGGTTGGGCATAGGGGCGACCGTGACGTCCCCGAGCAAGGCCTCCCATCTGCTGATGTACTCGTCGAAATAGAGCCTTCTTACCTCATCCAGGGCCTGCGGCGTTTGAATAGCGACTCCGGCGGGCTTCGCCCCGAGCACCCAGGCCTCGTTCAGGTCCGCAGCCAGCGCGCGCTCGAGGTGCGATTGGAAGAAGTCGTGATAGCCGTCGTACGTAAACAACCCGGGGATACCGGTTGTGAGCGGTTGCTTGGTCTTGCGTGCGAGGACCGTCTGCGCCTCAGGTCCAGCCGCTTTGATCACCGTGAACTCCGCGAGCTTGGCGACGTCGGGATCGCGTCTTATGCGCTCGAACATCCGGTTGGCTGGGGACGCGGCGATCAAGCGGCGGCGCACCTCGTCGACAAGCTTCTGGTCCAGAGCGATAGACTGCGTGAGCGAGGCGCTCTGGAACAACGCATCGGTGTGGCGCTTCAAATCATCCCGCTGGCCCGGTGAAATGCTCTGGGCCCGCTCCACCCAATCCCGCTGCGCCCAGGCCTGAACCGTGGCCGAGTCGAAGCGGCGGGGGTCGTTGAGCATCAGGTAGACCTTGAGCGTTTCAAATTGGCGCTCGAAGTCCCCCCCGCCGGTGCGAAGCTGCTCCTCGAGCCGTTGCACTACGCGCGGCAGCAGCATCTTCTCCAGCGAACGCTCGTAGGCGGCTTGGGCTTCGCTGCCGAGCTTGTCGCTTTGGGACAGGCCGAATCGCAGCGTGATCGGGGTGGATGCATCGCGTTCGTCGTAGCCGCCTGGAAATTGCCGCAGCACACCCAGGACCGGCAGAGCCACCTCGAACCCGGGCTGGTCCCACGCTAGCGTCTGAAGCTGTGCCCGAGCCTGTTGCGTCTGCCTGTCCACCTCGGCGATATAGGCGCGATTGCGTCCATAGCTGACCAGCCATGCGAGCACGATGAGCAGGGACAAGGCGCCGACTCCGACGTAGGCTCCGCGTTGGAGCCAGGCGCGCTGGCGCTCCAGTCGCAAATTGGTGCCCGCCAGATCGGCCTCAGGAAAGATCACGCTCTTCAGCAGACGGGTGATGAAATAGCTCTTTCCGCTGGCCACGTTGGTGGGCAGCGGGCTTTGCTGCAGCCCGTAGGCGCGGGCCAGAGACGTCATGACCCGATCCAAAGGCGTGCCTTCCTGCGTGCCGCTTGTGAAGTAGGCCCCGCGCAACATGGCACGTTCTTCGAACCGGCTGGCCTGGAACACGTCGCTCAAGAAACTTGCCGCTATGCTTTTCGCGGCGCTGAATTCCTGCGGGAACGAGTAGATGAGCGCCCGCCGCTGGGTGTCCCGCTCCTGCTCCAGGCGCATGAGCAATCGGCCATTCAAGCGCTTCTCCAGCGCATCGAGCTGGGCGCCGAGTTCCGCGAGGGCGGCGCCGGGCTCGGGCTGCTCCGTGAGAGCGAATGTCACGCCCCAGACCTGGCTACGCCGCTCCCGGTCCAGGTCGGCGAAGAACTCGATGAAACCGGCCATGAGGTCGCACTTCGTAAACAGCGCGTAGACGGGGAACCGAATCCCGAGAGAATCGTGCAGCTCCTGCAGGCGTTGCCGGATGTCGCGCGCGTGCCGCTCCCGCTCGCTGGCAGTCTGCCGTAGCAAGTCGGGCAGGCTCACCGCAACGAGCACGCCGTTGATCGGTCGGCGGCCACGCTGCCGTTTGAGCAGAGCGAGGAAGCCACTCCAAGCGGCGCGGTCCATTTCCTTGTCGCTGTCTTGAGTTGTGTAGCGGCCCGCGGTATCGAGCAGAACAGCATCGTCGGTAAACCACCAATCGCAATTGCGGGTGCCACCCACCCCACGGATTGCTTCCGGTCCTAGGCGCTCGGCAAGCGGAAATTGCAAGCCTGAATTGAGCAGGGCGGTGGTTTTGCCGGCCCCCGGGGCGCCGATGATGATGTACCAGGGCAGTTGATAAATGTAGCGCGCGCCGAAGGTGCCTTTGACCCGCATCTTTTTCAGGATGGCGAGAGCCTCTTGCATGCGGCGTCGCAGCTCGGCGAGCTCCTCGACGCTGGCGCGCT
Organism: Gammaproteobacteria bacterium; assembly: GCA_041488355.1. Lineage (GTDB taxonomy): Bacteria > Pseudomonadota > Gammaproteobacteria > Burkholderiales > SHXO01 > SHXO01. The sequence goes on from JBGPPC010000035.1 coordinate 9,870, forward strand.
CGCCTTCGTTTGGTGCTGCCGCCGGCGCCGCTAAACCGCCCAGAAGCTGGCGATTGGTTTGCAGGGCCTTCACCCATTTCCAGACCCGTCGACCGATCCAGACCGCAACCGCAATAGCAATGAGGATCCAACGCGGCAACTCGGGTTCCAGCGGCTTATAGCCGGCGAACGCGAACAGAGGGCCGACGAACCAGATGATGAGACTGAGCGCGACCAGCCCGAGCAAGCTCAGAACCCAGCGCTTGAGGAAGAATCCGAAGATGGCACGCATGGCAGTCAGCCCGCTATCGCCGGCTCGGGGGTTGCTGAGCCTTTGTGTCGAAACTGGCGGGGAACACGGTGATGTCCACGCGGCGATTCAAGGCCCGATGCTCCGCTGTATCGTTGGCTGCGATGGCCTCCGTTTCCGCTCGGCCCTCGGCCCGCAGTCGCGCGGGGTTGGCCAACGACGGCCGCAGCAGAACGACGACGGCTTCGGCACGCGCCTTGGAGAGGTCCCAGTTCGACGGGAAGCGGGCGGAAAGTATCCTCCGGTCGTCCGTGTGCCCGCTTACCACCACGATGCCGGGTACGCTGTTCAGCGCTTCGGCGACGCGCGCCAGTATGGGTCGGTAGCGGGCGTTTACGGTTGCGCTCCCCGACTCGAACAGGTTGTCGCCTCTGATCCGGACCAAGGCTCGGTCCGCGAGCTCGGTCACACTCACCCAACCGGCTCCAATCTCCGGCTGGAGCAATACGGAGAGCCGGGTCGGCGCGATGGGAACCGGCGCCTTGGGCTGTGCCGGCGTGAACTTGTCGGGGATGTCGTGCAAAGCCGCGAAGGTCGGATCCGACGCGCGGCCCAGAGCCCAGCTAAAACCTAGATAGACGACCAGCAAACAGCCCCCGGCGACTGCTGCGCCCACCCACAGCGGGACCCAATTGGTCAACGTCACCTTCTTCTGCGCGGCACCCTGCCAGCGTGGGGAGAGTTCGTTCTCGGGTTCGCCGCGCTGTGTCCGAATAGTCAGGTAGAGCCGATCGCGCAACTCTTCCAGTTGCGAGCGCCCGCCTTCCAGGACGCGGTACTTGCCCTGAAAACCGAAGGCGAGGCAGATGTACATCAGCTCTAGCAGGTCGATGTTGTTGGTGGGATCTTCGGTGACCCTTTTGAGGAGAGCGTAGAACTTCTCTCCGCCCCAGCCCTCGTTGTGAAAGGTGACGAGCAGGCTCTGGTTGGCCCATGCACCACCCGCCGCCCAGGGCGCGGTGGCGATGACCTCGTCCAGGAAGGTGCACAGGCAATAGCGAGCGGCGACCACGACCTCCGGCCGGACCCCACGATTGCGAGCGTTGGCTTCAAATTCGCGGATCGAGCGCACCAGTGTTTCCCGCAGGCGGTCAAGATCAGAGACTGTGGGAGAACCACGCAACTGCACGGCCAGCGTGAGCAGTGGATTCGCGGCGCCCAGCAGCGGATTGAGTGCACCGAGGCGGCCCAGGTCCTCCGCGCTCAAGGGCGGAGCATAGCCGGAGGTTGGCGCGCTCGACACCAGCGGGCGGCGGCCGCCAGGCGCCGGCCGGATAACGGTCCGGTCCTCTTCGGGTACGGCGAAAGGATCGTCCAGGCTCACGCAATTACCCCCTGATCGCCCATAGCTCGAGAGTGAGCTCGGGGAAATCACCCGCAACGTGGATAGCCATCCCCCCCGAGCCCTCGAGCTGCTTCCACAGTTCATTGCCTTGCTCGAGCTCGAAGTAGCTCACCCCGGTGTGGTAGGGGATTTGGCGCGGCGCCACCGGCATTGCGTGGATCAGAATCCCAGGGAGCTGGAGGTTCACCAGATCGCGGATCTTCTCGACGGGGCCAATCTTCACTTGCGTCGGCAGTCGCTGCCGCAGGGTTTCGGCGGGCACTCTCGCACCCGCAGCCAGGACGAAGTTTGCGTTTCGGAACAGCTGCCGGTCGGGGACACGCGCAACCCTCAACCCATACTGGCGTTCCTCCAGCGGGATCGGGATCGCATTGCGCTCGATCACCAGGCTCAGCGAGCGGCGCAGATCATCCATCACCGGTGCGAAGGTGGCTTGCAGGTCGTCGTGCCGGTAGGCGGGGAATTCGCTCGGCCGCTTATCCGCATGCGCGAACGTTGCCAGGTCCCCGGCCAGCACCACACAGAGCTGAAACAGAGATTCGGGATGCAGACCCTTGATTTGCTCGAGATGAGCGAACATGGGCTCCGCGCGGTTGACGCACTGTAGAAGGAGGAAGTCGGCAATCTCAGCCACGCCGCTGTGCGCCCGGCCCGCGACGATCGAAGCCAGCTCTTCGCCGCGATGTCGCAGCAGCCCTCGGATCTCGGTGACAAAGCCAGCCAGAGGGCGTGCCGCTTGGCAATCGAGGCAGGGCGGACTGAAATCCTCATCGAGCAGCAGCCGTCCGTCCGCCCGTCGTTCCACCACGCGCACCAACGGCAAGCTGGTGTATGCGTTCAAAGGCTCGGACTCCAGGCTCACACGCAGCCGGAGCTTCCCAACCTGAAGCAGCGCATCGGTGGGAGTGTCTGCGTTCGCGTCTCGAGCTTCGTACTCCTTGACCAAAAAGCGCGCGAGGCTGTCCTTGCGCTCCAGGGAGTCGACCTCCGCCATCGCTGGCCGGCGCAGCGGCAACGCGAGCACGACGACCTGGTTCTTGGCGCTGTCGGGAAAGTCGAGAGGTTCCGGCAACTCGTCGTCCGATGGGATGTGGAAAGGAACCCCGTCCGCGAAGACACCGCTGGCGGAGGCGACGCCGACTTTGCCCAACGCCAGCAGCTGGTCGTCGAGCTTGAGCTGTGTAAAGCCCCATGGGTACGGTCTCAGCGGTGCCGACCTCAGCTCGACGAGGTTGGCGAAGTAGCGCTCCTGCTGCTGGAAGTGATGCGGGCGCAGGAACATGCCCTCGGACCAGATGATCTTGTTGTTCCACATCGTGACGTGTTAGAGCCTCGGATGGTGTCGTGATCGGGTCGCGGGTGCTGGCTGTTGGCCGCGGGCAGACGTTGCGTTGGTTTCGACAAAAGGCAGCTACTTTTTCTTAGGCGGCGGCGCAAGGGACACAGCAAGCGCATCCAGCTTGAGCTCGATCTGAGTGGTCTTGTTGGCGGGTACCTCCATGGTGGCACGCCACTTGGCGTGATCGAGATCCCGGTAGGGCGCCAGGACTGCGATGAACTTGGTGTCGGGGCCGGGTTTGCGGGTGAAGCTCTTCTGCATCCCGGGTTCGACTTGAATTTCTTCTCTCGCGACGACGTCAGCGCCGAGCACCTCTTTGTCGCGGTCGTATAGCGAGAAAAAGTCCGCGCTGCTGAACACGCTGATGGATTTGAGCTCGTAGAAGCGCAGCCGAAGCGGCGAAGCGCGGCCGGTAGCATCTGGGTTCAAGCCCGCCGACGCGCGCAGATCCATCTCCACGACCGTCGCGCGAGGCCCGAACAGCTTTGCGCAACCGGCGCAGCTCAACAGAACCGTCGCCGATAGGGCAGCGATAGCGAGCTTGCGGCTGATCACCATCGTGTGCGCGGGCGAAGATAGGCTCATGCGCTCTCACCTTTGTATGGTTTGGTAGCAATCGTCTGGTGAGCGTGCATATCGCGCGCTGGAATCAAAGTCAAGCAGAAGAAGATCTTCCCTTACCCGTAGCGGCTCGAATCTTCTGCAGCTGTTCTTCGTATGCCGCCCGGAAAGCACGACCGAAGATTCGGTCGAACTCGTCCTGCGCCTCTCGAACCAAGCCCTCGTGCTGCTCCGCAACCATATCCCACATACGCGCCTTTCGGTTCTGAGGCAGCAGCTTGTCCAACAACGGCTGTGACGCGAGGCGCTTCTCCAGCTGTGCTGGGTCGAAGCGTTGCAGAACACCCAGCAGAGCCGCCCGCATTCCGGCCATCACAGCCAGGTTGTGCGCCTGCAAGTCCTCGTAGGCTTCGCGAACGGCGCGCAGGGGAGGGAGGTATCCGGACTTGGGTCTCGGCGCGAGCAGATGGTTGAGCGCCTCATAGGGGTCGGGGCAGAACTTGAGGGGGTTGTTTTCGGTCGTGGCCAGCAGCGTCATGTCGACGCGCAATTCCCGCTTGGTCAGCGCTCTTGCCAGCAGCGCCTTCAACAGGCCAGCGACAGTTTCGCGCAAGAGGTCCCCGATATTGCGCATGAGCTCGGGATTCGCCAGCGCGCGGTCCTCCAGCTCCGGAACGCCAGCTGCCTGGAGCAGCGTACGCACCGCCACGATATAGGCCTCCTCTCCACTCGTTTCATCTGCCGCAATCCCCGAGACACGTTGTGTTGGCGCTCCGACGGCGCGGCTCGTATCGCCGTTGCCCTCGTGTGGCAGGCCCGGCCGCGTTGTACCGGCAAATGTATTCGATACCTGCGATGCCGCAATCGGTGGTTTCTCCGCGAGAGGCACGTCCGCAAAGGGGTCGTCCCACTTGGGCTGAGAAACATCGAGGGCGGAGACTGCGGATGGCGCAGCAAGGCCGCTGGGCGCCTCGCTCTGCTCGTTTAACCCGCGTAGCAGGTCATAGTCGTCAGGGATCTGAGCGGTCTTCGCAGGGGCGGGGCGTGGCAGCGGCTCGAGGAAGCCAGGTAGTTCATCCCGTTGCAAACCATGGCTGGACAGCGGGGCCTGCTTCGGCGCCGGGCTTTCGAAGTTCGAAAACGCCGGCGTCCCGCCACCACCTCCCAGATCGATGCCGAAGGCCATCCTGCTTTCGGCATCTGCCGAGAGGGGGAAACCCAGCCCGGCCGGCTCCCGGCTCGAGCTGAGCAAACCGTCGGCTTCTGGTATGCGAGACTGGATTGGCCCGCTGGACTGGATGTCCGCGACAATGCAGTAGCCGCCGATTGTCAACCGATCACCGGCAGAGAGCTCCGCCGCTCCTCCCGGGCTAAGCGGACGCCCGTTCAGGTCAATCGGGTTCTGGCCAAGGCTGGTCAGAAAGTAGGAACCCTCGCGAAAGTCTACTCGCGCATGGGTGCGCGAAACGATCCGCTCTGGATCGGGGAGCACCAAATCGTTCTGATCGAGCCGACCAATGGTCCCCCCAGTGCCGCTGAATATCCTCGAGATCGAGCGCTGCGGGGGCTGGTTGCGATAGGTCAGGACAGATAGCGTCAGGGACATCGACAGCCGGGGCCTCCGCACTGGGCAACTGCGCAGACTGACTCGCCGGATCGGCTGATCCGCAGACTTGCTCGTAGCGGTCTTGGTGCCTCGCCGATCGCGATTTCTTCTGCCAGCTCCGTCGCGTTTGCCTTGAAGGATAACCCTAAGGCCTGGGCGCAACAAGCCAGCCGAAGGTCATACGCCGCGCGCTAAGCGATTGCCGCCGTCGACCGCTAGTCGGATCCAACCACCGCGACTTGCTCCCGCGCTTGCCTGATTTCCTCGCCCAATTGATAGACGGCCATCGCGTAGTTGCGACTGTAGTTATAGCGCAGCAGAGCATAAAAGTTGTCGAAGCCGAACCAATACTCCGGGCCGTCCACCAGATCCAGGATGAACAGGCTCGCCGGCAACGATTCGGTGACACCCGGCGGACTGTGCACGCCGCGCTCCTGCCATTGAGCAACGCTGAGCTGCGGCTTGAGCCCCAGATCGAGCAGCGGTTTCGGGTCCGCGGTGTCGACGCGGGCGGGCGCTGCGACGGGCTGTCCCTCCCTCCAACCGAACTCTCGGAGATAGCTGGCGACACTGCCGACGATGTCGGCTGTGTCGGTCCACAGATCGATCTTGCCGTCCCCGCTGTAGTCGACGGCGAAGCGTCGGTAGTTGCTCGGCATGAACTGCGGCCAGCCCAGGGCTCCGGCGAAAGAACCCTCGACGAGCGCCGGATCCCAGCCCTGCTCGCGGGAGAGCAGCAGGAATTGTTCGAGCTCGCCTCTGAAGTAGTCGGCCCGCTTGGGCCATTCGAAGCTCAGCGTGTACAAGGCGTCGATCACGCGGAAACCACCGGCATAGCGCCCGTAGCGGCTCTCGATCCCGATCACGGCAACGATGATCGCTTCCGGCACGCCGAAGTCGCGCCGGGCACGCTCCAGGACCCCTGCGTTCTCGTTCCAGAACCGCAGGCCATCTGCGATCTGCGCTTCATCCACGCACAGCGGTTTGAACTGATACCAGGGGCGGCTGGTCGTGGGCGCCGAGATTGCCCGCACCACCTCTTGATTTGGGCGAGCGCTCGCGAGCAGGTCGCGCAAGGCGTGCGCGTCGAAACCGTGCATGCGTACCATGTGGCCGATGAACTTGCGTACCTCCGGCTTGAGCTTGTGAGATTGCGCGAACGCAGTCTGTGCGGGAACGGAGCGCGACAATGCGAGGAGCGAGAGCAAGGCTGCACCGAGGACGAGCCGGAGGAGCCGATGGGTACCGCGTTTTCCGCACTTCACGGCAGCCATGGCGAGACGCTCATCGAGTTCGAGGGGAGTGGCGGAAGGCCTCGAGGCGTTTGCGCCGCAGGGCGACCAAAGACGAACGGGATATCGTCAGCCGCGCTGTTCTTCTTGAGAGACAAAGATTGAATGCATCGAGATTTCACTCCAGGCTTCGCCCGCGTTGCCGATTCTAGTGCGAACCCGGAGGCAGGGGATTGCGGCGCGACACATGTGCGCGAGACCAGGAAACGATCGCTGGCCGCAAGCGGACTCCGGCTCACGATTTCAGCGCCTTGCATTGACCCGGAGGCGCATTCGGCGTAATTCTTACGACTCTTGCGGATTGCCTGGAGGATGTTGATGTCACTCGTCGACCTGTTGCCCAGCGACGCCCGGCTTAAATCGGTCCCGGCCGGCGAGCTCATCTTCGCTCAGGGAGACCGGGGCGACATCATGTACGTGATCGCCGAGGGGGAGGCGCAGATCCTCATCGACGGCAAACCGCTCGAGAGCGTTGGAGCCGGTGGGATCCTGGGCGAAATGGCGCTCATCGACGCCGAGCCGCGCAGCGCCACAGTGATCACGAAGACGCGCTGCCTGCTCGTGCCAGTCGACGAGCGCAGCTTCATCGATCTGGTGACACGCCGACCCGAGTTCGCGCTCCAGGTCATGCGGGTGCTGGTCCATCGGCTGCGCAGAGCGGGTCTCGAGCGGTGACGGGCGGCGCGGTTGCCTTATAATCGGTAGTTGAGCTGACGGCGCCTCGACCGTCAAACCCGTCAGCCGGGGGCCGAGGAGACCACTGCCGCGGCGTAACCGGGGTCTGTCCTTCAGGTTCGTTTGCCGGATGCAGCTGTTCGCCTTTGGCGTCAACCACCATACCGCGCCTCTGGCCGTGCGCGAGCGCATTGCGTTCGACACGGAGCGGTTGCCGGTAGCTTTGCGCGACCTCGTCGGCCAGGAGCCCGTGCGCGAGGCTGCCATCCTGTCGACCTGTAACCGCACCGAGATCTACTGCAGCACACCGGAGCCGTCCACCGCCATCCGCTGGTTGGCGCACTACCACAAGCTAAAAGACTCCCAGCTCGAGCCGTGTCTGTATACCCTGCCGCGGGAGCAGGCGGTAAAGCACGCTTTCCGCGTGGCCAGCGGACTGGACTCGATGGTCCTCGGCGAGCCGCAGATCCTGGGGCAGATGAAGACGGCGGTGCGCCACGCCGAAGCGGCCGGGACGCTCGGGCTGGTGCTGCATAAGCTGTTTCAGCAAACCTTCTCAGTGGCCAAGCTGGTGCGCAGCCAGACCGAGATCGGCGCTGCCTCGATTTCCATGGCGACGGCTGCGGTGCGGCTAGCCGAGCGCATCTATCCCAGCATCTCACAGCAGAAGGTGCTGATGATCGGCGCCGGCGAGATGATCGAGCTCTGCGCTGCCCACTTTGCCGCGCAGCGTCCGCGCGGCATGACCTTCACCAACCGCTCTCTCGAGCGCGCGCAGGAGTTGGCGCGGCGCTTCGAAGGCAGCGCGCAGTCGCTCAACGATCTGCCCGATTTCATCGCCCACCACGACATCGTCGTGACGTGCACTGCGAGCCAGCTGCCCATTATCGGTAAGGGGCTGGTGGAGAGGGCGCTGAGGGCGCGCCGCCACCGACCGATGTTGATGATCGACCTGGCAGTCCCGCGCGATGTCGAGGCCGAGGCAGGCGAGCTCAACGACGTATTTCTCTACACCGTAGACGATCTGGGCAAGGTCGTGCAAGAGGGTCGCGAGACGCGTCAGGGTGCGGTCGGAAAAGCCGAGGCTATCATCGATGCGGGCGTCGACGATTTCATGCACTGGCTGGGAACGCGCGCGGCCGTACCCACGATCCGCGCGCTGCGCGACCAGGCCGAGCGCACGCGGCGTCATGAAGTCGAGCGCGCGATACGCTGGCTCGAGCAGGGCGAATCGCCCGAGCGCGTGCTCGAACACCTGAGCCAGAGCCTCACCAACAAGCTTCTCCATCCCCCGACCCATGCCCTGCATCACGCCCAGGAAGCCGACCGCGAGCAACTGGTCAAGCTCTTGGAGCGGGTCTACCTGATCCGCGGCCGCGAATGAAGGCGAGCATCGCCGCCAAGCTGGCGCAGCTGTCTGCCCGGTTGGAAGAGTTGAACCAGCTGCTGTCCAGCGAAAACGTCACCGCGCACCTGGACAACTATCGCAGGCTCTCGCGCGAGCACGCCGAGATCTTGCCGGTCGTGAAACTGTACGAGAAGCACCGCGCCGCGGAGCAGGACATGCATGGCGCCCAGACCATGATCTCCGACCCGGAGATGAAAGAGCTGGCGGAGGCGGAGATCCGGGAAGGCAAGCAGAAGCTCGCGCAGATCGAGGCGGAACTGCAACGCCGGCTGCTGCCCCACGACCCCAACGACGACCGCAACACGTTCCTGGAGGTTCGCGCCGGTACCGGCGGAGACGAGTCCGCCCTGTTCGCAGGGGATCTGATCCGCATGTACTCCCGCTACGCAGAACGTCATGGATGGCGGTTGGAAGTGGTGTCGCAGAGCCAGGGTGAACAGGGTGGTTTCAAGGAAATCATCGCGAAGATCAGCGGCCAGGGGGCCTATTCGCGTCTGAAGTTCGAATCGGGTGGCCACCGCGTGCAACGCGTGCCCGCGACAGAGACGCAAGGTCGTATACATACCAGCGCGTGTACGGTCGCAGTGATGCCCGAGGCCGACGAGATCGGAGAGGTGGTGCTCAATCCAGCAGAACTTCGCGTCGACACCTTCAGGGCATCGGGCGCCGGTGGCCAGCACATCAACAAAACCGATTCGGCGGTGCGCGTCACCCATCTGCCCACCGGCATCGTGGTGGAGTGCCAGGACGATCGCTCGCAGCACAAGAACAAGGCGCAGGCGCTCTCGGTGTTGGCCGCGCGCATCAAGGACAAGCAGCTCCGTGAGCGTCAGGCCAAAGAGGCGGCGACGCGCAAGTCGCTGATTGGCAGCGGCGACCGCTCCGAGCGCATCCGCACCTACAACTTTCCGCAGGGCCGGGTCACCGACCACCGCATCAACCTCACGTTGTACAAGATCGACCAGATCATGGATGGCGACATGGACGATCTGATCAACGCGCTTATCGCCGAGCATCAGACCGAGCAGCTCGCCGCACTCGCCGAGGAAGCCTGAGCGTCTCGCCTGGCGTGAGCCACACCTCCGACCTCGAGACCGGGGAGCAGTTGCTGCGCGCGGACAGCGCGACGCTGGCCGGGGCTCTCCACATCTCTGTTCCGGACGCGCGCCGGGAGATCCAGAGTTTGCTGACCCATGCTTTGGGCATCGATTTGGTCACGCTCCTCGCTCACCCAGAGCGCGCGATAGAGGCTCGCGCTACCGGCGCCTACTCCCAGACGTTCGCGCGCCGGCTGTGCGGCGAGCCGATGGCTTATGTGCTGGGCGAGCGCGAGTTCTACAGCTTGAGCTTCGAGGTTGCGCCAGCGGTACTGATCCCGCGCCCGGAAACCGAGCTGCTGGTGGAAATGGCCCTGGATCGACTGCCGGAGGACGCGACCGCCGCGATGCTGGATCTGGGCACCGGCAGCGGGTGCATCGCTGTTGCCCTGGCGAAGCTTCGGCCCGCCGCGAAAGTCGTCGCTACGGATCTGTCCCACGCCGCGCTCGCGGTAGCCGAGCGCAACGCGCGAAGGCAACGCGTGACCAACGTCGAGCTCCGTGCCGGCAACTGGTTCGAGCCGGTGCGCAGCGAGCGGTTCGATCTCATCGTGTCGAACCCGCCATACGTTGCGGAGCACGACCCGCATCTGCTGGAGGGCGATCTGCGCGCGGAGCCGAGTCTTGCTCTGGTTGCAGGAGCGGGCGGCCTGGAGGCGTTGCGGGCGATCATTTCACAGGCGCCGCAACATCTCATGCCTGGTGGATTATTGCTGGTGGAGCACGGCTACCACCAGGCTGAGGCGGTAGCACGACTGCTCGATGCGGCGGGCTTTATCGGCCTCATTGCCCGCACTGACCTTGCGGGTATCCCGCGTGTCGCGGGCGGCCGGCGTCCTTGAAGCAAGGGCTTGAAACGGCTACCATGTACTCCAACTGCAAGGGGTATTCCAAATAGTGGGATACCCCTCTGTTTTTCCACTCGAGCCCCGTCTCTAAAGTTTTTGAGGTGAGCCATGGACGCCCAGGAGCGCATTCGCAAGCAGGTTACCGAGAACAAGGTGGTGCTGTACATGAAGGGGACGCCCGAGGCGCCGCAGTGCGGCTTCTCCGCAACAGCCGTGCAGATCC
>JBGPPC010000036.1:0-20247 GCA_041488355.1 Gammaproteobacteria bacterium
CGCCCTGGTTGCCCTGGGTGTAACCGCGAATGCGCCCGTCCAGGTCGAAGCTGCGGGCTGAGATCTGGCCGCTGCCGAAGGCGAAGGACTGCACCGCACCGAAGGGTCGATAAGCGGTGCCGAACACGACCGTCTGCGCCTGGCCGTTGACGGTGGTGGCGATCTGGCTCACGCGCCCCAGCGCATCCAGCGTGTAGCTGAGCTGTCTTCCACCTGGATAGGTGATGCCGATCGAGCGCCCGGCGCTGTCGTAGCTGTAGGCTGTGGTGTAGCTGACTCCGGCGATGACGCGGGTCTCACGCACCAGCCTGCCCTTCTGATCGTAGCCGTAGCCGGTGGTGCCGGTTGCATCCGACACTCCGGTCAGGCGCCCGATGCCGTTTTGCCCCTGGTCGTAGCGGTAGCCGATGGACACGGCCGGGATGCCCGAGTTGGCCGGCGCGGTGTGGTTGGCCGAAATGAGGCGGTTGAGCGCATCGTAGCGGTACACCGCGTGCACCCCGGCGGCATCCAGACTGCTGACCAGATTGCCGGCGGCATCGTACGCGTTGGCGGTGGTGCCGGTGTCGGGACTGGCCTGCTGGTTGACGTTACCCAGCCCGTCCACCGCATAGCTGGTGACCAAGGTCCTGGGGTCGATCACCGAGGTCAGCTGATCCAGCCCGTCGTAGCCGTACTGGGTCTGGCCGCCGTTGGGGTCGACCAGGCGCACCAGGCGGTTGAGGGCATCGTAGGCTTGCGTGGTGGTGTGGTTGAGCGGGTCGCTGATCGAGGTCTGATTGCCCTCGCTATCGTAGGCGTAGTTGGTGCTCTGGCCCAGCGCGCCGATGTCCTGCACCAGGCGGTTGAGACTGTTGTACACGCGCGAGCGGGTCTGAGCTAAGGCGTTGCTGGGATCGGTCAGCTGCTCCTGGGTGCGGTTGCCCATGGCATCCAGGGTGTAGGCGATCTTGTTGCCGAGGTTGTCGGCAATTGCCACCAGCCGGTGGGCCGCGTCGTAGGTGTAGGTGAGAAAGCTGCCGTCGGGCAATGTGACCTGGATGAGTTGGCCCACCTCGTCGTAGAAATAACTGGTGCTCTCCCCGCCCACATTCCGGGAGGTCAGCCGACCCCGGACATCGTAGGCCAGCGTAGTCACCAGCCCGTTGGGGTCGGCGATCCGCTGCGGGCGCCCATGGGCGTCGTAGTTGCTGAGCGCGGTGACCTGCCCGAGGGCGTTGGTGACCGAAACCAGATTTCCGGAGTTGTTCCACACATAGGTGGTGGCATCCGAGACATCGGTGCGCGGGCCGTCGACCATTTGCTGAATGAGCAAACCTGCGATCGTGCCGGAGTAGGTGTTGGTGTAGGTCCAGGTGCGCGGACTGCCGGTGGACGTGGCGCTGAAGCCCTGCGAGCCGCTGCTGTCGGTGGTGGCCTGCACCGCTTTCGTCAGCACGTTGCCGTGGCTGTCGTAAGTGTAGGTGGTCATGCGCTTGGGCTCCGCGACCTTGATCGGCAGCCTGAAGGTGGTGTGCCACTGGGTGCTGATGGCGCGGGTGGCCACGGTCCCCGCTCCGCCGCTGGTCAGCCCCTCGATCCGCTCGGTCTCAAGGTTGCGGGCGAGATCGTAGCTGTAATTGGTGCGGTTGCCGTTGAAGTCGGTGCGCGAGGCGACGTTGCCGTTAGCGTCGAAGGTGATCGCGAAGGCGGTGATGCCGTCGCAGGCGGCACAGGGTTGTGTCATGGCGCTGGTTTGGGTGATCCCGTTCAGGACCTGGAAGCTCAGGGTTCGCGCCGTGCCCAGCGCATCGGTGACCACCGTGCTGCCGACGCCGAAGCCGAAGGTGACCAGCCCCGCGCCGCCGGCCAGCTGGGTGGAGGTGGCGCGGCACTGGCTGTCGTAGCCGTAAGTGGAGTAGCGGTTGCCGTCCTCGTCGATGATGCCGGTCAGCGCGTTCTTGCAGCTGCTGTTCTCGTACACGTAGGTGCGCACCGTGGTGTCCGGGTGCGTGGCGCCGGTGAGGTTGGCGTTCGCATCGTAGGCGTAGATATGGGTCTGGCTGTTCGGGTCCGTCACGCTGGCGATGCGCTCCTGTTTGGACCAGGTGAGATTGAGCTGCCGGCCGACGGGGTCGGTCACCTGGATGAGCAGGCCGGCGCGCGGTGCGATGGTGGCAGGCGTGGAGGCGTCGCTGTAGGTCAAGGTCGTTACGAGCCCGCTCCGCGACTGGATCGCGGTCAGTTGCCCCGAGGCGTTGTAGGTCTCGGTTTCCTCGGTGGCGCTGGCGTAATACTGCCAGCCGGTGGGATTGCCCGAGCCGTCGAGCAGCTGGGTCAGCCGATCGCTCACATCGTGCGAGGCGTGCCAGCTTCCGCCCCAGGCGGTGAACACGAGGCCGCGTCCGCCTTGGCGCCGGACCATGACGGAGAGCGCTCCGCCGTTGGTGTTCATGGAAGTGACTTGTCGATCGTAGCTCGTACGCCAGCCCGCGCCGATCCCGGTGTTGGCGGCCAGCGCGCTGTTGTAGTAGCGGCGCAGCTCCAGGCTGCCTGTTCCACCCGCCACATAGTCGATCTCGACCTCGTACTTGTTGCCCGTTCCCGCGTTGACGGGATTGCCCGCGTTGCCCGTGCAGTTGGGGCACGGTCCGGCATCCTTGTCCGGATCGGGGCCGGTGCGCGAGCACAGGTTGGTTGTGGCGCGGGAGGTGGGGCTGAAGCCGCCACGGCAGACGTAGATCGCGGTGACAAAGCTATAGCCTCGGATCCACCGATCGGTGCCAGGTGGGACTGGGTTCTCGCGTTCCCCGGCGACGTAGCCTACGTCCGAGGTGTCCTGATGGGTATAGGCGTTGGGGGCACAAATGTTGCAAGAATCGGGGTAGGGCTGAGGGGCTCGATATGAATAGACCGGATACGCGCCGGGGCCAACGCGGGTGAGTATCAAGGGCATTAAAGCCGCCGCCTTGTCGCCGAATGACGGATAGATATACGTTCCGCCAAACTCGTCCCCGCCCCAGACATAGACTTTAGGCTCGCAGTACTGGGCCCCGCCGTTCTGTTCGCAGTCCGAGGAGTCCACCGCGTGAGCCGCCGCGGTGTGGAGCAGCAGAAGAAGGCCGGCGACGAGGTAACCAACAATGGGCCAACAGATGCCGCGACTCATCTGAGTTCCCCCCACGAAACTACTGACCTTGATCGAGTCAGATCGCCCCAAGGACAGGAGCTATGACGAAAGGTATGTCTCCGCGGCCCCGGCGCGCAACAAGCGTTCTACATGAGGCATCGGGCTAACAGCCCGCCTGCAGGGCCTTCTCGCGTATTGCGCTCAGACTGGTGCGCGTGGTGATGGCGTCGGGATCGATGCGTAATTCGAGCAGCGCCGGGCCACCGGCGGCCAGAGCCTCTTCGAACGCGGGTGCGAACTGCGCCGTCCTGTCGACCACTGCACCGTGCGCCCCATAGGCGCGCGCCAGTTGCGCGAAATCCGGGTTGCGCAGCGCCGTACCGTACACCCGGGCTGGATAGTCGCGCTCCTGGTGCATGCGAATGGTGCCGTACATCCCGTTGTTGACGACCAGGAACACCACCGCCGCACCGTACTGCACCGCCGTGGCCAGCTCCTGGCCGGTCATCAGGAAATCGCCATCGCCCGAGAAGCACACCACGGTCCGGTCCGGATGCGTGAGCTTGGCGGCCACCGCGGCGGGAACGCCGTAACCCATCGCTCCGTTGGTAGGGCCGAGCTGAGTGCGGAACCCGGTGTACTGGTAGAAGCGTTGCACCCAACCGGAAAAGTTCCCGGCGCCATTGGTGATGATGGCGCCCGCTGGCAGCCGGCTGCGCAGCCACGCAACCGCCTCGCTCAAGTTGAGTGCCCCCGGCATAGGCACGGGATCGAGGCTAAGCAGATATTCCTGACGCAGCGTCTGGGTCCAACCCCCCCAAACCACCTCGCCGGGTGAGCCCAGGGCTCGAGCCGACGCTGCGAACTCTTCCATGCCCGAGTTGATCATCAGCTGGGCTTGGTAAACGCGGCCGAGCTCGTCCGCTGCCGGGTGCACGTGGACCAGCATCTGGCGCGGGCGCGGTAGCTCGAACAGCGTATAGCCACCAGTAGTCATTTCGCCCAGCCGTGGTCCCACGGCGAGGATGAGGTCGGCCTCACGCACGCGCTTCTTCAGCTCCGGGCTTATGGCGATGCCGATCTCGCCCACGTAGTTGCGGTGGCGGTTATCCAGCAGATCCTGGCGGCGAAACGAGCACGCAACCGGCAAGTTCCAGGCTTCGACCAAGGCGCGGGCGTCCTCGCAGGCCTGGGCGGTCCAGTCGCCTCCCCCGAGGATGACCAGTGGTTTGGACGCACCCTTGAGCAGGCCTGCGAGGCGTTCCATCTCCCCGACCCCGGGGCCGGGCTTGATGCGCTGGTAGGGATGGGTCTCGGCGGCCACGGCTCTGCTGGCCAGCATATCCTCGGGCAGCGCCAGGACGACCGGGCCTGGCCGCCCAGAAACGGCGAGATGGAAAGCGTGACTCACGTACTCCGGGATCCGCTCAGCGCGATCGATCTGCGCCACCCATTTGGTCATTTGGCCATACATCCGGCGGTAGTCGACCTCCTGGAACGCCTCCCGCTCCACCACGTCGCCGCCGACCTGGCCGATGAACAGGATCATCGGGGACGAATCCTGGTAGGCCGTGTGCACGCCAATGCTGGCGTTCGTGGCTCCCGGGCCGCGCGTGACGAAGCAGATGCCAGGACGCCCGGTGAGCTTGCCGTAGGCCTCTGCCATGAATGCCGCTCCACCCTCTTGACGGCAGACGATGAGGCGAACCTGTTCGCGCGCGTCGTACAGCGCGTCCAGCACGGCGAGAAAACTTTCGCCCGGCACACAGAACGCGAGCTCCGCGCCGTGCACCCTCAGACAGTTCACCAGGATCTGGCCGCCTGTGGGCAGCGGCATGTTTTGATTCACGGCTGGCACCTCCTTGCATCGCGCTGGGCTCGGCTGTTTGGCCCGCCGAGGGGCTTGAAGATTATAGCCTCACGCCTCGATCCGCCCTGCAGCCGCGACATGTGGCCGGGCGGGTTGTTCGATATAATGCCGCCGGTCTGCGACGGTTAGGGTCCAGCCCTGGTCGGAACGCGGCTCGACCGAGCGTGGATGCTGGCGGGTTGCCGCGCGTCATGCCGCGCGGAAAGAAATCAGAACGAACTGACTTCGGGAGGATTCAAGATGGTCTGGACGCAGGTCTACGATCCACTCGGCAACCCCTGGTTTTCGACCCTGTGCGCGGCGATCCCCATCATCGTACTGCTCGGCAGTCTCGCGTTCTTCAGAATCGCCGCACACTGGGCCGCGATTCTGGGCCTGGTGAGCGCGCTGTTCATCGCCATCGTCGTTTACGGCATGCCCACGGCGACCGCCGGTGGTGCCGCCTTCAACGGTGCGCTGTTCGGGCTGCTTCCGATCGGGTGGATCGTGCTGAACGTCATCTTCCTGTACCAGCTCACCAGGGAGAAGGGTTACTTCCGGATCCTGCAGGACAACATCGCCAACGTCACCGAAGACCGACGGCTGCAACTGCTGCTGATCGCCTTCGCCTTCGGCGCATTCTTCGAGGGCGCGGCGGGATTCGGCACGCCGGTCGCAGTGACGGGCGCCATACTGATCGGGTTGGGTTTCTCTCCGCTGGCCGCTTCGGGTCTATCCCTGATCGCGAATACTGCACCCGTGGCCTATGGTGCGCTCGGGACGCCGGTGATCACGCTCGCGGCCGTGACCGGGTTGGATGTGAATGCGCTGTCCGCCATGGTCGGGCGCCAGCTCCCGTTCTTCTCGGTGCTGGTCCCCTTCTGGCTGATCTGGGCGTTTGCCGGCTGGCGTGGGATGGTGGGCGTGTGGCCCGCCATTCTCGTCACCGGTGTGAGCTTCGCAATTCCGCAGTTTCTCATCTCGAACCTGCACGGCCCGACGCTGGTCGATGTGGGGTCGGCGGTGATATCCATGGCCTGCCTCGTGACCTTCCTCAGGTTCTGGAAGCCGAAGGAGATCTGGACCTCCACCGCTCTCAAGGGCCACGAGAGGGACAGCGGGATCGCGGACGTGGCGCCCACCAAGTTCGAGCGGCATCCTACCAGCTTGGTGATCCGCGCTTGGATCCCTTGGTTGATCCTGAGCGTGTTCGTGTTCACCTGGGGTTTCCAGACCACGAAGAACTTCCTGGACGGCAAGACCACCGAAACCGTCACCGTGGACGGCCAAACCAAACAGAAGGTGAGCTACGCCTTCACTCGCGTCGAGATCCCCATCGCGGCACTGCATGAGAAGGTCGAGAAGGTCCCGCCGGTCGTGGCCAAACCGGTGAAGGAAGCCGCCAAGTACAACCTCAACTGGGTGTCCGCCACCGGGTCGGGGATTTTCCTCGCGGCCATCTTCGCCGGACTTTTCATGGGTTATTCGATCGGCGCGTTGTTCCGGCAATACTGGGAGACGCTCAAGCTGGTGAAGTTCTCGCTGCTCACCATCGCGGCGATGCTGGCCTTGGGATTCGTGACCCGCTACTCCGGAACCGATGCGACCATGGGGCTCGCATTTGCCCACACCGGAGCGCTGTACCCCTTCTTCGGGACGCTGCTCGGCTGGCTGGGTGTGGCGCTCACCGGTTCCGACACCTCGTCCAACGTTCTGTTTGGCGGCCTGCAGAAGATAACGTCGGAGCAGCTCGGGTTGAGCCCGATCCTGATGACCTCGGCCAACAGCTCCGGGGGCGTGATGGGGAAGATGATCGACGCCCAGAGCATCGTAGTGGCCAGCACGGCAACCCGCTGGTATGGTCACGAGGGCGACATCCTGCGCTACGTGTTCTTCCACAGCATCGCGCTTGCGGCCTTGGTGGGCCTGCTGGTGACCGCGCAGGCCTATCTGCCGCCGTTCACGGCGCTGGTGGTTCATCCGCCGGTAGCCCAATAACGGGCGTCAATAGCGAAAAAGCCCACCAGTTGGTGGGCTTTTCCCCGGTCTCTGCCGCCAAACTTCGGCGGAACGCTCGCGCTAGTGGGTGCTTTCCGCAACCGCCTTCATCGACAGGCGGAGCCGCCCCTTCTCGTCCGCCTCGAGCACCTTCACCCGCACCGACTGTCCTTCCTTCAGGTGGTCGGACACGTTCTTCACGCGTTCCTCCGCGATCTGAGAAATGTGGAGCAGGCCGTCCTTGCCCGGCAGGACGCTGACGATGGCGCCGAAGTCCAACAGCTTGAGCACCGTGCCTTCGTACACGCGGCCGACCTCGACCTCGGCGGTGATTTCTTCGATGCGCTTCTTGGCCGCCAGCCCGCCTTCGGAGCTCACGCAAGCGATGGTGACGGTGCCATCTTCCGCGATGTCGATGGTGGTCCCGGTCTCTTCGGTGATGGCGCGGATTACCGCACCGCCCTTGCCGATGACGTCGCGGATCTTCTCCGGCTTGATCTTGATCACGATCATGCGCGGCGCGTAGACCGA
Organism: Gammaproteobacteria bacterium; assembly: GCA_041488355.1. Lineage (GTDB taxonomy): Bacteria > Pseudomonadota > Gammaproteobacteria > Burkholderiales > SHXO01 > SHXO01. Next base: position 7,488 of record JBGPPC010000036.1, read on the forward strand.
TATCTCCGGGCGCGGGCTTTCCAGCGCCTGCTTCATCAGCGACAGGATGTGCATGCGCCCTTCCCGCGCCTGGTTCAGCGCGACCTGCATGATCTCCTTGGTGATGCCCTGAATCTTGATATCCATCTGTAAGGCCGTGACACCGCGGTCAGTGCCCGCCACCTTGAAATCCATGTCGCCCAAGTGGTCCTCGTCGCCCAGGATGTCGGACAGGACGGCGAAGCGGTTGCCTTCCTTGATGAGCCCCATGGCGATGCCCGCCACGTGCGCCTTCATCGGCACGCCCGCGTCCATCAGCGCCAAACAGCCACCGCACACGGTGGCCATGGAGCTGGAGCCGTTGGATTCTGTCACCTCCGACACCACCCGCATCGAATAGGCGAACTCTTCCGGTGTGGGCAGAACCGCCACCAGTGCGCGCTTGGCCAGCCGCCCGTGCCCGATCTCGCGGCGCTTAGGACTGCCTACGCGGCCGGTCTCGCCGGTGGCGTAGGGCGGCATGTTGTAGTGAAGCATGAAGCGCTCGGTGTACTCGCCCTGCAGCGCGTCGATGATCTGCTCGTCGCGCGCGGTGCCGAGCGTAGCCACCGCAAGGGCCTGGGTTTCGCCGCGCGTGAATAGGCCAGAGCCGTGCGCCCGCGGCAGCACGCCGGTGCGTATCGAGATCGGGCGCACCGTGCGCGTATCGCGTCCGTCGATGCGCGGCTCCCCGTTGAGGACCTGGCCCCGGACGATCTTGGCCTCCAGATCGCTGAAGATGGTACGCACCAGGTTCTCGTCCGGCGGCTCCGCACCCTCCTGCTGGACCAGTTGTTTGAGCACCTGGGCCTGCAGCGCCGAGACCTGCTCAGAGCGCGACTGTTTCTGCCGCGTGCGATAGGCTTCCTGCAAACCGGCTTCGGCGATCGCCGCCAACTTGTTGACCAGCGCCTGGTCCTTCACCGGCGGCGTCCAGTCCCACAGGGGCTTGCCGGCCTCGTCCGCCAGCTCGTTGATCATGCCAATGACGGGCTGCATCTGCTCATGCCCGAACACCACGGCGCCCAGCATGATCTCCTCGGACAGCTCGGCGGCTTCGGATTCGACAATCAGCACCGCTTGCCGGGTGCCCGCAACCACTAGGTTCAACTGCGACGCCTTCAACTCGGTGGCGGTGGGGTTGAGAATGTACTCGCCGTTCAGGTACGCCACCCGGGCGGCGCCGATGGGGCCGTTGAACGGGATGCCGGAGAGGGCGAGCGCCGCCGAGGCTCCGATCAAGGCTGGTATGTCGGAGTCGATCTCGTTATTGGACGACACCACCGTGGCAATGACCTGCACTTCGTTGTAGAAGCCGTCGGGGAACAGCGGGCGTATGGGTCGATCGATCAAGCGGCAGGTGAGGGTTTCCTTCTCGGAGGGCCTGCCCTCGCGCTTGAAGAACCCGCCCGGGATTTTCCCTGCGGCGTAGGTTCGCTCCTGGTAATCGACGGTAAGGGGTAAGAAGTCCTGGCCGGCCTTGGCTTCTCTGTTGCCAACGACCGTCACCAGGACACAGGTATCGTCTAGGGTCGCCATGACCGCGCCGTGTGCCTGGCGGGCGATTTCGCCTGTCTCGAGGGTGAGGGTGTGGCGACCGAAGGGGATGGACTTTCTGATGGGAGTTATCGGGTTTACGTCCATATCATAAGGACTGGAGGGAACGACCTCGAAGTGGTGGATGTACGAGCCGGGGGCGAAGGCGACCCTACCTGAAGTGCACCAGGGCGCGCTCGCAACGCTCGGTCCCGGTCTTACTTGCGCAACCCCAGCCGGTCCAGAAGGCCCCGGTACTTATCGGTGTTGGCGCGCTTCAAATAGTCGAGGAGCTTGCGCCGCCGGGATACCAGACGAAGCAGCCCACGCCGTGAATGAAAATCCTTCACGTGGGTCTTGAAATGCTCAGTCAGTTCGCTGATGCGCGCGGTCAACAGCGCAATCTGCACTTCGGGCGAACCGGTATCGCCCATCGCCCGCTGATAGTCGCCGACGATGCGGGCTTTCTGGTCGGTGGTCATGGTCATGGCTATGTCTCCGAAAAAACGCGCCATTTTAACGTTGTACCGCCTTTGTGCTCAAGTGAGTTCGCTGCCGGGCGCGGCGCTTCCCGCAGGCCTCGCGCGCATCCGTTTGGGGCAAAGCAGCCCATCCCCGCCCTGCGTCCCCAGCCCCAGGAATAGGCCGTCCTCGCCATACAATCTGACCGAACCCGCAGGCTGCGGCTCCACTATCGCCACTGGGCGGCCCTGGAGCAGCGCGTCGGCTCTGGCTCGATCCAACACTACCGCGGGCAGGCCGGCCAGCAGGACATCCGAGGAGAGTAAGCATTTCTCCCGGTCCGCCTCTGGCAGTGCGGCGAGCGCATCCAATCCGACCGCCTCGTCGATCTTGAGCTGGCCGATCCCCGTGCGCCGCAGCGCCTGCACGTGGGCTCCACACCCCAGCCGCTGCCCAATATCGTGTGCCAGAGTCCGGATATAGGTCCCCTTGCTGCAATGGACCCTGACCAAGACGTCCTCTCCAGAAGCCGAAAGCAGCTCCAAGGCGTAAACGGTGACCCGCCGCGCGTGGCGTTCGACGGCCTGCCCGGCCCGTGCGTAGCTGTAGAGCGCCCGGCCGCGATGCTTGACCGCGCTGAACATCGGGGGCACCTGGTCGATTTCGCCTATAAACGCGCCCAGCGTCTCCGGAACTCGCTCGAGACAGCCCTCCAAGCTGCCATGGAACACGGGCTCGCCCTCGGCGTCGCCGGTGGTCGTTGCCACCCCGAGGCGAATCAGGGCTCGATAGGTCTTGTCGGTGTCCAGCAGGCCGCCGGCGAACTTTGTAGCCGCTCCCAGACACATCGGAAGCAGACCGGTGGCGAGCGGATCCAGCGTGCCGGTGTGCCCGGCCTTGACTCCCCCGAACAGCCTGCGGACCGCCTGAAGCGCGGCGTTGGAAGACATGCCGGGCGGCTTGTCCAACAGGATGACCCCCTCGACGATGCGCGCGCGCCTCGCGGCGAGGGCACTGTCAGGTTTCATCGCTATCTCGGTCAGGATCGGGCTGCGCGCTGCCAGCGACAGCTTCGTCGATCAGGTGCGAGAGGCGCACGCCGCGCTCCACCGAAGCGTCGTAGAGAAAATGGAGCTGCGGAACGCTCCTAACCTTGAGCGTCCGGGCCAGCTTGCTGCGGAGGAAGCCGGCGGCATGTTGAAGCGCATCTACACTCTGCTCGGTGGATGTGGTCTCGCCCAGGGAGCTGACATAGACCTTGGCATGCGAGAGGTCCCGGTTGACCTCGACTGCGGTTATCGTCACCAAGCCCACCCTGGGGTCCTTGACCTCCTGACGGATCAGACCGGACAGGTCGCGTTGGATCTGGTCGGCAATGCGAGCGGCACGGGGAAAGTCTCGGGGCATGGCGAGCGGAGCACAGCCCGGTGGCAACGCGGACGCGGACAGGGGGTGACCGGCGCCTACAGCGTCCGCGCGACCTCGACCACTTCGTAGGCCTCCAGCTGGTCTCCTACTTTGACATCGCTGAAGTTCTTGACCGAAAGACCACATTCAAACCCCGCTTTCACCTCGCGCACGTCATCCTTGAACCGCTTCAGGGAGTCGAGCTCGCCGGTGTGGATCACGATGTTGTCGCGCAGGACCCGGACCATGGACCCGCGCTTGACCACGCCCTCCAGCACGTAACATCCAGCCACCGTGCCGACCTTGGAGATGTGGAACACCTGGCGCACTTCCACCAGCCCAGTGACCGACTCCTTCTGCTCCGGCGCCAGCATGCCGGACAGCGCTGCTTTCACCTCGTCTACGGCGTCGTAGATGATGTTGTAGTAGCGCACGTCCACGCCGTGCGCACCGATGAGCTTCTTAGCGGTCGCGTCGGCCCGCGCGTTGAAGCCGATGACCACGGCGTTAGAGGCCAACGCCAGGTTTATGTCGGATTCGGTGATGGCGCCCACGCCAGCGTGGACCAGGTTGACCCTGTCCTCGTCGGTCGAGAGCTTTTGCAACGCGTGGGACAGGGCTTCCTGGGAGCCCTGCACATCGGACTTGATGATGAGCGACAGCGTCTTGCTCCCGCCAGGCGCCATCTGGTCGAACATGCCCTCGAGTTTCGCGGCCTGCTGCTTCGCAAGCTTCACGTCCCGGAACTTGCCTTGACGGAACAGCGCGATCTCGCGTGCGCGGCGCTCGTCGCCCAGCACCATGACTTCCTCGCCTGCCTGGGGCACGTCGGAGAGGCCTTGGATCTCCACCGGGATAGAGGGGCCGGCATCGGGCACGTGGTGCCCGCTTTCGTCGAGCATCGCCCGGACCCGGCCGAAGACGGCGCCCGCCAGGACGATATCACCGCGCTTGAGGGTGCCTGACTGGACCAGCAGAGTTGCAACCGGGCCGCGGCCCTTGTCCAACCTGGACTCGATCACGATGCCCTTGGCTGGCGTCGTTTTCGGCGCCTTCAACTCCAAGACCTCCGCCTGCAACAGCACCGATTCCAGCAACGAATCAATACCTTCCCCGGTCTTCGCCGAGACGTCCACGAACATGGTGTCGCCGCCCCACTCCTCGGGCACGACCTGTTGCGCGGCCAGCTCTTGCCGCATGCGCTCCGGGTTGGCTTCGGGCTTGTCGACCTTGTTCACTGCGACGACCATGGGAACCCGGGCCGCTCTCGCGTGGTGAATCGCCTCGATGGTTTGAGGCATGACACCGTCGTCGGCCGCGACAACCAGGATCACGAGGTCCGTGACCTTGGCCCCACGGGCTCGCATGGCGGTGAACGCCTCGTGACCGGGCGTGTCCAGGAACGTGATCATTCCCCGCGGCGTCTCCACGTGATAGGCGCCGATGTGTTGCGTGATCCCTCCCGCTTCTCCACTGGCGACCCGCGTCCTGCGGATGTAGTCCAGCAGCGAGGTCTTGCCGTGGTCGACGTGACCCATCACGGTGACCACGGGGGCGCGCGGCTCGGCGACGGCTGCCTCCTCCTGCCGCGAGTCGGCGAGCAACGCCTCCGGATCGTCCAACTTAGCGCGTTTGGCGACGTGCCCCATCTCCTCGACTGCGATCATCGCAGTGTCCTGGTCCAGCACCTGGTTGATGGTGACCATGGTGCCGAGCTTCATCAGCGCCTTGATCACTTCAGCGGCCTTCACCGACATCTTCTGCGCCAAGTTGGCGACCGTGATCGTCTCGGGAATAAGGACCTCGTGCACGATGGGTTCGGTCGGTAACGAGAACCCGTGCGCGGACGCAGTCTCCGCCGTCTCGGTCTTGGCTCTGGCGTGCCGCTCCCTGCGGGCATGCCAGCCTGCCCCGCCGACCTCACCGCCTCGCGTCTTGATGGTGCGCTTCTTCGCGCTCTCGTCGCGCCAGACGACTTGTCTAACCTGCTTCTTCGCTGTCTTCTTGTCAGCCGTCTCGCCTGGCCTGGAAGCCGGCTTGTGCAGCGTTCCGGTGGCGGCCGGCTTGGCCTCCGCCGTGACCGCCGTCTCAAGCGGCGCCGCACCCGCCCTCGAAGGCACGACTGGTGCCTGTTCCGGCTTCGCCTCGGGCGCGGGCGGTGGCGCTTCGACCACCGGCTCCTGGGCAACCTTGCGCTTCTTCTGACGCTCCTGCTTGGCGGCCACGTCCGCCGCTTGGCGCGCGATCAGCTCGGCCTGCTTGCGCGCTTCCTCATCGCGGATCGCGGCCTGCTCCGCGTCGATCGCGGGAGGCGCCGGCGCTACGGGCACCTCGGGTGTGGCGGGTGTGGCATCACGCTTGACCAACACCCGCTTCTTGCGCACTTCGACCTGGATGGTCCTCGCCTTGCCCGTGCTGTCCGCCTTTTTGATCTCGGTGGTCTGGCGGCGGGTGAGAGTGATCTTGTTCTTGGTTTCTTTGGTGCCATGGACCGCTCGCAGGTATTCCAGCAGCTGCGTCTTGTCCTGCTCTGTGAGCAGCGTGTCGTCCACCAGCTGCTTGTTGACGCCCGCAGCGTGCAGCTGCTCCAGCAGCAGCGCTGACGGTACGCCAAGCTCCTTAGCAAACTGGGCGACGTTTGTGTGTGCCATCTATCTGCCTCTCGTCCCTACCCAAGATAGGGTCCCATCATGCAAACCAGGGCGCGCGGGCCGCCATGATCAGCGTTTTCGCGCGCTCCGCATCCATGCTGGTGAGCTCGACCAGGTCGTCCACGGCGAGCTCGGCCAGCTCTTCCTGTGTATGAATACCCTTTGCCGCCAGCATCCGGGCCGTCTGTCCGTCCATTCCCTCCAGGGCCTGCAGGTCCGAGGCAACCTCCTCGACCTTCTCTTCGCTGGCGATGGCCTGCATGAGCAGCGCGTTGCGGGCCCGGCTGCGCAGCTCGTTCACGGTGTCCTCGTCGAACTGTTCGATCTCCAGCATCTCGCTTATGGGAATGTAGGCGACCTCCTCCAGGGTGTTGAACCCGTCTTGCACGAGGATGTCGGCCACCTCTTCGTCCACGTCCAGCTTTTCCATAAACAGCTTCTTGATCGATGCGGATTCCTCCTCGTTCTTCTTCTGGGACTCCTCCTCCGTCATGATGTTGAGCTCCCAGCCGGTCATTTCGCTCGCGAGCCTCACGTTCTGCCCGCTGCGGCCGATCGCCTGCGCCAGGTTGTCCTCGTCCACGACGATGTCCATGCTGTGCCGGTCTTCGTCCACAACGATGCTGCTGACTTCGGCCGGCGCAAGCGCGTTGATCACGAACTGGGCCGGGTCCGGCGACCACAGGATGATATCTACCCGTTCCCCAGCTAGCTCGGAGGTCACCGCCTGGACGCGAGAACCGCGCATTCCCACGCAGGTGCCGATCGGATCGATGCGCGGATCATTGGATTTGACCGCGATCTTGGCCCGGGAGCCCGGGTCTCGGGCCGCGCCCTTGACTTCCAGCAATCCCTCTTCCATCTCCGGCACTTCCAGCTCGAACAGCTTGATCAGGAACTCGGGGACGATGCGAGACAGGACCAGTTGCGGTCCACGGCTGCTGCGATCGATCTTCAGAAGAAACGCCCGCACGCGGTCGCCGACGCGCAGGTTCTCCTTCGGGATCATCTGATCCCGGGGCAGGACGGCCTCGATGCGCCCGGACTCGACGATGGCGTTGCCGCGCTCGATGCGCTTGATCGTGCCGGTTACCAGATGCTCTTTGCGCGCCAGGAAATCGTTCAGTATCTGCTCGCGCTCGGCATCCCGGATCTTCTGCAAGATCACCTGCTTGGCCGCCTGCGCCCCAATCCGGCCGAACTCGACGGGTTCGAGCGGCTCCTCGACGTACTCGTCGAGTTCGATGTCGGGCACCAGCGCGCGCGCCTGTTCGAGCGTCATCTCCCGATCGGGCGCCTCGAGCGTCTCCTCGGGCACCACGTGCCATCGACGGAAGGAACGATAATCCCCTGTGTTGCGATCGATCTCGACGCGGACCTCCACGTCTTCGCGGAAACGCTTCTTGGTGGCCGACGCCAAAGCCTGCTCCAGAGCGCTGAACACGACGTCCTTATCGACGTTCTTCTCCCGAGCCAGGGCATCAACCAAAAGCAGTATCTCTCGGCTCATACTCGATCTCCGCTATAGAGTTGGCACCAACCTGGCCTTTTCGACCTGGGCAAGGTCCAGGGACAGAAGAGCGCCGTCCACCTCCAGCTGTAGCTGAGCATCGCTCACGCCTCTCAAAATACCAACGAAATTCTTGCGCCCTTGAACGGGCACCCGGACTCGCACCTGCGCGCGCTGACCCTCGAACCGGCGAAAGTCGTTGGGCTTGCGCAATGGCCGGTCTAGACCCGGGGAGGAGACCTCCAAGCGGCCATAGTCGACCTGCTCAACGGCGAACAGTCGAGTCAGGTGGTTGCTTACCGCTGCACAGTCATCCACGTTGACCCCGCCCGGGCGGTCGATAAACACCCGAATCAATGCGCCGTGCCCAGGCAACTCGAGGTCCACCAACTCGAAGCCAAGCCCGTTGACCGTTGTCTCCAGGAGCGCGCTCAATTCTTTCTGGCCCATCACAAACAAAAAATGGGCTTGCCGCCCATTAAAGTTCTAATTTTGAAAGTTTAACAGATGCCAGCGGCGATTCCAAGATGGCGGCACCGGCGCGCCTGCTCCCGGGCCGTGTTGCTGGCGCGCCCGTCCAACCCCCGCCGCCTCACCCGACTCCTTGCCTTGAGCCGTTTGGGGAGGCGTGATACGGTTGAATCCCCTGTCCGTTAGCGGCATGACCGACCTCGTCGAACGCGACTCCGAGCTGGCGGCGATCGAAACCTTCCTACGCCAAGGCGGAGTCATGGTGATCGAAGCTGGCGCCGGCGTCGGCAAGACCGCGCTGCTCGAGGCCGCCTGCGCGATCGCGCGACGGGAGAAGCGCATCGTGCTGCGGGCTCGCGGATCCGATCTCGAACGCGACTTTGCCTTCGGCGTCGCGCGCCAGCTCTTCGAACGTCGCTGCGCCGAGGCGACCGCGGACGAAAGAGGCGCGCTGTTCGCCGGCCCGGCGCGGCCGGTCGTTACGCTTTTTCAACGCGACGACTCAAGCAGCGCGCAGCAGGATACCGGCTTCGCCGTCCTGCACGGACTCTACTGGCTGACGATCAACCTCGCCGACCATGCTCCCCTGCTGCTGGCCGTCGACGACGCGCACTGGGCCGACGAGGCGTCGTTGCGCTGGCTCGCCTACCTGGCGCCGCGCCTCGACGGGCCGAACGTTTCGCTCGTCGCCGCATTGCGTCCGGACGAGCCCGCGTCCCGATCGCAGCCGCTGGTCGCCGTGCGCGCGGCGGCGGCGACGATTCGCCCGTCGCTGCTGAGCCGGCAGGCGGTTGCGGTCATCGTTCGCAGCACGCTCGGAAGCGGCGCGGACGACGATGCCTGCGATCTGGCGTATCGCGCCACCGGCGGGAATCCGTTTTACCTGCGGGAATTCCTGCGCGCCCTGGAACGAGCCGGAGATTCGCGCGGGCGGCGCTCGCTCGAGGACGTCGTCGGTCTTGGTGGTGTCGACCGTGTGGCGCTGCAGATGCGCGCACGTCTGCAGAGCCTCAACCCGACCGCGCTGCGCATGGCGCAGGCGCTCGCGATCCTGGGCGACGGCTGCGAGCTCCGCCACGCGGCCGCGGTCGCGGACATCGCGATGGATCAGGCTACATACGTGGCGACCGAACTGGTAAGGCTTGAAGTCCTCGGTGGGGACAGGCCTCCGCGCTTCATACATCCGATCGTCCGGCACGCGGTCGTGCAGACGCTGTCTGACGCCGAGCAGGACGCCGCGCATCGGGCGGTCGCTCGTGTTCTTCACGCAGAGCGCGCGCCGCCGGGTCAGGTCGCAGCGCACCTCATGCCGTTGCGCGGCGGCGGCGACGCATGGGTGGTCGAACGTCTGGGCGCGGCGGCGCGGGCCGCGATCGACAGCGGCGCGCCGGCCGCCGCCGCCGACCTGCTTGAGCGCGCGCTCGCCGAGCCACCGGCCTCTGGGATCCGTGTCGACCTACTGCGCGAGGCGGCGCGCGCGCAGCAGCTCGCCGGTCGGGAGGGCGCGTGCCGGCGGCTGGAAGAGGCGCGGGCGATCACCACGGACAAGGCCCATCGCGCGCAACTGGCGTCGGAACTTGCGCAGGCTCATGCAGCGCTGTTCCGTTGGACCGACGCGGTCGAGGTGCTTGAGAACGCACTCGCCGAGACGCCGGTTGCAGCGACGGTTCAACTGGAAAGCCAGCTGGTCGCGATAGGTCTGCAGGACGCGCGCACCGCGCCGCGCGCCCTGCGCGTGATGGAACGCCTGTCACGCCGCCAACTCTCGGGAACTCCGGCGACCGCTCTGGCCTTCGCGCAGGGCATGGTCGCCATTCTCACCGGGCGGCCGGCGGACGAGGCGGCGCGACCTCTGGAGGCGGCGCTGGCCAGCGCGAGCGCGAACGTGGAAAGCTGGGACATGCGGGCCGCGCTGCTGTGGTGCCTGCTGACGGCGGAGCGATTCGACGCGGTCGATGCCGCGCTCGTGCCGCTGCGCAGCCAAGCCGACCGTTCCGGCAGTTCGCGCGGCCTCGTGGCCGTCTACAGCACAACTGCGCTGCTGAAGCTCAAGCTTGGCGATTTGGCGCAGGCCGACGCCGCCGCACGCATCGCGCTGCGCGTCGCGCAGGACGGAGACTTCGCGCGCGGACTGGCCTTTGCCGCGACGGTGCTCGCGGAGATCGCAGTCGCCGGCGGTCAGCTCGATGAAGCGCAAGCGCTGCTTGATCTCTTGCCGCATGAGGGTCTGGCGGCGGGCGTCGGCACCGTGCTGATTCCGGCCGCGCGCGGACGCTTGCGGCTGGCGCAGGGACGCGCGCAGGAAGCGCTCAGGGAATTCGAAGCCTGCATGGCGCTTTGGCGGCCGCAGATCTGGGGTATGCCGATGAGCGACGCGGGCTATATCCAGGCGCGCGCGGGTGCGGCGCATGCGCTGCTCGCGCTCGGCGATGTGCGCCGCGCCCGCGAACTCGCGGAAGCGGAGCTTGCCGACACGCGCCGGTTCGGTGGCCGGCGCGCTCTCGGAATCTCGCTGCGCGCTGCCGGGCTGGCGCGGAGCGGAGCGAAAGGTTTGGCGATGCTGGAGGAATCCGCGACCGTGCTCGGCGAGTCTCCCGCGGTGCTCGAGCGCGCCGCATCGCTGATCGAATGGGGAGCGGCGCTGCGTCGCGCCGGCCAACGTTCGGAGGCGCGCCGGGTCCTGTCACGCGGTCTCGACGGCGCCGCCCGCTGCGGTGCCCAGCCGCTCGCGGCCCGCGCCCGGGAGGAGCTGCGCGTCGCCGGTGCGCGTCCCCGCCGAGACTGGAGCGTCGGCGTCGAGGCGCTGACGCCGAGCGAACTGCGCATCGTCCGGCTGGCCCGTGCCGAACGCACGAACCGTCAGATCGCCCAGGAGCTGTACGTCTCGATCAAGACCGTTGAAGGCCACCTCGCCCGCGCGTACGGCAAGCTCGACATCGCCAGCCGCGAGGAGCTCGACCGCGTGCTCGATCCGCAAAATACAAGGGTGTCTGCCCTCTAGCGACGCGGCAGCGGCGCGCACACGATAGGGCTGCACTCGCGCGTTGCGGGACGCACTATCGAGAGGAGATGCAAAATGTTGGACACCATCCCTACCAACCGTATCGGTTCGTCATTCATGCAAAGACAATCGGCCTTCTTGCGGCTGACCCTCGCGTTACTATGCTTGGGCGTCTGTGCACTCGCCAATCAAAGCGCGCAGGCCCAGCAGTCTGAGGCCCCCCCCACGTCCGGAATGACCGAGACGGCGGCCAAGGTCAACGCCGAGCTGATCAAGAGCGCCTACGACGCGTTCTCCCGCGGCGACATCCCGGGCGCGATGGCCGCTTTTGCCGAAGATATTTTCTGGCACGTTCCCGGGCGCGGACCGCTGTCGCGCGACTACCGTGGACACGCCGAGGTGCTCGGCTTCTTCGGGCACTTCATGGAGCTTTCCCGCGGCACGTTCCGGCTGCAGGTCGATGACCTGCTGGCCAAGGGCGACCGCGTGGTCGTGCTCTGCACCGAGAGCGCAGAGCGCGGCGGCCGCAGCTGGTCGGCGCCGCAGGTCCACGTCTGGACCGTGAAGGACGGCAAGGCTACGGTGTTCTGGGAGTACGAGGGCGACCAGCAGGGGGATGACGAGTTCTGGTCCTCCAACGGGTGAGCAGGCGGTCCGCGCTCTCGCGCGCCTGCGGGTTGCACGCTGTGCTTCGCGCTGCTTCACCCCGTTCAACAGGAGGCAGCAGCCTGAGGATCAGACGAGGCTACCGTCCAAGAAAGTGCGAAAAAGTCGTTGCACTACCCGCGTGGAGCGGTCATCTGAGAGCCTGACGACGACCTACTTTGGCTCCGGCCTGGCTGCACCCTTAACTTGGCCTAAGGCCAAGTTAGCCTGCGCCTCAGCCGGCTCCGCACGCTGCCGCGCGCCCGCAGGCTGCACGCTGTGCTCCGCGTGAAGCGGTCATCGTGCGGGCGTACAAAGCAAAAAGCCCCGGCACAAGGGCCGGGGCTTTTTGCTTTGTAGGGTCCTGACGATGACCTACTTTCACGCGGTATACCCCGCACTATCATCGGCGCGACTGCGTTTCACGGTTCTGTTCGGGATGGGAAGGCGTGGTTCCACAGCGCTATGTTCGTCAGGAATTCTTAGGATCAGGAATCAGATCCGCTGATCGCTGATGCATTCTGGAAGAAGTATGGGGGTTTGATGATGTGGCACACCAAGCGCCACCTGCTCAGGGAGCACAGGAATTAAGATCTTCTACTGATCCCTGATTCCTGACATCTGATCCCTGACATGCTCAAAGTTATAGGATCAAGCCGCACGGGCAATTAGTACCGGTTAGCTCAAGGCGTTACCGCCCTTGCACACCCGGCCTATCAACGCGGTGGTCTTCCGCGACCCTTTAGTGGAGTTAACCTCCAGGGACGTCTCATCTTGGGGCAAGTTTCGCGCTTAGATGCTTTCAGCGCTTATCTCTTCCGCACGTAGCTACCCGGCTATGCCACTGGCGTGACAACCGGTACACCAGAGGTGCGTCCACTCCGGTCCTCTCGTACTAGGAGCAGCCCCCCTCAAACGTCCAACGCCCACGGTAGATAGGGACCAAACTGTCTCACGACGTTTTAAACCCAGCTCACGTACCACTTTAAATGGCGAACAGCCATACCCTTGGGACCGGCTACAGCCCCAGGATGTGATGAGCCGACATCGAGGTGCCAA
>JBGPPC010000037.1:0-20172 GCA_041488355.1 Gammaproteobacteria bacterium
AGAACGCGAAGATCATAGAACCCCTCGTGCCAGTCGACCTGGTGGTCGATCACTCGGTTCAGATCGATCGCTATGGCACCAGCCACGCCCTGGACTTCAACATGAAGCTCGAGTTCAAGCGCAACCAGGAGCGCTATCAGTTCATGAAGTGGGGCATGCAGGCGTTCGATACCTTCAAGGTCGTACCGCCGGGCATCGGTATCGTCCACCAGGTCAATCTCGAATACCTGGCGCGCGGCGTGCACCGCAAGGACGGCGTCTATTACCCCGACACGCTGGTCGGAACCGAGTCGCACACGACGATGATCAATTGCATTGGTGTGGTGGGGTGGGGCGTCGGCGGCATCGAGGCCGAGGCCGGCATGCTGGGCCAGCCCGTCTACTTCCTCACGCCAGACGTGGTGGGCGTGAACCTCAAGGGGCGCCTGCGCGAAGGCTGCACAGCCACCGACCTGGTGCTCACCGTTACCGAGTTGCTGCGCAAGGAGAAGGTGGTCGGCAAGTTCGTCGAGTTCTTCGGCGACGGCACGGCCAGCCTGACTGTTCCCGACCGCGCCACCATCGCCAACATGGCGCCGGAGTACGGTGCGACGATGGGCTTCTTCCCCGTCGACACCAGCACCATCGAGTACTTCAAGGGGACCGGACGCACCGCGGACGAGATCAGCGCGCTCGAGGCCTACTTCAAAGCTCAAGGGCTGTTCGGGATACCGAAGGCGGGCGAGATCGACTACACCAGAGTCGTCGAGCTGGATCTTTCCAGTATCGCGCCCTCGGTTGCAGGTCCCAAGCGCCCTCAAGACCGTATCGAGATCGGCAAGGTCAAGTCGACGTTCGCTGAGCTGTTCTCCAAGCTCTCGTCGGAAAACGGCTTCGCGAAGAAGCCCGAAGACCTCGCGAAGCGCTTCAAGACCAGAGACGGCATCGACATCGGCTCGGGCGACGTGCTCATCGCAGCGATCACCTCGTGCACCAATACTTCCAACCCAAGCGTGCTGATCGCAGCAGGACTATTGGCAAAGAAGGCGGTCGACAAGGGGCTGACGGTCAACAAGCACATCAAGACGTCACTCGCGCCAGGGTCGCGCGTAGTGACCGAGTATCTCAAAGCGGCTGGGTTGCTCCCCTACCTGGAGCAGCTTGGGTTCTACCTGTCGGCTTACGGCTGCACCACGTGTATCGGCAATGCCGGCCCTCTGGCAGGGCCGATCGAGGAAGCTGTCGTTCAGAACGACCTTGTATGCTGCGCGGTGCTTTCCGGCAATCGCAACTTCGAAGCGCGAATCCACCCCAACATCCGCGCTAATTTCCTCGCCTCACCGCCGCTGGTCGTCGCGTACGCAATCGCCGGCACGGTGCGCAAGGACCTGATGACGGAACCACTGGGGAAAGGCAAGGACGGCAAACCCGTGTTCATCGGCGACGTGTGGCCATCCAGCGCCGAGATCCATGCGTTGATGAAGTATGCGACCAACTCGCAGGTGTTCCGCAGGCTGTATGGTGATTTCGTGAGCGGGAACCCGATGTGGAATGCCGTACCGTCTGCCTCCGGGCAGGTCTACAACTGGCCCAAGTCCACCTACATCGCCGAGCCACCCTTCTTCACAGAGTTCGGGATGCGGCTGGGGTCCGTCGGCAACATCGTCGGCGCGCGCGCGTTGGGCATCTTCGGCGACTCGGTAACCACTGACCACATCAGCCCCGCCGGCTCGATCAAAGACACCTCCCCCGCCGGGAAATACCTGATCGAACACGGCGTGGCGAAGGCCGACTTCAACAGCTACGGCGCGCGGCGCGGCAACCATGAAGTCATGCTGCGCGGCACGTTCGCCAACGTGCGTATCAAGAACCTCATGCTCGCACCGAGACCTGATGGCACGCGCGTCGAAGGCGGGGTCACCTTGTATCAGCCCAGTGGTGAGGAGCTATCCATCTACGATGCGGCGATGAAGTACATCGCGCAGGGCATCCCGACGGTGGTGTTCGGCGGTGAGGAGTACGGCACCGGATCGTCACGCGACTGGGCCGCGAAGGGACCTCTACTGCTCGGTGTAAAGGCTGCGATTGCACGCAGCTTCGAACGCATCCATCGTTCGAATCTGGTGGGAATGGGCGTGCTGCCGCTGCAGTTCAAGGGCCGCGACAGCGCGGAGTCGCTGAGCATCAAAGGCGACGAGGAATTCGACATCCTCGGGCTCGAAGGCGAAATCAAGCCGCAGCAGGACGTTACGCTGGCGATCAAGCGCAGCGACGGCTCGCGTCGTGAAGTGAAGGTCATCCTGCGGATCGATACGCCGATCGAAGTGGATTACTACCGCAACGGTGGCATCCTGCCGTATGTGCTGCGCGAGATTCTGAAGGACGCGGACGCCAGCAGCGCGGCAGCCTGAGTCTGCATCCGTGTATTGCAGTTAGCGCCGGCCAAGTTGCCGCTTGAGGTTGTCGAACGCGGTCTGGAACACGTCGTTCCCGATCTCGTCAGTCAGCTCCTGCGCGCGCCCGGCTTCACAGTTGAACTCGGCCGTCCACTCGGCGAAAGTCCGGTTACCATCGGTGATCGCGGTCAGCTTGAGCGTGGCAACGTAGTCCTCGACACCCATCGGCGACGCGAGGATGTTGTAGGTGACGCTGCGGCTGTGATCCGATAGCGCCAGCAACTGCTCGCGCAGATTGCCGCCGTCCTTCAGATTGAAGTTGCGGACGCAACCGACCTTATCCGAGGGTACGCCGCCCTCGATCCGACTGTCCGCCACTGCAGGCACCCAGCTGGGCAGAGCGTTGAAATCGCGGATGTGCGCCCAGACCCGTTCAGCTGGAGCGTCGATGACACTCGATGTGTATACCTTGATCATCTTTGCCTCTTTGTACAGCAGCCTCCCCTTGCGCGTACCAGTCGACTCTAATAAGACCCTTATGTGGCGTCAAGCGCCGCGCTCCTCAAGTCTTCCGCTGTGCCAGTGGGATTTCTACAGGTCCACGAACCGCACCGCCTCCGACAACGCGGCACGCTCCGTGCGATAGGAGTGGATTGGATGGCTTGCGTCGGCGTACCCGAATGACACGCCGCAAACCACCTTGCGGTCGTCCGGCAATCCCAACAGCTCGCGAAGCAACTGCGGATACGATGCGAGCGCAGCCTGAGCGATGCAGTCGACGCCGAGGCTACCTGCCGCCAGCATGAAGGTCTGCACATACAGCCCACAGTCCAGCATGCCGTACGCGCCAAGCGCATCTGCGGTAGTCACGATAGCCACGTGTGGCGCCCCGAACAGCCGAAAGTTCTCCAGCGATTGCTCTGTCGCGGCCGCTTTGTCGTCTCGCCCGATACCCAGGGACTGGTACAGCTGGACACCGCAGACCTTCCGACGCTCGCGGTAAACATCGAGATACGCAGCCGGGAACGGAAAGTCTGGAGCGGGTGGGATCCCGGAGCGGGCGTGCTGATACAAAGCATGGCGCAGGCGCTCGGTCCCCTTCCCGCGTGTGATGACAACCTGCCATGGCTGGCTGTTGCACCACGAGGGTGTCCTTTGCGCCAACGTCAGGATCCGCTGCACAGTGTCGTCGGCGACCGGCTCCGGCCGGAAACTCCTGGCGCTGTAGCGGGAGTTGACGATCTGTTCGAAGTCCATTGCTCGTCTACTCGAATCCGGGTTTGAACCTCTCGTCGACCTCCACCTGCAACCCCTGCGTCAGCCGATTGCCTGCGTTCGCCAGCGCGACGATCTCCACCAACTCCGCCAGCGTCTGGTCATCCATCCCCTTCTTGCGCGCTGCCGCGATATGGGAGTTGATGCAGTACTCGCAGTTGTTGGTGATGCTGACTGCGAGGTAGATGAACTCCTTCGCCAAGGGGTCGATGCGCGATTCTTTGACCATCACCTCCTTCATCTGACCCCAAAATCGCTTCAACAAGGGCGGGCTCGCCGCCAACGCCCGCCAGATGTTGTTCACATAATCGGTATTGCGGGTCGCGCGGATATCGTCGAACACTGCCTTCACTTCGGGTGAAGCATCTTTGTCTTGCACGAGCTTGACGTGCGCCATTCTGTGGCCCTCCGTTCCTGGTTGGGCATCTTAGCAGGCGAGCGCCCCCCGGCCCCCGCCGGCCTTGGCCTCCGCGGCCGTGGGGATTGCACACACGGGCGCTCAGGCCTCATAATTCGCCGCTTCGTCAAGCCCCTGGCCCCAATGAAGGTCCTGTTCGACCTGTTTCCGGTCATCCTGTTCTTCCTCGCTTATACCGGCGCAAAGCGCGCGCCCGAGACCGCGGCATCCGTGGTCTCGAGCCTGCTCAGCGGGGTGGGCGCGGCGGGGGCAGTGACAGCGGACCAGGCGCCTATCCTCCTCGCAACCGCTGTGGCCATCCTTGCTACCTTCGGGCAGGTAGGCTGGGTGCTGATGCGCGGGCGGAAGGTCGACAGCATGCTTTGGATCAGCCTCGCCATCATCGTGGTGATGGGGGGGGCGACGCTGCTGCTGCGCGATCCCACTTTCATAAAATGGAAACCCACGGTGTTGTATTGGGCCTTTGCCGTGGTACTCCTGGGCGCGGATTTGATCCTCAACAAGAACGTCATCCGCACCATGATGCAGGAGCAACTGTCGCTCCCAGACCCGGTTTGGAGACGCCTGAACCTCAGCTGGGTGGTGTTCTTCGCCGTCATGGGCGCAGTCAACCTGTACGTCGCGTACAACTATTCCGAGGGCGCCTGGGTCAACTTCAAGCTGTTCGGGGGCATCGGTCTGATGGTGGCGTTTGTCATTCTGCAGGGGTTGATGCTGTCCCGTTTCATCGAGAGCGAACAGAGGAAATAGCCGTGGTGTACCAACCCTCCGGCCTTCTCTTCCCCGTGTAAGCGCGATGCAGGTGGACTTCGACAGCGTAGTGACTTCCATGGAGCAGCACCTGGCGGGGCTCGAACCCGACCTGCTCGAGATCTACGACGAGAGCGCAGAACACGCCGGCCACGCCGGTGCCCAGAGTGGCGGCGGACACTACCAGGTCTTGATCGTGTCGCGGCGTTTCGAGGGTCAGTCCCGTGTCGCCCGCCACAGGATGGTGTACGAAGCGCTCGGCGCGATGATGCAGCAGCAGATCCACGCGGTGGCAATCACGGCGCTGACGCCGCAGGAGCTGCAGGAGGTGTTTCCTCGTTGAGCCTTCCGCCTATTCAAGCGAACCCTTGTGCGTGGCAGACGTCCAAGGCCATGTCGTAGCTGTAACCTCACCCATAAGGAAACTCAAATGCATTCCATGAAAGCCGCGACTGCAGTCGCGTTGACCCTCGTAGGCCTGCTCGCGGCGTCTGCCGGCCAGGCGGAGGACAAAACCAACGTGGCCGTCGTGAACGGTGTTCCGATTCCGCTATCACGAGTCGACTTTGTCATCAAGGCGCAGGCGCAGCAAGCACAACCGGGTCAACCGGCCCCGAAGGACACGCCCGAGTTCCGCCAGCAAGTACGGGACGTGCTGATAACCCGTGAGGTGCTCGCTCAGGAAGCGGTCAAGAAGGGCTTGGACCAGAGCCCCGAGGTGCAGACGCAGCTCGAGATGGCAAAGCAGGACTTTTTGATTCGCGCCTACTTCGACGACTTCATCAAGACCAACGTGCCGACCGAGGAGCAGACGCTCGCCGAGTACGAGAAGATCAAGGCCGCGCAGACCGACGGCGGGAAGAAGGTGGAGTACAAGGTGCGCCACATCTTGATCAAGGTCGACCCCAACGCCGATCCCAAGAAGTTGAAGGCGGCGGAGCAGAAGGCCAAGGCGCTGGTGACCGAGCTCAACAAGGCCAACGGCAAGAACTTTGCGCAGCTAGCGCAGGCAAAATCGGATGACGAAGGCACCAAGGCCGAAGGCGGGCAGCTCGACTGGACCGATGGCAGCAATTTGGTGAAAGAGTTCTCCGACGCCATGTCCAAGTTGCCTAAGGGCAGTTACACCAAGGTGCCCGTGAAGACCCGCTTCGGTTATCACATTATCTTGGTTGAGGACGTCCGCCCGATCCAGTTTCCTCCGTATGAGCAGGTCAAGGAGCGCGTGCAGCAACAGTTGATCAAAGAAATGCGCGACAAGAAGATCGAGGAGCTGCGGGCGGCGGCAAAAGTGGAATAGTGGTTATTGCGCCACCCAAGCTGACGCAATAACTCGGCGAATTGAAGCGGACGCGGAGAACGCGCCGCCTAATTCGCCGGACAATGGTGGAAAGCCCCGAGGCGAGAGTCTCGGGCCTTTTGCTTTTCGTGTTGACGCCTCCTATAAACGCCTGCGGGTTGCGGCTACGAACCACGAATCACGGCCTTTCACGAGTCACGAATCACGGCTTCTAGCCTATCCACTTCCGCGCGTTACGGAACATCCGCATCCACGGTCCATCCTCGCCCCAATCGTCTGGATGCCAAGAATTTTGGGCGGTTCGGAAGACCCGCTCAGGGTGAGGCATCACGATCGTAAAGCGGCCATCGGCAGTCGTGAGGCCGGTGATGCCTTGCGGTGAGCCGTTCGGGTTGAGCGGATACAGCTCGGTGGGCTCGCCGCGATTGTCGACGAAGCGCAGGCAGACCACTGCTGCGTTGAGCTGGGCCTTGTCTTCGAACTCGGCATAACCTTCGCCGTGCGCAACCGCGATGGGCATACGACTGCCTTCCATTCCCTGAAAGAACAGTGAAGGGCTCCTCTCCACCTGGACCATCACGAAACGGGCTTCGAACTGCTCCGAGCGGTTGCGCACGAAATGCGGCCAACTCGCGGCGCCCGGGATCAGAGACCGGAGGTTGCTCATCATCTGGCAGCCGTTGCACACGCCCAGCGCGAAGCAATCCGGGCGACGGAAAAAGTCCTCGAACTCGTCGCGGGCGCGCGGGTTGAACAGAATCGACTTGGCCCAACCCTCCCCCGCACCCAGCACGTCGCCGTAGGAAAAGCCACCGGGCGCCACGAATCCTTGGAGTTCACGCAGTGAAGCGCGGCCGGCGATGATATCGCTCATGTGTATGTCCAGCGCATCGAACCCGGCGCGGTCGAAGGCGGCGGCCAGCTCGATCTGACCGTTCACGCCCTGCTCGCGGAGGACGGCGATCCGCGGGCGGCGCGCGCGGGCAATGAACGGTGCTGCGATGTCCTCCGCGGGATCGTAGGTGAGCTTCGTGCTCAGTCCCGGGTCTGCCGCATCCAGAATCCGGTCGAACTCTTCCTGGGCGCACGCTGGGTTGTCCCGCAGTCGCTGCAGGTGCCAGGTCATCTCGGACCAGGCGCGCTGCAGGACGATGCCGGACTCCGCGTAGATCTCGCGGCCGTTCACGTTGATCACCAGACGGCCGGTCCGATTCAGTGTGCCGATGACATGGGACTGTTCTCCCAACCCCGCCAGCTCTAGCGTACGCACCACTCCAGCGAGGTCGCGCTTGCGTACCTGCAGCACAGCACCCAATTCTTCGTTGAAGAGCGAGGCGAGAGCAGTCTGGCCGTTGAGCGCGCGGTCGAGCTCGACCGTGACGCCGATATGACCGGCAAACATCATCTCGCACAGCGTGGCGAACAGCCCGCCATCCGAGCGGTCGTGATAGGCCAACAACTTTCCGGACTCGTTCAACGTTTGCAGCGCCGAGAAACACGCCTTCAGTTTGCCCGGCTCGTCGATATCGGGCACCTCGTCGCCCAATTGTCCAGAGACTTGTGCGAGGACCGAGCCGCCTAGTCGGTTACGTCCCGAACCCAGATCGACCAGGAGCAGCACGCTGTCGTCCGCTGTTGTCCGCAGCTGGGGCGTAAGCGTCTTGCGCACATCCAGGCAGGGGGCAAAGGCGGAGATAATCAGCGACACCGGAGAGGTTACCTCTCGCACCTGTCCGGCTTGCTCCCAGGTCACCTTCATCGACATCGAGTCTTTGCCGACCGGGATGCTGACGCCGAGCTCAGGGCAAAGCTCCATCGCTACGGCGTACACCGTGTCGTACAGCGCAGCGTCCTCCCCTGGGTGGCCGGCCGCACACATCCAGTTGGCCGACAGCTTCACGTCGCCGAGCGCGCCGATGCGTGCAGCGGCGATGTTCATGATCGCCTCGCCCACCGCCATGCGGCCCGAAGCTACCGGATCGATGAGCGCCAAGGGCGTGCGCTCGCCCATGGCCATGGCTTCGCCACGAACAGCGTTGAAGCCCATGAGCGTGACCGCCACGTCAGATACTGGAACCTGCCACGGCCCGACGAACGGATCGCGGCTGCACAGACCGCCCACGGTGCGATCGCCAATGCTGATCAGGAAGGTCTTGTTGGCGACCGCGGGAAAGCGCAATACGCGCAAGGCCGCTTCGGCGAGATTCATCGCGGACAGGTCGAGTTTCTGCAAAGCACGCGCGCGATGCACTACATGCCGCGTCATCTGTGGCGGCTTTCCCAGCAGCACCGGCAGCTCCATGTCAACCGGCCGGTTGTGGAACAACGGATCCTCGACAACCAGCTGATGATCCGCGGTGGCGGCGCCGATCACGGCGTACGGGCAGCGCTCGCGCTTGCACAATCCTTCGAATTGCGCGAGTCGATCCGGATGGATCGCGAGGACGTAGCGCTCCTGCGCCTCGTTGCACCAGATCTGCATCGGCGTCATGCCCGGCTCTTCGCTCGGAATAGCACGCAGGTCGAGACATCCTCCCGCCCCACCGCCGTGGACCAGCTCCGGAAGTGCGTTGGACAGGCCGCCTGCGCCCACATCGTGGATCGAGAGGATCGGGTTGACATCACCCAGGGCCCAGCAGCGGTCGATCACCTCTTGCGCGCGGCGCTGGATTTCGGCGTTGCCGCGCTGGACCGAGTCGAAGTCGAGGTCTTCCGTGTTGGCACCGGTCCCCATGCTGGAGGCGGAGCCTCCACCCAGACCGATCAGCATGCCGGGACCGCCCAGGTGCACCAGCGCGCAGCCGCGCTCCAAAGGGAGCTTGGCCAGCTGCCGCTCGGCGATGTTGCCTATTCCGCCGGCGATCATGATCGGCTTGTGATAGCCGCGGCGCTCACCGTCGAGGGTCTGCTCGAAGGTGCGGAAGTAGCCCAGCAGGTTGGGGCGACCGAACTCGTTGTTGAAGGCCGCGCCCCCGACGGGGCCATCGATCATGATCTGCAGCGCCGACGCGATCCGCCCCGGCTTGCCGTAGTCGTCGCGCTCCCAGGCTTGCTCGAACCCGGGGATGCGCAGGTGCGAAGTCGTAAATCCGGTGAGCCCCGCCTTGGGCTTCGCGCCGCGCCCGGTGGCACCTTCGTCGCGGATCTCCCCGCCCGAGCCGGTAGCTGCGCCCGGAAACGGCGCTATGGCGGTCGGATGGTTGTGCGTCTCCACCTTCATGAGGATGTGCGTCGGCTCGGCTGAGAAGCGGTAACGGTGATCATCGGCCGGATAGAACCGCTCGATCTGCGCGCCCTCCATGACGGAGGCATTGTCAGAATAGGCGACCAGCGTGCCTTGCGGGTGGGTTGCGTGTGTGTTTCTGATCATCCCGAACAGCGACGCGCTCATGGGTTGACCGTCGATGACCCAACGCGCGTTGAAGATCTTGTGCCGGCAGTGCTCGGAGTTGGCTTGCGCAAACATCATCAGCTCGACGTCGGTCGGATCGCGGCGGATGCTGGCGAAGTAGTCGAGCAAATAGTCGACCTCGTCATCCGACAGCGCCAGGCCGAGGCGGCGATCAGCGGCCTTCAACTCTGAACGCCCACCAGCGAGAACATCGATAGTTGTGAGTGCCGCCGGCCGAGCATCCTGAAACAGAGTATCGGCTGCGTCGAGCGAGTCGAGTACGGTCTCGATCATGCGGTCGTGGATCAGCGGCAGCAGCGCGCGCCGCAGTCGCGGCGTCAGCGCCGACGCGCTCGTGCCCCGCAACAGATAGGCGGTACCGCGCTCGATGCGCTCCACCGCGTCGAGCCCGCACTGGCGAGCAATGTCGGTGGCCTTGGAGGCCCAGGGGGAGATGGTGCCTAACCTCGGCACTACCAGCAGGATGGCGTCCTCGAGAGACTCGCTTTCCGCGACCGAGCCTGGGTCTTCTCGTCCGTAGGTGAGCAGGGCCCGCAACACGGCCGCCTCTGCGTCCGACAGGGACCGCTTAAGCTTGATGAAATGCCAGTACTGCGTTGCGACCCCGGCGAGGGTGGGAAGCGGTTTCTTCGCTTGCTGCAGGAGCTTGTGAAGGCGGAATTCGGAGAGCGCGCGGCGGCCGGGCAGCTTGAGGGTCAGCGACATGAGAGCCGGTCAGGAACCACAAATGCAAATTATACCTGCGGCGCGCGGAGGTCGTTTCGAGCTACACTCGATGCATCCCATCGTAACCACAGCGTCGATCGTGTCCGCACTCGATCCTGTCGCAAGCCTCCCTGTATACCGTAGCGACGAGATCCGCCGGATCGAAGCGCTGGCGCAGTCGGGCGTCCAGGCGGTGCATCTGATGGAACGCGCGGGATTGGCCGCCGCCGAGCTCGCGCGCGAACTGATCGCTGACAGCCGCAAGCCCGTGTTGGTGCTCGCCGGGCCCGGCAACAACGGGGGCGATGGGTTCGTGGTCGCGCGCTACCTGAAGCAGTGGTGGCACCGCGTACATCTGGTGTTCACGGGTGAGCGCGCAAAGCTGTCCGCGGATGCAGCGGCGGCCGTGGGCGCCTGGGAAGCAAGCGGCGGTGAGACGCTCACTGAGCTGCCGCGCGCAACCCTCGAGGGCTGCGGCTTGATCGTGGACGGCTTGTTCGGGATTGGCCTCGAGCGCCCTATCTCGGGTCGTTATGCGGAGATCGTCGCGGCCGTGAACGCGAGCGGTGGCTCGGCCCTCGCGCTGGATATCCCCAGCGGCTTGCACGCCGACAGCGGCCGAGTGCTGGAGGTTGCAGTACACGCTCGGCATACGATCACCTTTATCGCTCTGAAGCCGGGCTTGCTGACGCTCGATGGCCCGGACCACTGCGGTGAGCTGCACGTGCGGGATCTCGGCCTTGGACCGACGGCGCTGCTGCCGCCCCAAGGCAGGACCATCGGCAACGACATCATTTCCACCGTACTTCCGCGGCGAGCCCTTAACAGCCACAAGGGCACCTTCGGGAGCGTCGGCGTCGTCGGGGGGGCCACCGGGATGACCGGCGCAGCGCTGCTTGCCGGTCGTGCTGCGCTCAAGCTGGGCAGCGGTCGCGTCTACGTCGGTTTCCTCACCCCGGACGCCCCGAGCCTCGATGCGTCTCAGCCTGAGCTGATGCTGCGACGGGTGGAGGACGTACTGAGCATGGACGCACTCAACTGCTTGGTGCTCGGGCCGGGCCTGTCGCAATCGACGCAGGCGATGCGCTGCGTCGAACGAGCGCTGGCGCTCGAAGTGCCGCTCGTGATCGACGCGGACGCGCTCAATTTGATCGGCGCACATCCCCGACTGCAGGAACTATGCGCCACCCGAGAGGCAGCCACCGTGATGACGCCCCACCCCGCGGAAGCGGCGCGCCTGTGCGGCAGGTCCATCGCTGAGATCCAAAACGATCGGGTCCAAGCGGCGCTACGCCTGGCTCAGCGCTATCGGGCCACCACGGTGCTGAAGGGAGTGGGCACCGTCGTGGCGGCGCGTGACGGGAACTACTACATCAACACATCGGGCAACCCGGGCCTGGCCAGTGCCGGCATGGGCGACGTGCTGAGCGGTCTGCTCGGTGCGCTCATCGCTCAGCGGGCGAGCGCAACGGCGGCAACCTGCGCCGCAGTACATCTGCACGGGTTGGCAGCCGACCGCCGCTATCGAGAACTAAGCGGGCCTATCGGAATGACCGCATCGGAAGTTGCCGACGTCGCGCGCGAGATCCTGAACGTCGCCATCTACGCGCGAGATGTTCCCTAAAGCTGCAACGCGCGGACAGTGTAAATTCCAAGCACCGTCAGGAGCAACGAGCCGCCAAGATGTCCTCCGAGGTGGACGAGGAATAGGCCCAACTGCCCGCGTGACAACAACGCTACGGCCTCGGCCGAATAGGTGGAGAACGTGGTCAGCCCCCCCAGGAACCCGGTGATCACGAGCAGACGCACCTCTGGCGGTAGGCCCGCATGCCGGCCCAGGTACTCTACCGCCACACCGACGATGTAGCCGCCAACCAGGTTGGACGTTAGAGTCCCGAGCGGGATAGAGGGAAAGATCGGATTGAGCAGGATCCCCAGCATCCAGCGCGCCCAACCACCTAACGCAGCGCCTATTCCGACCGCGGCGAACCCAACGGTTGTGACCCCTGTAGCCATGGGCCCGGATTATAGGGGAAGCGGTTGCAGGCCGCCTTGGAGCATACGGGAGCTCCCCTAGACGCTAGCTGCGGGGAAAAGCTCCGCCAGTACACGCCCGACGCGCTCTCGCTGTGAAACCGCAGAGCCCGGTGCCGCATCGCTCTTCAGATTGAAAGTCTGGGCAACGTGACCTTCGTCGAAGACGACGAGGTTCTCGGCCAGCGCTTCGGCGTCGGCCGGGTCGTGCGTGATGATGATCATCGGAACTTGGAAGCGGGACTGAACGTCGAGCAGCTCGCGGCGGACGTGCTCCCTCAGCATCGGATCCAGCGCCGCGAGCGGCTCGTCGAGCAGCAGTATATCGGGCCGGCGGATGAGCGCTCGCGCCAGCGCCACCCGCTGGCGCTGACCGCCGGAGAGCTCGCGCGGCAGACTACGCGCGAGGCCTTCGAGCCCGAACAACACGAGGAATGTGCGCACGCGCTCGCGCCCGGCGGCGTCCAGTCTTGCGCGAATCGCTCCCTGCACGGCAAATCCGACGTTGCCCTCTACGGTGAGATGCGGGAACAACGCGTATTCCTGGAATACGTAGCCGACGTTGCGCGCCTGGGGCGGAAGGTCGATGCGCGCCGCAGAGTCGAACAGCACGCGCGCGCCGATCTCGATGCGGCCTTCGTCGGGCGTGAGCAGCCCGGCGATACACTGCAGGGTGACGCTCTTGCCGGAGCCGGATGGCCCGAACACGACGATGCGCTCGTTCTCGGCTTCGAACGCAGCTTCGAGACGGAACTCTCGGCCATCGGAGACCAGTCGCTTGCGGATGTCGACACGAACTTTCACGCTCAGTGACGTGGCCGCAGCAGCCGGCCAGAAGCCAACAGGATCGCGATGCACACGACGGAAGTCACCAGGACCAGGAAGTTTGCCAGATCGTCGCGTCCGGCTTCCACGGCGTCGTAGACGGCGAGCGACAAAGTCTGCGTCTTTCCAGGAATGTTGCCGGCCACCATCAGCGTCGCACCGAACTCGCCCATGCCGCGCGCGAAGGCCAGCATGGCACCGGCGAGGATTCCGCGCCACGCGAGCGGCAGCGTCACGCGGAAAAATACCCCTAGCTCGGACGCGCCCAGTGTGCGGGCCGCGCCTTCGAGGTGCCGGTCGACACCCTCGAACGCGGCGCGCGCTGACTTGAACACGAGAGGAAAGGCCACCACCGCGGAGGCGAGAACCGCGCCCTGCCAAGTGAAGATGAGACTGATCCCGAGATTCTCGTAGAGCCACCCGCCGATCCAGCCACGCCGTCCAATCAGCACGATCAAATAGTAGCCCAGCACGGTAGGCGGCATGACCAGAGGCAGAGTGCACACCGCATCCAGGAGCTCCCTTCCCCAGAATGCATGGCGGGCGAAGCCGTACGCGAGTGCCGCCCCGAGAACCAGCGTGAGAAGTGTGGCGAGGCCTGCGACCTTCAGAGTCAGCAGCAGCGGAACGAGTGCCTGTCCGATCATCGGGTCCTTTTGGCTCGACCCCAGGGTAGGCGACGATGCGCGCCGCGCGGCATGCTACGCAACACCTACCATCTTGTTGCCGGCCTCGAGGTGGGCCAAGCTATATCCACCGGGATACGGCGCAGACTGTACGAAACCCGCGCTATCGGGTCAAGAGCGGGTAGACGCCCGCGTACCGCAGACCCTCAGAGAGCTTCCAGCTTGAAAACGACCGAAACGGGAACGCTAAGCTCCCTGCCCCGCAACGCCTCCGGCACCTCGAGAAGTGGAGCCGCGTTATTCACCATTTGGATCGCCGCGGCGTCGAGCACCTGGAACCCGCTGCTATGGCCTACGTGGACGTCCTCCAGTTTCCCATTCGCTCCGATCTGCACCTTCAGCTCGGTCGTACCCTGCCAGTTGCGCACGCGTGCGAGACGCGGGTAGTTTTCCTTTCGGTTGCGGATGGCTTGCGCGAGCATTTCCCCGAAGGCCTTGAGCGCCGCAGCATCCAGGGGTGGCTGCGCCAGGGACGCCGGTGCTTCAGCTTTCGCCACAGTCGCTGGCTGCGGAGGCGGAGGCTGCGGGGCCGGTGCGACGAGTGCCGGCGGCGGGGGAGCTTCGGGACGTACCTCAGCAACGGCCGGCGCTGGCTCCGGTACCGGTTCGCGCAGCACCGCCGCAGGGGCGACCAGCACCGGTTCCGGACGTGTTTGCGTCGGTGTGGGGGGAGGTTCCGGCTGCTTTGGCTGCGTTTGAGGCAGTATCACCTGCCGTTTCACGACCGGCGTCGGCTGATGCTGCGGCTCCTGCTGCGCCACCGGGGCCGGGCTCTCCGGGGGTGGTGCCGCGACCAGCTCTACGACCAACGGTGCGGGCGGCTCAGGACTGGGCACGCGCAGCCCCGGCAGCAAGGCTATCGCGGTCGCGTGCGCCAGCAACGACAACACAAACGCGACCTTGACCGAGCGTTTGCGGTACCAGTCGGTGGAAACATCCAGAAAGAAAACCGGGCTTGCAGTGTTCACGGTGTGTCGACGTATAGCGCACCCGAGCCGGGCCCGCCGTCTTCGTTTGGAGTTTACACGAGAGCCTTCGAGAGATGCGTTCCCCTCACCATCGGGACGCCTGGGACGCAGCGAGCCGAGCTGCGCTCTACGCTCGGATCAGCGGCTAACCATCAGGCGCGAGAATGCCGCCAAATCCCTCCGCACACTCGCGGCCGCCTTGGCGTCCATCGCGAGATAGCGCGTCAATACATCGTGACCGAGGTCAGTAATGCGCGCCCCGCCGCCGCGCTGACCGCCGGTCAGCGTCTCGACTACCGGGGTTTTGAAGCACTGGTTCATGGTATCGACCAGCAACCACGCGCGCCGGTACGACATGCCCAGGCTGCGTGCAGCAGCTGAGATGGAACCCGTGCGTTCGATCGCCTGCAGCAGGTCGGCCTTGCCCGGCCCCATGGCGATAGCCTTGCGGAACATGATCCGAATCTGTGGTTTTGCCGAACCGTCCCTGCGTTCGGCCTTGCCTGCGGTCGACTTTCCCGAGGTCATGCCTGCCCCCTTTGTGTCCGCCGTGGTTGGTTCATCGAGTCCACCGCTCGGCCGCCGCGTCGTCGCTGGAACGGGCTTCGACCCAGCGGCCGCCGGCGCTCGTCTGCTCTTTCTTCCAGAACGGGGCCTGCGTCTTGAGATAGTCCATCACGAACTCACAGGCCGCGAAAGCCTCCCCGCGGTGCGCACCTGCAACGACCACCAGGACGATCTGATCGGTGGGGTGGAGCACACCCACCCGGTGAATCACCAGCAGATCGATGACGTCCCACCGCGACTTCGCCTCGTCGACGATCTTCTCCAGCGCCTTCTCAGTCATCCCGGGGTAGTGCTCGAGCGTCAACTCCGATACGTGGTCTCCCGAATTGACATCTCGCACCAGGCCGATGAAGCTCGCGATCGCACCGATCGCCGGATTGTTACGCCGCAGAATGGCGATCTCCGCACCGCTGTCGAAGTCTTCGCTCTGGATCCTGACCACTGCGTCAGCCTCCCGTCACGGGTGGAAAGAAGGCAACCTCGTCGCCCGGGCTGAGGCGAGCGGCTGGAGCCGCCATCTCCTGGTTCAGCGCCACGCGCACGGGCTTGGTGTCAGCCAGCTCGGTTTCCCAGGAGCCGCCCCGCGTGCGCAGATGCTCGCGCAATCCTCCGACCGTATCTACGGACTGGGGCAAAGCAAAACGTTCGGACGCGCGCCCGAAGGCCTCTTTCAGTCGCGCGAAGTAGAGGATCGTAATGGTATCCACCCGGCCGGACACCACGCCCCTGGCCTTCAGGAGATCCGAGTCATCCATAGCGATAGGGCATCCGCATCCGGATTCAGCCAAAGAGTTTCATTATAGAACGCCGGATGCTCCTCGGGACATGCTGGGCAAGGGATGCCTACGATACGGTAGAGGCTCGACGCGGGCTCCCTTACCGGAACACGGCCCGCAGGCGTAGCATTGCGTGTGTCACAACTCATCGCCAGAAACGCGCTCAATGGACAAGATCAACAGGCCCGAAGCCGAGTGGAGCCAGTGCTTGACTCCAGATCAATACGAAGTGTTGCGCGAGGAAGGAACCGAGCGGCGCCATACCAGTCCCTTAAATGACGAGAAGCGTGCAGGAATCTACGTCTGCGCCGGTTGCGAACAGCCGCTGTTCGCCTCCAACATGAAGTACGACAGCAAAACCGGGTGGCCTAGCTTCTTCAATTGCATTCCAGGGGCGCTCGAAATCAAGGAGGACCGCAAGCTCTTCGTCCCCAGAACCGAGTATCACTGCGCCCGCTGTGGCGGGCATCAGGGCCACGTGTTTACCGACGGTCCCGCGCCTACCGGCCAGCGCTGGTGCAACAACGGGGTAGCGCTGCGCTTCAAGCCAACGGACCACGACGCTTCAGGGTAAGGACAGGGCGTTTGCCAGCAGACTCGTCGTGCGACCGCGCACCGGCTGGCCCGATGCTGAGAACCACCTGCTTGTAGACAACGCGCAGCCCCTCGTCGGATTCGAGCGCAATCACGAAGGCGTCGAAGTCCTTCAGGATGCCGCGGATTCTCGTTCCGTTCCGGAGATAAACATCCAGCTCGGTAGCGAGCTGTCGCCACTCGTCCAGCACGCGCTCCTGGCAATTTTCTTCCTGGCTGCGATGGCCGGGTGTTGGGTTTCCGGAGCGCCATTTGTTCGCCTTCGGAACCCGCCCGGCCTCCCTCACCGCTCCGGCCTTGATGTCTCTCGGCATCAGCACCCGTCCTTGCGTGCGCTAGCACGCGGTTGCATGGTCGCGTCTGGAAAGTTGCCTAAAGCCTTGCATCGGCGAACGATCATTCTCGCTCCGCTCGAGTTGAATAGGTGTGACAACTTGTATCAGCGTCCGGCCCGGTTCCGAATTGTCCGGGACTACCCCCCTGTTGCACAAGTCGCCTCCTTGCAGTCTGTTAACGGCATCGCTCGGTGGGTCGATCGGGGTTGCGACGCCCCCGGGTCTGCTCGCGGCGTTAGCTCCTTCAGCATATAATGATTTGTATCATTGTAAAACTGCGGTCATTGCAGAATCCCTGTCGTCGCAAAATCATTGATTATCCGAAAGCTGTATGAAGGAACAGCCGCTGTTGGAAGCGAAGGCTGAGCGCCCCGCCGTTGTGCCGTCGCCGGTGCGGCAGCCGCTGTCCGACACGCGCGGTCGCCCGCTGCGAGATCTGCGCGTTTCGGTGACCGACCGATGCAACTTCCGCTGCACCTACTGCATGCCCAAGGAGGTATTCGGCAAGGACTTCCAGTTCCTCGAACGGGAACAGCTGTTGAGCTTCGGCGAGATCCACCGCATGGTGCGCATCTTTCGGGATCACGGGGTGCACAAGATCCGGGTCACCGGTGGAGAACCGCTGGTGCGTCGCAAGCTCGAACGGCTGATCGAGATGCTGTCCTACTGGAGCGATCTCGACCTCACGCTGACCACCAACGGTTCGCTGTTGAAGCACAGCGCTCGTGCTCTGAAAGAGGCCGGCCTCAAGCGTGTCACAGTAAGCCTCGACTCCCTGGACGACGCCGTGTTCAAGGCCATGAACGACGTCGACTTCCCGGTAGAGAAAGTGCTGGAGGGCATCGCGGAAGCCGCTGCTGTGGGCTTGCAGCCGATCAAGATCAACATGGTGGTCAAGCGTGGCGTCAACGACCACAGCGTCTTGCCGATGGCACGCTACTTCAAGGAGAGGGGCTGCACCCTGCGCTTCATCGAGTACATGGACGTGGGTGCCACCAACGACTGGAGGATGGAACACGTAGTGCCCTCGCGTGAGCTGGTGCAGATCATCGATCGCGACATGGCTATCGAGCCGGTCGACCCGAGTTATCGAGGCGAAGTGGCCGAGCGCTGGCGCTACCAGGATGGCAGCGGTGAAGTCGGATTCATCTCGTCGGTGAGCCAGGCTTTCTGCCGCGACTGTACGCGCGCGAGGCTGTCGGCCGAGGGCCAGCTCTATACCTGCCTGTTCGCAAGCCGGGGCACGGACTTTCGCGCGTTGTTGCGCAGCGGTGCTTCGGACGAAGAAATCTCGCAGCTCATCGAGAGTGTCTGGAGCGCTCGTGCCGATCGCTACTCGGAACTGCGTACCGCGGCGACTGTCAAGCTGCACAAAGTGGAGATGTCATACATCGGCGGTTAGCGGTGAAGCGACCGTTTCGCGAGCGTGCGCGCGTGGTTGGCGCAGGGCGCATACACGCACCGGCGTCTGATCGAGATAGCGCGCGCCAGCGCGCAGGCAAGGAACTCACGTTCAGTGGTTAGCGCGTCCGCCTATTAGATTCCAATGTCCCCCGAGACGATCAGATCTGTGTCGGCGATCGTCGCCGACAGCGACTACGACCCCAACTCCATGCCAGTAGCGAAGGCAAAGGAGTATATCCGCGCTTTTCTCACGCCGGTCGCTGCTGTCGAACGCTTGCACCTTCGCGCTGCGTTGGGTCGCGTGTTGGCGCAGCCAATCCGCTCCAGCATCAACGTCCCGTCCCACGACAACTCGGCGATGGACGGGTACGCGCTGCGCTTCGCGGATCTCGAGCCGAACGCCGAGTCCACCTTGAAGGTCGTCGGCGCCTCTTTCGCGGGTAAGCCGTTTCAGGGCAGCGTCGGCCGCCGCGAAGCGGTCCGTATCATGACCGGTGGTGTGATGCCGTCAGCTTGCGACACCGTGATCATGCAGGAGCGCGCGCGAGTTGCGGACGGGCACCTGCAGGTCCCGGGTGGCCAGCAGCAGGGCGCGAACGTGCGCTATGCCGGCGCTGACATCAAAATCGACCAGGTCGTGTTCGAGCCTGGCCAGATCATGCGCCCGGCAGAGCTGGGCATGATCGCCTCGCTCGGTATCGGCGAAGTTTCGGTCTATCGCCGGCTGCGTGTGGCGTTCTTTTCCACCGGCGACGAGCTGGTGCCGGTCGGGGCCAGTCTGGCCGCCGGGCAGATCTACGATAGCAATCGCTACACGATCTTTGGGATGCTGATGCGGCTGGGCGTCGATGCCATCGACATGGGTGTGATCCGCGACGATCCAATCGCAATCGAAAACGCATTCACACAGGCCGCGCAAGCGGCGGACGCGGTCATCACCAGCGGCGGCGTGTCAGTCGGCGAGGCCGACTTCGTCAAGCAGCTGCTCGCCAAGCTCGGCGACGTCCTGTTCTGGAAGATCGCGATGAAGCCGGGACGGCCGCTCGCTTATGGCAAGGTGGGTCAAGCTCACTTCTTCGGTCTGCCCGGGAACCCGGTATCGGCGATGGTCACCTTCTACGAGTTCGTGCGTGAGGCATTGCTGGTGCTCATGGGCGTGCCGCAGCCGCGGCCTCTGCCGGTCTTGAAGGTGGTCTGCACTTCAGCCATCAAGAAGGCGCCCGGGCGCACCGAATTCCAGCGCGGGATACTGGAGCGAGGCGACGACGGCCAATGGACCGTGCGGGTGACCGGTGATCAGAGCTCGGGCATCTTGTCCTCGATGAGCCAGGCCGACTGCTTCATCGTCCTGCCGGATGCTCAAGGTAACACGCCAGCGGGCACGATCGTCGACGTACAACTCCTCGAAGGTTTGGTCTAAGCCACGCCGGATTTAGGAGCGGCTCAGCTCCTAGCTGTCCGCCCGCCCTCGGATACCGCCGGTCTGCCGTCAGCGCGCTTCAGTGGAATAGGACGAACGCTTTCTGCAAGGTAACGTAAACGCCCCACGCCAGAGGGATGCCGACGAACAACCAGAACAGCGCGGCGATCGCCGGACTGCTCGGTACGCCGTTCCCCGCAGTCGCCGTCACAGTGGTGGCCTGCGCTTTTTCGTGCGCGAGCTTCCGCTCCGCCACCAACTCTTCCTCCGTCATGAACCATTTCGCAGCCACGGGGCGCACGAGCAGGTTGCACACGAAGCCGCCCAC
>JBGPPC010000038.1:0-19961 GCA_041488355.1 Gammaproteobacteria bacterium
AGGAGATGCGCTTCCACTCGCTGGAGCCTGCGGCCCGGTACTCCGGATACTTCAGCCGGTTGGGGCTGTGCACGAAGTCCAGGAGGGCCGCGCCCTTGGGACAGAGCGTGCCGCGATTCACCGGATGGTCGGCGTCGCCCTCGATATGGATGATCTCGGCCTTGGCGTTCTTTGACCT
Organism: Gammaproteobacteria bacterium; assembly: GCA_041488355.1. Taxonomy (GTDB): domain Bacteria; phylum Pseudomonadota; class Gammaproteobacteria; order Burkholderiales; family SHXO01; genus SHXO01. Next base: position 179 of record JBGPPC010000038.1, read on the forward strand.
GTCCCCGAGGCTGTACATGATGATGCCGCAGCCGACGGAGCAGTACGTGCAGGTGTTGCGTGTCTCCGTGGTGCGTAGCAGCTTGAATTCGCGGACCTCAGCCAGAGCCGCGGTGGGCGCGAAGCCCAGTGCCGCCAGGCTGGAACCCGCCATCCCGGTCGCGCAGACCTTGAAGAACTGGCGCCGGGTGAGCTTGACGTCCATAGTCAGCAGTCTCCCCATTGAGTTATTAGGGCGTCCGTGCGCGCGCTGGCGCCGGACCTGCGCTTAGTATAGGTCAACTCGGCGAGTTGAGAATTAAAACCCAGCCCCGCACGCGGGGGAGGGAGAGGGAGGGGCCGGATATCGAGCTATGACGCACCCTCCCCCGGTGCCGGGGAGGGTTGGGGTGGGGAGTTACTGAATCCTGTATCGCCGACGAGGTTTCTCGGCGAAGCGGCAGAGCACCGCGGCCGAGCCCTGCCCTGCGCAGACGCGTGCGGTCAGTTTTCCTCTGAACCCTCGACGGCCGCGGCCGGGTTCATCTCCGCGGAGGCGGCGCGGGCATCGGCCGCTGCACTCACGCGCGCGGTGCACGCCGCCAGGAACTCAGACTGATGGCTCTCGGGCTCGCGCGGCGAGTCGAACACGAGCCTGGCCGCCCAGGTCAACAGCTGCTCGTCGTCTTCGTCCTGAACAAACCAGCGCAGCTGCGGAGGGAACGCCTGGATCAGGCGTATATCGCTCTCCATGCGCTCGAGGAAAGCCTCGCGCGTCATGCCGTTTTCGCGGGACATGGCGGCGTGCATGATGAAGTCGCCGCCCTCGGTGCACTCGGCGAGAGTCAGGTCGTGTGCCGCCGCCGCACAGGAAAGTCCGCCCATCACGGCGGCGAGCGTGAGTTGCTTGGCCAGAGTCGTGAGTTTGGCTGTCATAGCCGCTCCTCGATGCAAGTGTGTAGTCGTCATGTGCGGACCCGTTCCGCTTTGAACTACACGCGCTCGCCACAGAGGCGGTGGGCGATCGCAGGATAGCACTGCCAACGGTCCGACCACCGGTTGAGCCGAGCGTTCACACCGGATAACGGCAAGAAACGAACCATGCTGAGGCGGCCTTAGCTGCGGCGCAGCATGGGCCAACCGAGGAGCGCTAGCCAACGTAGCCCGGGGAGCGCAGCGCAACCCGGGACGCACTACCCGGTGCTTGGTTGGCCTGTCGCGGGCAGCGCGTTGCGAGTGTCCGCGCCGGATGCCAACCGATCCGCCCAGCGCGTGGTCTCGGGCAATCGGTAGCGGGTGCAACACGCGAGCACATAGCGCACGGCGGTCTCGAGGCTGACGCGATGCCCTACCGACACGTACACCGGTTTCACCCCGGCACGCGTGCGCAGCACTGCACCGATGATCTCGTCCGCGTCCGTGAGCGGCACCCAGCGGCCCTTCGCGGCGGGCAGCTTAGCGTACTCGCCGATGAGCCGGCTCTTGGCGACCCCGATGACCGGAATGTCGAGCAGAAGACCGACGTGGCTGGCGATGCCGCAGCGGCGCGGGTGCGCGATGCCCTGCCCGTCGTAGAGAATCAGGTCGGGTGCGCTGCGCAGCCGCTCGAAGGCCTTCAGCACGACCGGCGCCTCACGAAAGGAGAGCAGCCCCGGCACATAGGGAAAGCGGACGGGCTGGCGCGCAATGGCGTACGCCTCCAGCTCCAGGCCGGGAAAGGTGAGCACCGCCACGGCCGCACGTGCCGCGCGCTTGTCGTCCTCGTACCCGACGTCGATTCCGGCCACGCGGCGGACTTCGCCCAGGCGGTCGACACGCACCACGCGTTCGCGCAGATCGCTTTGCAGCGCTATCGCCTGCTTGGGCGTCAGGTTCCAGCGGTGTAAGGCGGCTGTGCTCATCGGCTGTCGACCAGCGCCGGTCGTGCGCTAGGTTAGCGCGTCTGCCCCGCGCGGGGCGGAAACGTTCCGCTGCCTTGCAGGACGTGTTCTTGTCCCAACCCTTTACGCAGCGAACTAGGCCACTCACCGCGCACCGGGCGCCTGTACTTGCGTGGCGAAGGGCCGCACGCGCCTCATGAGGTCGTTCACCGTGAAAGCGAAGACCGGGCTGATCGGGCAGCCCGCGTCCTGCAGCGCCCGCGCCACCCAAACGTTGCAGGTATTGAACGCGTGATAGTGCTCGCGGGAGAGATAGAACCGGCTGTCCCCGTACAGACCCGCGCCCAGATCGATCCCTTGACCATGCTCATTTCGCGCGAAACTGTCGCCGATATAACGCGACAGCCGCTCCATCCCGGTAGCCGACAGGCGGATCTCGAGGATCTCGCTGCCTGGGAACGACTCCTCGACCGGAGCGTTCAACCAGACCAAGTGCAGCACGCTCTCGTTCGGGACTAGCACAGCCTCTACCGCCAGCCACCAACCCGGATCCGATGTCATGTAGTAATCACGCTCGCCCCAGCCGACCTCCACCTGTTCCTCGAGCCGAGTGTTCGAGACCAACGGCCAATGCGCGAGCGCAGCGGTGCGGCTGGGCAACACTAGCCCCGCGTGCCAGCCGTGGCTCACCACATAGATGACCTCGGCGGGCTGCTCGGGGGGTGCGCGGCATAGGTGGGAAGCCGGCGCGGCACACGCACCCGCTGCTGTCGCGGCCAGCAGTACGACGACGCGCAAGGTACAACGCACTCGAGGCATGGCGGAAGGATAAGCTCTCCTAGCTAGCCGATAAGCGTCATAGCCCGGCGCGTTACGTCCAGACGCTCGAAGCGAAGTGCGCTGCACATGAAATCCGGCGCCGGTACGCGAGCGCTGCAAACCATCAACGAGCCTGCGAATCGGGTCGACCCCTGCGCCCCTGGCTCACGCGGTGAGCGCCCCGTCCAGTAGAACCCTGGCCATGGCTCTTGGCAAGTACGTTTTCCTGGAAAGCACACACCCTATCGGTCTCACCGGAGGACGCATGGAGACGCGCGTAACGTTGAAGCCCGGCAACAAGGGCACGAAAAAGCTCGTGACCCAGTTCGGCGAGCGGTTGGTCTGCGTCCGATACCGCTACGATGCGGTCGCGCAGGTACGCTACAAGACCGTCGAGCTGGTGATCGAACAGCTCCCCTGGAATCCAGCGCAACGAGCGCGGCGCCAAGGTGCGGGGCCCAGACGGCCGCCCGTTCTGGTCGGCTTACGCGTGCACTTCCACGAGGAGCAACTGCGCAGGCGGGTCAAGGACGCCGGCGGACGCTGGCTCCCGCAGGAGAAGCTGTGGGTAGTACCCATCGGCGTAGCCAGGCGGCTCGGCCTCGCCCACCGTGCGGGGCTGCGCCGGACCTGCCCGCCATCCCGGCGGCCAGCACGGGTAACGACCCAGGCGGTTAATGCCGGTATCAACCGCCACAGGCACCGCTTATGCCGCCAGCAACTTGTGCATACCCGTATAAGCTTGCGTTGCGTTTGCCGAGGTTTATCATGACGTCTACTTCAAGTTAGCTGGCAGTGGGTGCAGCGGGGATAATCTGATGCGGTGTCTCTTTCGGCTTGACATGGCGAAGGACAACGAAGGATTCGTTGAGCTACGGCGTGCGTCTCAAATTGATCACGCTTACTCAGGTACACCGATGAAGGTCGGTCCGGGCTGGATTCCCGATTTGGTGGAAGTTTCAATCGACATCGACACGGGCAATTGCCGCATAACACTGGTCGAGCTGGAGGCGACAGCTATCGCCCCGCGCGCATCATGCAGAAAGTATCTTCCCGAGAAATCTACCGCGGTAGTTGAATCCTTTCTTGAGTACCTTAGCGCCGTAATCTCTCAGTGCCGGGCTACGACGGACCCCCGGCTAGAGCCGTTCGAATCTCTCAAGTCGGCTTTGCTCAAATGCTCCGCAATTAGCGTGCATACCGCTGGAGCACTTCGCACGTCATCGGACTACGTTGAAGACCTCCCTCTCATAGATCAGCCCGAGCAACTCACCATTTCCGATGGTGATACATCCAGACCGCCACCGAAGTTTTTGTTTCACGGGGAACGCCGGCTCACGCGCAGTGAGAGCGACGGCGTTCGAAGAGCCATCCGATACCTTCATGCTGTGGTCGCTGGGCGCGACCACAGCGGTGGAACGGTCAAATCATGGCGCAATCTTCGGCAAAAACCTCTTGAACAAGCCGTCGCCACAGAGGAAGGCCAATATCCCCATTTACATCAACTTCTCTCCGCGAAAACAGAATTTGGCTTGATCGTGAATTGTGAGGCCATTGCGGCTGAACTCGCCCGTCTGTGGCTTGCGACAGGCGCGTCTCATATGGAACCGCAAAATGTCGCTGCCGTAATCGAGGCGTTTGTACCGGTGGCTCTCACCTTCGCGAGCCATGAACCGATGGAAAGCGTCTTCGAACAAGCGCGGAAGGCAATTCGTGAAACTGCATCGAGTAACACTGCCAGCTAACAACGTGTTGCAGGCGACGCGCAAAATGCCGCGCGCGCCTGAACACGAACGTTAGCGGCTTACCGGGTTCTCGATACGCGCAGTAGAATGTCCGCCATGGCTTTCAGGCGTGGGAAGCTCTTCATCAACATCATCAGGGCCCCGAGAGCGCTCGCGGTGGCCATGCCCCAGTCCCTGTCACTGCGCGCTGATGTGGTGATCCAGTGATCTCCCGCCGTTTCTTCTTGGTAAGCGCTGGAACCCTGATCCTCTCCCGTCTCGCGGCTGCGCAGCCCGCAAAGGTATGGCGGATCGGCTACCTCGCGCCAGGCTTGGAGGACGACGCAGTCATGCTACAAGCCTTCCTCGAGGGGCTCCGGACGCTCGGCTACATCGAGGGCCAGAACGTCCTGATCGAGCACCGAACCAGCGAGGGTCGGTTTGAGGCGCTCCCCGCACTTGCCGAAGAGCTGGTGCACCTCAAGGTCGACGTAATCGTCGCCCCGACAACGCCTGTGGCGCGCGCAGCCAAGGATGCGACCAGTTCGATTCCCATCGTCTTCACGATTGTTTCAGACCCGCTGGGCAGCGGACTTGTAACCAGTCTATCCCGTCCGGGCGGCAACATCACCGGCATGACAGACATGGGTGTCGACCTAGCGGAAAAGCAACTCGATCTCCTCAAGCAACTGGTCCCGCGCCTGAAGCGCGTGGGCGCCCTGGGGCATCCGACGGATAAAGTGTGGGAGCCGTATTGGAAGGAGGCGCAAGTCGCCGCGCGCCGGTTGAGGATCAACATCGTTCCGGTGCTGATCACGACGCCGAACGAGTTGGAGCCCACCTTCGCGGAACTCAATCGTCGCGTCGAAGCGCTCCTCTTCGCACCCCAAGCTATTTTTGCGGTACATCGGCGAAGAGTCATTGAACTAGAGTCATTGACCAGACTGCCGGCTATCCATGAGAGTAGGGACTTTCCCGACGCCGGGGCCCTGATGTCCTACGGACCAAACTACGTTGCTCTGCTCCGGAAGGCCGCGCGCCACGTCGACAAGATCCTCAAGGGCGCCAGACCCGCTGATCTCCCCGTCGAACAACCCACAGAGTACGAACTCGTGATCAATCTCAAGACCGCCAAGGCGCTCGGCCTGACCATTCCGCAACCGGTTCTGGTGCGAGCCAACGAGGTGATCCGGTGACGGTGCGGGGGTAGTCGGGATGAGCAAAACAGCCAGAGAATGAAGTCAAGGAGGTCAGTGATCCAGTGACCCATACATTGAGCGGTAGCGGGAAGCACGCCGCTAACCCGCGCATGAACACGGACGCCCAAATAGCGGCGCTTCGCTTGCTGTTTACGCGCCGGTTATGCGCATCACGTTCGGCGTCAGACGAGAGGCAGCGCTATACTCCTGGCAATCGAGCCGTAAGCGGAGGTCGACTGTGAAACTGACTGCGGTATTCCAGAAAGTACCGGAAGGGTATATAGGATTCGTCCAGGAGTTGCCAGGGGCGAATACTCAAGCGCCAACCCTTGAGGAGGCTCGCGAAAGCCTCTCTGAGGCGGTCGAGTTGGTCCTCGAGGCCAATCGCACGCTGGCTGAAGAATCGATTAAGGACAAGGACGTCATTCGCGAGCCGCTGATCATTGCGGCTGAATGAAACGCACTGACCTCATCCACCACCTGGAGCAGCACGGTTGTGCGTTCCTCAGAGAAGGTGGAAGACACTCCGTTTACGTGAATCGGCGCACCGGGAAGTCGTCCACGGTCCCGCGTCACCGAGAGATCAACGATTTCCTCGCTCGAAAGATCTGCAAGGATCTCGAGGTTCCCATGCCATGACGCCGAACCAGCCGTTGCCCCGGACGCGCGGAACGGCGTCGTCCTACCTTGCTAGCATGCTTTCCGCGCGCCGGTGAACGGCATCCCGTTATACGGTGGATGGGTTGAGAGCGATGTATAGACGAAAGGCTGGAATTGTATTGCTCAATCTAGGGGTGGCGTTCGCTTCGGCCTTTGCGGTCGCGGGGAATGTTGACCGCTACTCCAACTCCGCTATCGGGCTTGCCGTCGAGAAGCCTCGGGGGTGGTACTTCCTGACTTCGCAAGCGGTGACTGAGAGTAGAGAGCGAGTGCGCACTCGGGATGAAGCGTTGGGCGAGTTGGTGCGGCAGCGGGCACGGCTCCCATTGGTCGCAATGACCAAGTACGAGAACCCGGAGGCGCGCTCTGATGTGAGTCCGACCGCGCAGATAGTCCTTAGTCCACTGGGGGCCCGAAAGGACTTATCCCCCGAGGATATTCTCCGTCTTGTTGTTGCTCAAATGCAGCGCGGGTTCTCCGACTTTCGGATTGTTGACCCGATTCAGGCTGCCACGGTCTCAGGTCTGAGAGCTGCACATATGGTTGCGACGTATTCGATCGGTAACCAAGCAGGGCGGTCTTTTGCAGTGCGGTCGCGAACTTGGTTGGTTCCGAGAGGCGGGTTCGCCTTTATCATCGGCATGTCAGGCCCGGCACAAGGCCCAGACGTCTCGGAAGCAGAGTTTTCCGCCATTCTTGAAACGATGAGGATCGAGCGATAGCAAGGCCGTATAACACGCGATTCGACACGGACCCTCAACAGCGTCGCTCGGCTTCGCTGTTTCGGGCCGGTCGATCGCACCGTTAGGCCCTATTCGATGGACAAGCCTCGACGTTGGAGTACGGTGAAGAAGCTGCTGGGATTGCCCAGCACTATCGCCTCAACACTCTTCGTCTGGAGCGGTTTGAACTTCAGCGGTGTTCGAGCTTTTTGGGTCGTTCCGGTATGGTTCGTGGTGATAATTGCATATGACTACCTTTATGAGTCTCTGGTCACTCATGGACGCGGTCCGCTCGCGAAGTCTCAAACTCTTGGCATCGTCTGTGTGCTTCTGTTTCAGGTAGCGTTTTGGTGGGGGTTGTTCTACGTTGCAAAACATTGGCGGAATCACGCGGGTGCCTAACCCTCAGTTCGAGCGGAGCGCCAAGCAGCATAGCTGCTCGGTACCCGTCATGCTTCGCATGCCGGCGCCCGCTCAACTGAAACGCTAGGTGCCTTATGCCGTTGTGGGCTTCAGCATACTTTGCCGCTTATCTCACCTTTTGCCTTTGGTCGCACGTCGATGACTTCAAAAGCAAGAGAGATCCCCTATGGTTTGTAATCGCTGAGATGGCAAGTAGTGTTTTCCTTCTTGTTGCTGCGCTGCCATTTTGGCTTCCGTCATTTCGTGCAATTTCGGCGCCTATTCTTTTCGGCTTTTTCGTCACTGGCTGCGCAGTCACATTGGGTCAAGCTGCTGTCGTGTGTCGGCGGCATGTCTCAGACCCAGAGTTGTCTTTGCAAGGCAAGCTATTCGTCGGCATCTCCGGTAGCGCTCTTGGCGTTGGCATCAGCGCCCCTCTTTTATTCTGGGGCTTCAAGGCATCTGTACTTAGTAGCTATGCCAGCACCTAACACTGCGGTTGACACCGCTCCCTTCGGTCGCTCGGACCTGCCGCAAGCGGCAGGCCGGTTACCTTCACGTTTAGGGCGCTGTAGGGAACGCCCGGTAGCCGGAAGGGCGCAGAATGCTCATTTCCAGTCTGTGCGAGGTCAACATGCTGCACATGGAGAATGCTCAGGTAGACAGCCAGCCCGTTGGCACAATCGAGGGCCAGCCGAACACTGGTACCTTCTTCGTCAAGCCGCTCATGCGCGGCGAGAGCATGGCGCTGCTGGAAGTACGCGTGCGGGCGGGTGTGGCATCATCCGTTCACATGCATTCTCATGAGTCCTTGATCTATGTCGTCAGTGGCAGACTCAAGACCATAATCAACAACGAGACCTTCGTACTCGGGCCTGGCGATGTCTGTCGCCATCCGTCCGCAGTAGGTCATCGTGTAGAGGCCCTTGAAGACGCTGTATTTGTCGAGGTTAAGTCCCCTCCCATAGAGTTACACCAAGTATTCGGTCTCGCGGCTGCATCCGGTGAAGCGCCCTAACCCTTCACTCCAGCCGACGTGCAACGACGTTCCGCCGCTTGCACGCGGCTGAGCTCAAACGTTGGGCGTCACCAAGGACGCGCGCAACTACGCAGCCACTGAGAAATGACCATGGATCGCGAGGACCGCTTCGTCGGATCCTTGCTGGGAGTGCTCGTCGGCGATAGCCTCGGCGCTCCCATCGAGGGTTTCGAACCCGACGAGATCGCCAAGCGGTACGGCAGTGTGACGGACCATCTTCCCAACCGCTACGGGATGGGCACGTACACCGACGACACGGACATGACTATTCTGTGCGTCGAATCGCTGCTGACGTCGGGGCGCTTCGACGCGGATGCGATGGCGCAGCACCTGGCGCGGCACTTTGACGCCGAACGTCGTTACGGCCGAGGAACTATCGAAGCGCTCGAGCGAATCAACGACGGGGTCGACTGGCGCTCTGCAGCCAAGAACATCTACAGCCCCGAGGGTTCGTACGGCAACGGCGGCGCTATACGGGTAGCGCCCATCGCACTGTTGTATGCCGACGATGCGTCAACACTGACTCAGCACGCCCTGACGTCGTCGGCACTGACCCACGCCCACCCTCTCGCCGTCACCCGAACGTGTCTGCAGGCGCAGGCCATCGCACTTTGCGCGGCCGCACGCGAGCATATCTCACCCGATGGCTTTGTCGGCGCGTTGAATCGATACATTCGGGATCTTCCGGCAAACCAGGAGTACGTAGCTCGGCTCAGTAAAATCCCTACACTCCTCTCGTCTCGCGCAAAGCCACAGGAAGTTGCCGGTACGCTGGGCAACGACGTGTATGCTCACGCGTCTGTGCCGACTGCGGTCTATTGTTTTCTCCAGGCGCCGGATTCCTTCGAAGAGGCCGTCTGCCATGCCCTAGCCGTCGGAGGGGATACAGATTCTATTGCCGCCATGACGGGAGCCATTGTTGGGGCGTACCTCGGCTCTATCGCGATACCCCAGCGCTGGCTCGATAAAGTCGAGAAAGGTCCGCGCGGGCGCGACTATGTCGCTACGCTCGCTCGACGGCTCTGTGCTCTCGCCGCCCGCGGCTCGGCACTATCGTCTGACTAAACCCGGCCATTGTCCCAGTTCACGGTGAAGACCAATGGCGGCCTTCGGGTAGGGAATCTGGCCTGGTCAATGACAGAACGTGGCGGAATTCGTATATTGGATACCTGCAACAGGGAATTGACGCCCAACAACACGCTGAACCGGACCGCCCAACAGCGGCGCTTCGCTGACTGTTAGCCGGCGGGTTATCGCCAACGTTGGCCGACGAGAACAGGGCTACTGGTAGGCGTACAATTGCAGAATTAGAATTGGCTGGAGCAGGATCATGAGTGAGCTGGAGAAACTTGCGGAACGTATCGAGAAGCTTTCGCCCGAGGACCTTAAGAAGTTCCGAGTGTGGTTCGCGGAGTTCGATGCTCGCCTCTGGGATGCACAGATCGAGGCAGACGCGAAAGCTGAAAAGCTCGATGCTTTGGTGGCCGAAGCGTTGGCTGAGCACAAGGCTGGTAAGACCCGCGAGCTTTGAAGCACCACGCTTCCTCTCGCTTTTGGGCACTGTACGATGCCCTCCCCGAGGAAGTCCGTGCTCTTGCGGACAAGAGCTATCTCCTCCTCAAGAGCAATCCGAAGCACCCTTCCCTTCATTTCAAACGGCTCGGCGACCTGTGGTCTGTCCGGGTTGGCGCACATTACCGAGCTCTCGGTACTGAAGTCGAAGACGGCATCGTGTGGATCTGGATCGGGACTCACGGTGAATACGACAACATCGTCGGCTAACAAGCGCTTGGACCGGAGCGCCCAACAGCGTCGCCGTCGGGTACCCGTCGCGCCTTGCGCGCCGGCGCCCGGTCAAGCGCGGCGTTGGGCGTCAGCGAACCATTCGGGGTCCTGAAGGATACGGGCTCGCGCTCGGACGGTAGCACTCCAGCAGCCAGTCCTGTCACATCAGCATGGAGGGAGGAAGTTATGGACACGATGGAGACCACAATTACCCGCATCGCTAGACTATTCGGGCCGTCTCCAGTCATCGGTGCAGGTTGGGAAAAGGGCGCACGGATCAGCGTGTTCACGTTTGCCGCCGCCGTGATCGTCCTGCTGGTGGAAGGCTTCAGCAGTACGGCGAGTAACGCCGGCAGCGCCGGCCTGGAGGATCCCGATAACTGGCCCCAATATCACCGCACTCACGACGCCTGGCGCTTCAGCCCACTGACGCAAATCAACCGCGACAACGTGAAGCGGCTCAAGGTTGCGTGGATACACCAGCCCGGCGACATTACCCACGGCATCCAGGCCACGCCGCTCGCCATCGACGGCGTCGTGTACTACATCTCCGCCTTCAACGTCGTCCATGCGCTGGATGGGGCGACCGGAAAGGCGATCTGGCAGTACAAACCGAAGCTCGATGCCGCCGTGACGCAACTGGTGTTTCCCGCGTGGAGCCGCGGGGTAGCCATCGCCCACGGCCGAGTCTACCTCGGCACGCTAGACGGGCGCGGCATCGCGCTCGACCAGAAGACCGGACAGGAGATCTGGGCAGTGCAGCTCACGCGGTTCAAGGGTTGCCATGGCTGCAACTTCACTTCGCCCCCGGTGGTGGCCGGCGATGTGCTGACCTTCGGGGGCACTGGCGGGGACCTCGCCCAGAGCGGCGACATCTACGGTGTCGATGCGCAAACGGGCAAGTTGCTGTGGACGTTCGCCACGATCAAGGACGATCCGGCCAGCTGGCCGGGGGAATCGGGCAAGCACGGAGGCGGCAGCGCTTGGATGTCTGGCACCTATGACCCCGCCACGAATACCGTCTACTACGGTACCGGAAACGCGGCACCCTGGGGCGGCGAGGACCGCGAGGGCGACAACCTGTACACGGCTTCCGTACTCGCGCTGGATCCCAAATCAGGTGCGCTGAAGTGGTACCGGCAGGAGATTCCCCACGATGTATGGGATTACGACTCGGCCTACGAGGTCTTGCAGATCCCCGTCGCAGGGAAAGACTACCTCGTGCACATGAGCAAGGGCGGGTTCGTGTTCGTGATGGAGAAGAATGGCGGCACGCTGCACAACGTTTGGCGGTACAGCAACCACATCAACTGGGTGGACTCCATCGATCCCAAGACCGGGGAGCTGCAAGGCCGGCACGAGCACAAGCTCGGAGAGGAAATGATCCAGTGCCCGTCGGCCACCGGTGGCCGGGGCTGGAACTCCGGCGCCTACAGCCCGGTCACTGGGCTTTGGTACAACAGCGGGCTCGAGGCGTGTGCGTCATGGACGCCGATCAGACTGGATCCCAGCAAGCTCGGGCTGTCGCAGGGCTACAATGGCATCCAGAACGTGAAGCGAGTTCCGCCACCCGGCGACCGCGCGAGCGCACGGCTGGACGCGCGCGATCCGATCACCGGCGAGACGAAATGGAGCGTGGACTATCCGTTCCCCGGTTATGGCGGCGTGTTGGCGACGGCAGGCGGGCTGGTGTTCAACGGGGATTCGGAGGGCGTGGTTCGTGCGCACGATGCCGACAGCGGAAAGGAGTTGTGGAGCTTCCGCACGGGTTCGGGAATCCGGGGCGGCATCATCAGCTATGGTGTCAACGGCAAGCAGTATGTTCTGGTGCCTAGCGGCTGGGGTTCCTATGCCTCGATCTTTGCGCAGGCCTGGTTTCCGGAGCTAAAGAAAGTGAACGGTGGAGCAGCGCTGATCGCCTTCACGGTGGAGTGAGGTCGACATGCGGGGGCGGGGAAGGCCGCGGCCCTCACGGGTAATCGTAACGATCGGGTTGGCCAGCGCCATGGGAGTTCTCGCGCTCGCGTATGCCGCGGGCCCGCCCGTCGATCTCGGGTCAGCGGAAACGATCCAGCGCGGCCACACGCTCTTCAGCCAGGCCTGCACCAACTGTCACGGCGACGACGGCAACGGTGGGCCGGTGCCGCTTCGGGGCCGCTCGGACCTCACTCCGGAGGAGATCTTCGACACCATCTCCAACGGGCGCACCCGTGGCTCGAACTTGATGCCCGCCTGGAAGGAGAGCCTGAGCGAAGCCGAGCGGTGGGAGTTGACGGCGTTCATTGTCTCAATGGCTCATCTGCCGCCGAGCCACTAAAACGTGCCGCGCAACTTCGTGAGCTGGGGAATAGGTCCCTGGACTCAGCCTAGGTGACGCCCAACCTCGGCGTGCAGCGGACGCGCCGATCAGCGTCGTTCCGCTTTGCTGGTGCGTGCCGGCGCGCCGCTGACGCCGGGCGTTCGGCGTCACACCACTGGGTGAGCTGCCGTCCTACGGGAACAGGTGGCATGGCAGAGAGACACCCAACATCGGTGACCTTGAGACAAAGGAGGTCTGCAACATGGACAAGAAGGGATTGTTGATCGTCATGGCCCGGGTCAAACCGGAAGACGAAGAGGCCTTTAACAAGTGGTACAACGAGGACCATCTGCCGAAAGCGATGGAAAGGTTCCCTGGGGTGCTCAGTGGGCGCCGTTACAAGATTTTAGAGGGGGAAGAGGAGTATCGGTATCTCGCCATCTACGAATTCGAGAGCTATGAGACGATGCACGCTACGGTGCATTCCGAAGTCATTCAGGGGCTCATTCAGGAGTACGATGCCGCGTTTGGGAAAGGCGGACGTAAACGACTCCTAGCAGAGCAACTCAAGGCCCTCACGGTCGGCTGAGGCAGCGTCTGTCGCGTTCGGCGTCAGGAGAAGCGCGTGATCCGTGCGTATAGCGACGATGACCTTGAGACGGTCGTGAGTTGCTTTGGTCAATCTGTGCGCGAGATCGGGGCGCGATACTATGCCTCGGAACAAATCGCAGCCTGGGCTCCTGATTCGCCCGACATGGAGGGCTGGGCCAGCCGCCTCCGCGCTGGAGGGGTCTTCCTCGAGTTGCACACAGCTCCATGAGCAAGCGCACCGAGAGGAAACTTCGCGATCTCGCGGGGCTCGCAGCTCGCTCGCTCTGAAAGTCGTTCAACAAGCGCTTCCCTAAGCGACGCCCACCGTTCAGTACCAGATTTCCATGCGCAGCCCGCGGCGGTCGCGCAGCGGTGCCACGGGCAGCCGCACCGCCGAGCCGCGACGGATGCGGGCCGCAACATGCGCAAGGACATAGGCATCGACCACATCGTCCAGCGCCACCTGCGCGGCGCCGTGCTCGAGCCGCAGGCGCACCGGATCCTGGAACGCGCGGCCGAAGATGCGCCGCAACAAACGGACCCGTGCGCGGCGCCCCTCGGCGGTCTTCTTGTTGTGGCGAATCGGAGCGCCGGCGAGCGCGGTGAAAGCGAGCTCGGGGTGGGCTTCGAACACCCGCTCTTGGTCCGACGCCGCGATGGCCTCATCCACGTCGCGGATCTTCGGCAGGATGTTGAAGGCCTCTTTGCTCATGCCAGCGCCGTTGACGCGGGAGACGTCTGAATAGGCCAGTGCAGCCAGCCCCGGACGGGTCGGCGGCGTGAACACGCTGCTGGCGCGCGGCCGGCCCAGCAGCTTGCGCGCTTCCCGGTCGCACGCGCGCCCGCCGGGAAGCGGGCGGTCGAGCAGACCGATCGGCATGTCCACCGCCAGCACCACTGGTTTCTCGGGTAGAGCGAGCACATCGCGGAAGCTCGCGCACCGGCGCGCAGTCACGCGCAGCGGTTGCCCGCTGTTGGAACTCATCGCGGCCAGAATCACGAACCACCCTCCCCGGCAGCCGTCTACCCCCCCCACCCAGAGCGCAGGGTTGTTCGTCTTCGGGTTCGGCGGCCCACGCAGCAGTTGGCGTTTCGTCTGCACCGTGCTGGCCGACACTGCGCCGGCCAGACTCAAAGAGTAAGCTGCGTTCGCACCGTGCCCGCGCGCTCGTGGCGAGCCGTGAGCTTGACCACACCGCGATGCGGTGCCCTGACCACCCACTCCACTTTCGCGCGGTCGTCGGTGACATCGCCGCTCCAGCCCGCCCAGCTGCTGGGTGTGACCGGCTTATAGGCGCGGCCTTCGAGCTGCCCTAGCTCCTCGCGCAGCTTGCCGGTCTCCAGACGCGCGCCCTCCGGCAATTCGATCTCGCACACCACACCGCGCGTGAGCTTGTTGCTCAGCGCGCGCTTGGTCACGTAGCTCGGGAGCCAGCCGCTGTTGCGCACGACGAGCCTCACCGTCCAGGTGTCCTCACCCAGCGGCGTGGCCGCCGCCTCGTGGATCTCCAGGCGCGGCGAAATCAGCAACTGCCACGTGAGCCAGGCGGGAAAGCGCTCGATCTCCTTCTCGAGCAGTTCGCGCGGAGGATTGCTCCAGGTGTACAGGGCATCCCAGCCGCCCAGCTCGACCGGGCCGAGCTGCGGGTGGCCAAACGGATACCACGGCACGAACCCTTTGCCTCCGAGCGCCTCGTCGTTCCACTTCAGCAGCTTGAGGTCGTCCTCGACCGGATGCTCCCGATACCAGTCTATGAACTTGTAGTCGGTGATGCCGGCTTGCCGCTGCGGACTCCAGATCTCCACTGTCCAGGCGAACACGCCGCCGTGATCGTACATCCAGTCGTCGAAGGAGCCGGTGATGACCTCCTTCGGGTGGTAGCGGAAGTCGTGGAATACCGAGATGTTGGGGTAGCCCGTGAGTTGCGTGCCGCGGGCGCCGATCTTCTGATAGGTCCAGAGGTCCTCTGCCGGCAGCGTGTCGTCGGCCTGGTGCGAGTACGGGCGCAGCAGCACGCCGCTGTACGTATGGAACGCGACCGCTGCGGTGATATTCGGATGCGAAGCGATGAAGTTGACTACCGCACGCACCTCCGGCTCGGAGGCCGGGAACGGGCCAGCGCCGAACTGCTCATGCTCCTGGCGCCAGCTGGCGGGGAAGTTGCGGTTGAGGTCGAGCTGCTCCTTGCGCGGCTGCAGCTTGATCAGGCTGCCATCGTAATGCTCCAGCCGTCCCTCGGGCAGCAGCCGATAGTACTCGCCCCCGGTTTCTGCCGGCTCGCGCCGCACCATGAGTCGCGGGTCCCGTTCGGAGGCCTTCCACGGACCGTTCGGATCGCGAATGCGCATGGTGAGCACCCGGCCATCCTCATCCACGTCCTCGCGCTTGAGGCCGCCGAGCGGCTCCTCATCGTGAGGATAGGGCCGGGTGCTGGAGCGGATCAGGCGCGGCACGTCCGCCAGCGCCCATTCGGCACCGTCGGGGTTCAATCTCGGGCACACGTAGAACACGCGGGTGTCGAGGCATCGCCGAATCTCGGGATCGGCTTCATTTCGCGTGACGAGATGCCGGACCAAGTACAGACACGCCATCGAGCCGGCCACTTCGGTCGCGTGAATGTTACCGTCCACCCACAGGGCGGGCTTCTCAGCGTCCGGGCCGGTGGCGCTGTTGGTGACGGTCGCGAGCCAGATCTCCCGGCCCTCGAAGCTGCGCCCGATCGCGTCCACGCGCAGCAACTGCGGATGCTCGGCGGCGAGCTCCTGCAGCAGACGTGTCAGGTCAGCGTAGCGGTAATACCTGTCGAAGCGGATGTCGGCCATTCACGCGCCCCGCAGCATCCCCAGACAGAGGCGGCCCGCGCGCAGGCAGGCCGCCTGGGCCGCAGCGGAATTCCGCGACTCAGCGACCGCTACCGGGCCGGGCCGGGGTTGCTGGCTTCTGCGCCGGCTTCTTCTTGCGATGCGGCCGGGTGTTGCCGTAGCTGCCCGCGAAAATCTTGCCGCGGCGTGTACGAATATCTCCTCTGCCCATGACAGTGTTCCCTCTGATGAGTTGAAAAGCGACAGGTGCGCGATGCTACCAGCTTCGGCTCGGGGATTGAAGGTGCGTCTGCGGCTCGTCTCGAGATCAGGGGATCCCGGAGGGGGGTGCACACGTCGGGGAGAGGTGTTTTCGCAGCCAGTCCAGGGTCGCATCCCACGTACGCCGGGCTTCTTCCGGCTGCTTGAAGTTGAACACGTGCCCCGCGCCGGGAACGACGATGAGCTCGACTTCGCGCCCCCGAGCCCTGAGCGCATGCTCAAAGCGCCTCGATTCCTCCACCGACGCGGATGTGTCGTCTGCGCCGTGAATCAGCAGAACCGGCGCCCGAAGCGATTCGACGTAGCTCATCGGCGAGGCGAGCCGCAGCATTTCCTCGAATTCCGCATCGCTTGCCGCACCTGATTCGCGGCGGAAATACCACTCGATCACGCGAAACGCGACGCGAAATCCCAAGTCGCTGCGCGGCGTGTCGAACCACATCCGGAAATCGGTCACGGGATAGTACGCCACGACCGTCCTGATGTCCGGCGCCTGCGCGGCCATCAGCAGGCTGTAGATTCCGCCCTGCGAGAAACCGAGCGCGGCGATTCGTCCTCGATCGGCCAGCGGTTGGGCGCGCACCACCTCCAGCGCGGCGACGGGGTCCGACTTCTCGCGCCACGCGAAGGTACTGCGCCGGAACTTTCCGTCGAGCAGCCGCCAGTAATCGACTGCAACCGCCAGGTAGCCGTGCTGCGCGAGGTCCCGCGTCACTCCCTTCATGTCCGCGGCGACGCCGCCGCCTTCCGGATGCACGATCACCGTTGGAAAAGGACCGGAGCCGGGCGGTTGCACCCATTCCAGATGCACTCGCAGCGGTCCGCGCGTGACGTCCTCGCTCCAGGTCACGACTCCGGCGGGATCGCGGTCGGGGTGAATCAGGTAGTGATTCATACAGCCGCTCGATGGCATCAGGAGCGCGGCAAGAACCGCAGTGACCCGAGAGCGGCTAGAAGCAAGGGACCTGGGGTCTGTTTCGCGCCGACCGGGCCGGCCCGAAGCTTGTGTGGATGCGGTCACTGTGCGCAAGCACTCCCAGGCGGAGAGGGAGCTTGTCTGTGCCACTCCCGAGAGGAGATGGGCACTTATCGGCCCTCACCCTCTGCCCTCTCCCGAAGGGAGAGGGGACCACGAGAGGATGCGGCGCGCGTTGCAAATCGTTGAGGCGCGAGCCAGTCCAGCACATTGCGCTCGACCGGCGCCGGCTCGCCGGTGACGCAGCAGGCGATGATTTCGCCCAGCAGCGGCGCCCAGGTCAGGCCGCGCGAGGCGAGCCCCAGGCAGGCGAAAACTCCTGATGCACCCGCCAACGGAACCTGACCCGCGAGCGGCAGCCGGTCGGGGCTGACCGTCCTGAATCCGACCCGCCCAGACAGCGCTGCCGGATCGAGCCCTGCGCCGAACCCGGGCAGCAATCGCTCCAGGCGATCGAGATTGGCGGCGTGGTCCTCTTGCCTCGGGTGCGGATCGTCGCTGGCCGCGTCGTAGCTTGCGCCGAGGCAATGCGCACCGTTCATCGCAGGCGTGATGTAGCCGTCTCGGCACACCGGCACGGAGAGCTCTCGATCGGCCCGCTGCCGGACCATGCTCACCTGCCCGCGCGTCGCTGTCAGCGGCAAGCCCTCGCAGCCTGGCAATCGGCGGACAGCGTGAGCATTGGCCAGGATCACGACCGGCGCGCGGGCCAGCAGTGCGCCCGACGCGTCCAGCAGCTCCCAGTCATCGCCAGCCCGGCGCAGCTGTGTCGCCGCGCAGTCGAACCGCGAGTGCACCGCCTCGCCTGCGGCTGCCAGGTTCGCCCGGCAGACGGCAGCGGGATCGGCCCACCCGGCCGAGCGAAGCCACCAGCCCGGACCTGCCACCGGCGCACCGCAAATGGCGGAGCCCTCCTTCAGACTCACCAGCCGTACGAGGTTGTCGGGAAGTGCGAACGTCTCCATGATCCGCCGCTGACGCTCGAGGTGGGCCGGGTCGCGCGCAAGTTGAAGCACACCGCTCTGCTCCCAGACCGGTGCATCTGGCGCAGGCGCCAGATGCTTGAGCCATTGCGCCGCATAGATGGAGGCGGGCACCGTCAGGCGCGTCGCCGGGTTCCAGTCCATTGAGAACGCTGGCATGAGCAGCCCGGCCGGATTGCCGGAGGCCTCCTGCGCCGGACGGCTGTGCCGCTCGATCAGCTCGACCTGCCACCCGCGGGCAGCGAGCTGGGCCGCGCAGGACGTACCGGCGAGGCCAGCGCCGATCACCGCCGCCTGCGCGCGTGGCGCTGCACCCTGCTCCTCCGTGGCTCTCCCGGCGAAACGCGCGACCAGCATCTCGCGCTTCCGGCCGAAGCCCTGACGCCGCTCGACCGCGAAGCCGAGGTCGGCCAGGTGCGCGCGCACTGAAGCGGCCACGCTGTAGGTCGCGGCGGTCGCTCCCGGGCGCGCCAGCCGCGCGAGCTCCCGCACCAGATCTTCGCTCCACATGTCGGGATTCTTGGCCGGCGCAAATCCGTCGAGATAGAAGGCGTCGGTGCGCGCTTCCAGCAGACGCAGCATCTCCACCGCCTCTCCGAACAGCAACGTCAGCGTGACCCGGCCGCCGTCAAAGTGCATCCGATGGAACCCTGGGACCACGGGCGGGTACTGCGCGAACAGCTCACTCATCAGCGGGGCAACCTCTGGCCAAGGGGCGGTCACGCGCGGCAGGTCGTCCGCCTCGAACGGATGCTTCTCCGCGGAGATGTAGTGGAGGCGGGCACCCGGTGGCGCCGATTGCCGCCAGGCGGCCCAAGTCGCAAGAAAGTTCAGCCCCGCCCCAAAACCGGTCTCGACGATCACGAAGCGCTGACGGTTCCGCCAGCGCTGCGGAAGGTTGTTCCCGCCAAGGAACACATGGCGGGCCTCACCCAGCGCACCGGCGGCTGAAGCGTAGACGTCGTGATACAGGGGCGAATACAGCGTGCCGTCGGCGAGGTAAGCGGGCCGAGCGCGCACCAGAGGGGCCGGATGGGTCAAGATGGGCTCGGCATGCTTATTGCATCGCAGCAGCCTGGATCCGCAGCGGGAGGTTCTGCCCTGCGCCGACCTGACAGTATCTCTATACTGCGATGCAACAAAACCAGAGTCTTACGGTCCAACGATCGTACCTACTGAAGAAGGAGTTTGTCGTGTTAGCTCTACTAAAAAGTGTCCTGACCCCTGCCCACTGCGAGATCGAGCCGCGGGACACGGTCAACCGCATCCATACGGTGATCGGCCCGGAGCGGGTGGACGGTTTGGTGATCAACGTCAGCGGGGGTCTGGCCTACGTCGCCTGGCCGAACGGGGATACGACCGTGGAGAGTACGAAGCATCTGGTCCCGATCATCGCCTGACGGTAACTGCTCGCCGGTTATGACAGCTGCGGGACAACCCCGCCGTCTATGGCAGTCCAGCCGGCATCAGCCAATACTGTAGTCGCAATTAATCCCGGCGCAGCCGCGCCAGTCTCGTTGCCTGGTCGGCATTGACCGCGCCCTTCGGAGCACGGCCCTGCAGGATCTCGGCCACCTGTGCCACCGTTTCGAGCGCCTGGTGCGCGATGGCTTCTGGCGTGAGGCCGCCGATGTGAGGTGTG
>JBGPPC010000039.1:0-19567 GCA_041488355.1 Gammaproteobacteria bacterium
CGTCAGGCCACGCGAGGCAAGCCCAAGGCAAGCGAAGAGACCTTGTCCGTCCGGCAGCGGCAGCCTACCCACGAGCGGCAGCCGATCAGGCGTAACGGTGCGAAAACCCACCCGCCCTCGCAGCCCCGCGGGATCTAGCCCCGTCCCGAAGCCCGGGAGCAAGCGCTCCAGCCGCTCCAGATTGGCCGCGTGGTCTGATTCGCGCGGTGGCGCGGCGTCGCCGACCGCATCGTAGCTGGCGCCCAGGCAGCAGACACCGCCCGCTGCGGGCGCGATGAAGCCGTCTCGGCACACCGGTGTGGCGAGCTCCGGGCCGCTTGGCTGTGGCACGAAGCTCACTTGCCCTCGGATCGGCGTCAGCGCCAGGCTCTCGCAGCCGGGCAGTGCGCAAGCAGCGTGAGCGTTGGCCAGTATCACGACCGGGGCTCGGCCCAGCAGGGCGCCTGATGGATCCAGCACTTCCCAGTCATCACCCACGCGGCGCAACTGCGCTGCGCTAGAGTTGAATCGGCGGCGTACCCGGTCGCCACCGCCCACAAGATTCGCACGGCAGACTGCGGCGGGATCGGCCCAACCCGAGGATCGAAGCCACCAGCCGGGCCCGGCTACGGCTCTCCCGCACAATGCTGCGCCTTCTTCCGCGCTCACTAACCGCACGAGGTCATCCGGGAGCGCAAAGGCTTCTATGATCCGCCGCTGACGTTCGAGGTGCTCGTGGTCGCGCGCGAGCTGCAGCACACCGGTCTGCTGCCATATCGGAGCATCTGCTCCGCGCGTGAGCGCATCCAGCCATTGCACGGCATAAACGAATGAGGGGACCGTCAGGCGGGTCGCCGGATTCCAGTCGACGGAGAACGCAGGCATGACAAGCCCGGCGGGATTGCCCGACGCCTCCTGCGCGGGAGCGCCGAGGCGCTCGACGATCTGCACCTGCCAGCCGCGAGAGGCGAGTTGCGCCGCGCACGATGTGCCGGCGAGACCAGCGCCGACCACGAGCGCTTCGGTCCGCAGCGTTTCATCCGGCTCTGCTTTAGCGGGTCCGGCATACCGGCCGACCAGCATTTCGCGCTTCAGGCCGAAGCCTTCGCGGCGCGCAACGCTGAATCCGGCAGCAGCAAGGCCGCTGCGCACCGAACCAGCCACCGTATATGTCGCAACGGTCGCATGGGAACGCGCGAGCCGCGCGAGTTCACCCAACACCCCCTGAGTCCACATCTCGGGGTTCTTCGCCGGGGCAAATCCGTCGAGATAGAAGGCGTCCGCACGCGCGTCGACCTGACGCAACATGTTGAGCGCATCCCCGAACATCAATGTGAGAGTGACGCCGCAAGCGTCGAAGTGCAGACGATGAAAACCGGGGACCAGAGGCGGGTACTGCTCCCGCAGCTCGCTCGCCAGGGACGCGAGCTCAGGCCAAGCAGCGGTCACCTGTGCCAAGTCGTCCGACCCAAACGGATGCTTCTCGGCAGATAGGTAATGCAACCGCGCGCCTGGCGGCACCGAGTGCCGCCAGGCCGCCCACGTGGCAAGGAAGTTCAGCCCCGCCCCAAAGCCGGTCTCGACAATCACGAAGCGGCGGCAACTTCGCCAACGGTCAGGTAAGTCATTGCCGCCCAGGAACACATGTCGTGTCTCGGCTAGTCCGCCCGCGGCTGAGCGGTACACGTCTTCGTAGAGCGGTGAGTACACCGCGCCGTCGACGAGGTAAGCCGGGCGAGCGGGAGTCAGCGGTTGCGGGTAAGTCAAGGTTGCTCAGGCATGCTTATTGCATCGCAGCATATTGAATCCACGCACTATTGTCTACAGGGTAAGGACTCCTGCGGATCTTCGTAGTGCGATGCAACAAATTAAGCATTTCGCCGTCTAAGCTAATGTAGTCACTGAGAAAGGAGTTTGCCGTGCTAGCCTTATTGAGAAGCGTACTCTCCCCCGCCCACTGCGAGATCGAACCGCGGTCCAGGGTGAACCGCGTCAACACGTTGATCGGTCCGGAGCGCATCGATGGCCTGGTCATTAACGTCAACCACGGTCTCGCCTATGTCGCCTGGCCCAACGGTGACACCACCGTGGAAAGCACAAGGCATCTAGTCCCGATCATCGCTTAGCCGTTGGGTTACAACGCTCACCTCTTCAGGTGCTGATCGAACCATTCGATCGCGAGCCGCGTCGCCTCTTCCCTCGCCTGACCGTAGATGCCGTAGTGCGAGATGCCCGGGATCACGACGTATTTCCTGGGCTCTCCCGCGCGGGCGTAGGCCAGCTCGGGGTGACTCTTGTTGTCGAACAGCTCTTCGCGCTCCGCCGCGATGAATAGCATCGCGCAATTCTTGGCACGCGATACATCTTCGATCGGAGCGTAGAGCAGAAATTTCTCGCGGATCGGGCCGCCCTGGAGGTTGCCCACTTCCTTCGCTCTGGGGGGCGGGTAGTCCAATTCGCTGCGCGCCCTGCGTGTGCCGTCGTCGTACATCTTGGCCAAACCGCTCCCCGCTAAGGCCGTGATCGGCTGACCCATGTAGCCCACCTGGCTCACGAGAGCCTTGATGCGCGGGTCGCGTGCGGCCACATAAACCACCAGTCCGCCCGAGAAACTCGTCCCCCAGAGGCCGATGCGAGTCTTGTCGACCCGCGACTCACCCGCGGCCCAGTGGATCACGTTGAAGATGTCGGTGGCTTGGTCAAGGGGATCGACGACCTCTCGGACTTCCCTGACCTCTGCGGTAAATCGTTGACCCGTTTTCTGCGAGGCTTCAGGGGCTGGCCTGGTCAAGACAACGCGAGAATCGCTTTCCCCCCAGCCGCGGTAATCGAGCGCCACAACCAGATACCCCGCGCCGGCGAAGTCGGTGGCCTGTGGTCGCAGCATGGACGCCGTGCCGCCCCAACCGTGGGACATGATGATCGTCGGCAAGGGCCCTGCGGCTGACGACTTGGGCGTGTAGATGTCCGCGTGAATACGGACACCTTCGCTCACGATGTCCACCCTGCGCTCCTCCACAGCCATCGCAGCGGACCCGTTTGGGTCCTGTTGACCCCAAGCGACCGGGAGGAGCCCCAAACCCACGGCACCGCTCGCCAGCAAGATCACCTTTCGGCAAAACCTCATTCGCTGTCTCCCCCGATCAGTTTCCACGTAGTCGCGCTAGCCTCGTGGCCCGGTCGGCGTTGACGGACCCCTTGGGGGCGCCGCCCTTGAGGATCTCGCGGACCTGCGCCACCGTCTCGAGCGCTTGGTACGCGATCGCCTCGGGCGTGAGGCCGCCGATGTGCGGCGTGGCGATCACTTTCGGGTGACGTGCAAGCGCGGGCGTCGGCATCTGATCAGGCGCGCGCCCCACGTCCATCGCACAGCCGCCGATGCGGCCCTCGTCCAATGCCCTCTCCAGGGCCGCTTCATCCACTAAATTGCCCCGCGACGCGTTGACGAAAAAGGCCGTGGGCTTCATCTGGGCGAAGGCATGCGCGTTGATCAAGTTCTCGGTTTCGTCGGTGGCAACCGCGAGGCACACGACAAAATCAGATTCGGCAAGCAACGCCGGCATCTGCGTCCGCACGAGCGCGGGGCTCTCAACCTTGGCGTACGGATCGAAGACCAGCACGCGCATCCCTAACGCCAGGCAGAGCTCGCAGAGATAGCGCGCAATCTGCCCATACCCGATCACGCCCGCCGTCGAGCCCCTCAGCTGCCGCCCCATCAGCGCCGCCGGCAGCCTACCCGCGTGGTAGGACTCGGCTGCTGCGCTGATGTTGCGGCCGATGTCCACCATCACGGCAATGACCCACTCCGCCACCGAGGCGATGAATCCAGCGCTGGCCTGTGTGATCAGGATCCCGTTCTCGCTGGCGGCCGCGACGTTCACGGTCCGGATGTCGATGGCACAGCGGCAGAACGCGACGAGATCGGGCAGGCCGCGAAAAAGCTCCGGCTCCGCCGACATCCCGCGATGCGAAACGATGATCTCGCAACCGCGCGCAGCGTCGATCAGTTCGCGGGTGCTGAGCTCGCGTCCAGCGGGGTTGAAGCGCACCTCCGCCAACGCCTGAAGGCCGGCGACAGCGTGCGCGCCGTAGTAGCTCTCGCGGACTTCAGGTGGATGGGTCAGGAAGATTCGCGGCATGAGTCTCTCTCGAGTCGATATACGCATCTCCCACCCGTCGCGACTGCCCGAGTCACTGGAACCCCATCCGGTGTGGAAGCCACAGCGAGAAGGCGGGAACGAAAACGAGCACCATCAATACCAGGAATAGAACCAGAAGGTACTTGAGCATCGGCCCGGCCACATCCTTGACGTGGGTCCCTGTGATCGCGCAGGTCGCGAATAATCCGAGCCCAATCGGCGGCGAGAACAGCCCGAGCCCCATCGCGATGACCATCACGGTGCCGAAATGCAGCGGATTGACGCCGAGTTGCTGTGCGATCGGAGTCAGCAGCGGGCCGAAGATGATCAGCGCGGGCGCTCCTTCCAGGATGGCGCCGAACGCGATCATCAACAGGGCGGAGACAACCACGAACATCTGGCTGCCATACGCGTGGCCGAATCTTACCAGCGATTCCGACAGATCCTGCGGGATCTGCTGCAATGCCAGAGCATAGGCGACACTTGATGCGGCCGCCACGATCAACAAAATGCTTCCGGTCATCGACGCCGAGCGCACGAACAGCTTCGCGATGGACTTCATGGTGAGCTC
The DNA here is from genome assembly GCA_041488355.1 of Gammaproteobacteria bacterium. GTDB lineage: Bacteria > Pseudomonadota > Gammaproteobacteria > Burkholderiales > SHXO01 > SHXO01. The sequence continues at coordinate 4,690 of JBGPPC010000039.1, forward strand.
ACGGAACGCGAAGCCGCCGACGATCAACGCATACATGACCGCGAAGGCAGACACTTCGGTCGAAGTCGCGAGCCCCGACGTCACGCCTTTGCCAATCATGATCACCATGAACAGGCCCACCAGGCCCCCGCCGATCAGGCGGATCAACGGTCTGTGCTTCTCGAACGCCTGCTTGGGGTCGATGCGCTGCCCGAAATAGATCGCGACGGCAGCCAACGCCACCGCCAGGACGCCCGCCGGCACGATGCCGGCCAGGAACAGGCCTCCGATCGATATGTTGGCGACGAACCCCATGATGATCATGTTGATGCACGGGGGAATGGTCTCGGCCATCACCGCCGTGCTGGCCAACAGCCCGGCCGCCTCGTTCGGGTCCTGCTTCGTCCGGCGTACGGCCGGCATGATAATGCCGCCGACCGCCGCAATGTCAGCCAGCTTCGAGCCAGACACTCCGGAGAAAAACGCGGTCGCGGCGATCATGATCAGGTTCAGACCCCCCCGCAAGCGCCCCATGAGTCGCAGAAGCAGTTCGATCAGGCGCGCCGACATGCCGTTGGCTTCCATCACCAAGCCGGCGAGCACGAAGAACGGGATGGCGAGCAAGACGAAGTGATCCATTCCCGCCAAGATCTGCTGCGAGTAGACCAGCATCGGCAGCGAGGGCTCGGCGAGAAAATACAGGAGCGCGGAAAACGCCAGCGCGAAGGCGATCGGCACGCCGATGACAACGCTGGCGACGAAGGCGACCCCCAACAGGAAGATCGGCGGGATCGGATAAACGGGCACCAGCGTGTTCCATGTCCAAACAGCCAGCGTCAGGACCAGGCTCCCCGCCAGCGTACCCCAAACGCTTCCCCGTGGACCTGCCAGCGCCGCCGCGGCACCAAACAGCATCATCAACAAGCTGCCGATCACAAGGGGGAGCACGTAGATCGATTGCGGCAAGCCGAACGGGGTTGTCTGCGACTGCGAGTCGGACAGCAGGGAACAGCCAGACAGGAACAGCGCCATAGCTACCGCGACGACGATCCAGTGGCACAGTTGGACTACCGCCGGACGCCAAGATACAGGGAAGAGACCGCGAAAGCTGTCGATCCCCAGATGCTGGGCACGTCCCAACGCGGCGGCAGCACCCAGAAAGGTCTGAGTCACCATCAGGGCGCGTGCGATCTCCTCCGCCCAGAGCAGAGGATCGTGCAAGAAATAGCGCCAGATCACCGACGCGAACACCACGAGCACGTCAACCGCCAGCAAGAACCCGGCGACGGACTCAACCGCCACGAGCAGGCCGGCTGATACTCGCCGCGTCACAGCGAGCGACAGGCGCGCGCGATTACCCTCGCGCGGCCGCGATGGCATCGAAGAGCGGTTTCGTGGCGGGGTATTGAATCGCGAACGCGGCCCACAGCTGCGTCTGCATCGTATGGCGGACGGAATCCCTCTCGGCTTTGGCCATCGGGTGGAAAGTGATGCCGAGGCGCTTCAGTTCCTCCACCGCGGCCCTGCCCTTTGCCACCGCCTGGCCGCGTTCGAACTGCGTGGCCTCGGCTGCCGCCTGGACAATGGCGGGCCGGATATCGGCGGGCATTCTGTCCAGCCCGCGCTTGCCGATCACCGCGACCATCGGACTGAACAGGTGCTCGGTCAGCCAGCAATGCTTCGACACCTCGTACAGCTTGGAAGCGAGCACGGTCGCCGCGTCGTGCTCGTAACCGTCCACCACTCCGGTCTGTACCGCCGTGTACAGCTCGTTGAACGGGATCGGCGTCGGGGTCGCCCCCATCAGCTTGAAGGTCTCGATGAAGGCAGGCGTCGGCAGGACCCGGAGCTTGACGCCTTTGATCTCTGCCAGAGAGCTGATCGGGGTCTTGGTGTAGACGCTGCGGGGGCCAAAGTGCGCCGCCCATCCCAGAACCGTGCAACCGGTGCGATCGTTGAGGATGCGGGCCAGCTGCGCGCCGACGCCGCCGTCGAGTGCCTTTTCCGCGTGCGCATTGCTATCGAACATGTAGCCGAGATCGAGCATGCCGAATTCCGGTGCTACCGTCGCCCAGATCGACGAGCCGGTGATCATCATATCGATCGAGCCGACTTTCACCTGCTGCACGACGTCGGCTTCCTTGCCGAGCTGACTGTTCGGGAAGAAGCCCAGGGCGACGCGCGGTCCGAGTGCGCCCTTCACATTGGCCGCAAAACGCTGGTACCAGATGTAATGCGCAGAATTCTCGTCCGCAGCAAGCGAGGACGAGATTCGAAGCGACAACGCGGCTTGTGCATCGCTGCGGCGCGGCAACCCTGCGGCGAGCACGACCGTCGCCGCCGAAGCGCAGCCAAGGAAACGACGACGTGCGAGACGACTCATGTAGGCCTCTTCTTTCTCTTCTGTGTCCGGCCAGGCCGGCTAGCTTAATGCGGTGCGGCCTTTCGCCGAAGCCAGGCTTGGCGGGAATGCGCATCCGCGATCATGTGTACGGCAGCGGCAACTCCGGGTCGAGATCGAGGGCGCCCATGTGGGCGCGGAACAAACGCTCGTCTGCCACGCGCAGCCTGCGGCTCACTTCCCGACCGATGTTCATCTGCAACAACGCGAACTGTTCCAGATTTTTTTCATAGATCTTGTAGAAGCTCGCCGTCGAAAGCTCGATCGCCGTGCAGTCCTTGACTGCCATGACCGAGGCGCTCCTCTGCCCCAGATCCATGAGAGCCATCTCCCCGAAGCAATCGCCTTGTCGAAGATGTCCGAGCAGGCACTGCTGCCCTTCCCATAGCTTCAAGACCGCGACCTCTCCAGCCTCCAGAACGAACATCGACTGCGCCTTGTCGTGCTCGTGGAAAAAGAACTTTCCCTGGGCCACGCGGGTCAATTCCGACGCGTCGAGCAGGAACTCGAGCACCTCTGCCCGCATACCGCCGAAGATGGGCATCCGCTGCAGCGCTTGTATCCGTGTGTCTGCCATCACGACCCCCGCGAAAGACGCAGCGCTCATCGTACTCGCAGCTTCGGGGCGGTCCAAGGGTGGATGCCGTTTGGCCCCGGCGATCCACAGCGCTGCGCTCCGTCGATCGTCGCTCACGCCCAACACTACGTTACAAACGGCCAGCATGCCTCTGCTAACATTAGACTTTATGCTGGCCGCCGAACGGGTGCGGCCTTAATTTTGGGCTTCGCCGCGGTATGCGGGCAACTAGCTTTTACCGAACAATTCGAGACTTCCATGACTGAGAACCGCGGCCGGATGGTACGCCCTTCTCCGTCCGCCAAGCCTGCGCCACGGCCTTTGGTCTGATACCTTCGCGTCATGTGGATCGTCCAACTCGCCCTGCGCCGTCCTTACACGTTCATCGTGTTGGCTCTGCTGATCCTGATCATCAGCCCACTGATGATCTTTCGCACGCCGATAACGCCGGGGACGCCGACCGACATTTTCCCCAACATCAACATCACAGTCATCAGCGTGATCTGGCGCTATACCGGCCTGTCAACAGAGGAGATGGAGGGCCGGATCGTATCCCAGTTCGAGCGGGCGATGACCGTTACAGTCAACGACATCGAGCATATCGAATCGCAGACGTACAACGGCGTCGGGGTGATCAAGGTGTTCTTCCACCCCAGCGCCAACCTCCAGACCAGTCTGGCGCAGATCGTGGCTATCGCCCAGACGGTGATCGGCGCCTACCCGCCGGGCGCCACACCGCCGCTGGTCCTGCAGTACAACGCATCCACCGTTCCCATCCTTCAGCTCGCGCTGTCGAGCAAGACGCTGGCCGAGCACGAGCTGAACGACCTCGCCAACAGCTTCATGCGCACCCAGCTCGCAACGGTGCAGGGCGCGGTGCTGCCGTTCCCATACGGAGGCAAGTTCCGGCAGGTTATGGTGGACCTCGACTCGCGCGCGCTGCAAGCGAAAGGCCTGTCACCGCTCGACGTGGTCAACGCTCTGAATCAGCAGAACCTGATCCTGCCGACCGGGACGGTGAAGATCGGCACGCTGGAATACGACGTGGCGCTGAACGGCAGTCCGAGGACGATCAAGGAGATGAATGAGCTGCCGATCAAGACCGTGCAGGGCGGTAGCACGATCTACATCGGAGACGTGGCGCACGTGCGCGACGGCTTCACTCCGCAGACCAACATAGTGCGTCACGACGGCCAGCGCGCCATACTGCTCAGTATCCTCAAGTACGGCAATGCTTCCACGCTCGATATCGTCGATCGCGTGAAGGCAGAGGTCCCGCGCATGCTGGCGGGACTGCCGCCGGAGCTCGAACTGCAGACGGCGCTGGATCAGTCCATCTTCGTGCGGGCGGCGGTGGATGGCGTCATACACGAGGCGATTCTCGCCGGTTGCCTGACCGCGCTGATGATCCTGCTGTTTCTGGGCAGCTGGCGCAGCACGTTGATCATCGCAGTCTCCATTCCGCTTGCCATGCTCACCTCGCTCAGCATCCTCTCTGCGCTCGGCGAGACCATCAACATCATGACCTTGGGCGGGTTGGCATTGGCAGTGGGTATCCTGGTCGACGATGCGACGGTGGAGATCGAAAACATCAACCGCCAGTTCGCTCTGGGCAAGCCGATCCAGCAGGCGATTCTTGACGGCGCGCGACAGATCGCCGTGCCCACATTCGTCGCAACGCTCTGCATTTGTATCGTGTTCGTGCCGATGTTCCTGCTCACAGGGGTGGCGCGCTATCTGTTCGTGCCGATGGCGGAGGCCGTGGTGTTTGCCATGCTGGCCTCGTACTTCTTCTCGCGCACGGTGGTGCCGACTCTGGCGAAATATCTGCTGCGGGCCGAGGATCACACCAACGTCAAGGAACCAGGGCGCTGGGACCTGCTCCCGCGATTCCACGGTCGTTTCGAACACATGTTCTCGCAGCTGCGCGGCCGCTACCACGCAGTGCTGCAGCGATGCCTGAACGTGCCCCTGTTGTTCATCGGGCTGTTCCTGCTAGGCTGCGTGACTTCCGCGGCGCTGCTGCCGTTCGTCGGCCGCGACTTCTTCCCGACCGTGGATGCCGGCCAGTTCAAGCTGCACCTGCGCGCGAAGACCGGCACGCGCATCGAGGAGACGGCGCGACTCTCCGATTTGGTGGAGGCCGAGATCCGCGCTGTGATCCCGGCCGATGAGTTGGAGACCATCATCGACAACATCGGGCTGCCGGCGAGTGGAACCAATCTGTCCTACAACAATTCCAGTACGGTGGGCCCCGCGGATGCCGACATCATCGTGTCCCTGAAAGGGAACCATCGTCCCACCGACGAGTACGTCCGTGCGCTGCGCCGGCGCCTGCCCGAAAGTTTCCCCGGCGTCGTGTTCTATTTCCTCCCGGCCGATATGGTGAGTCAGATCCTGAACTTCGGCCTGCCCGCGCCGATCGATATCCAGGTCATCGGGCGCAGTCTCGACGCCAACCGCAAGTTCGCGCTCGATTTGCTCGAGAAATTGAAGCAGGTGACCGGCATTGCCGACCTGCGTATTCAGCAGCCCATGGACCAGCCGAAATTCGACTTGACGGTGGATCGGACCAAGGCGCAGCAGGTAGGCTTGTCCCAGAAAGACGTAGCGACCAGTCTGCTGATCGCACTCAGCGGCAGTTTCCAGACCAATCCTAACTTCTTCCTGAACTGGAAGAACGGGGTGAGCTACCAGGTGATCACGCAGGCGCCGCAGTACAAGATCGACTCGCTGCAAGAGCTCTCCAACATCCCGATCACCGGGGAGACCGGTGCCAAGTCGGAAATTCTGGGCAGCCTGGCTACAGTGAGCCGGGGCTCGGAGCGGGCTGTCGCCAGCCACTGGAACGTGCAGCCGGTGATCGATATCTACGGGGGGGTACAAGGCCGGGATCTGGGTGGTGTGGCGGACGAAGTTAAGAAGATCGTCGACGCCAGCGTCAAAGATCTGCCCAAGGGCTCACGCCTGGCGGTACGCGGACAGGTAGAAACGATGCAATCCTCTTTCACCGGCCTGCTGCTCGGCTTGATTTTCGCCATTGTTCTGATCTATCTGCTGATGGTTGTGAACTTCCAATCGTGGCTGGATCCGTTCATCATCATCACAGCGTTGCCCGCAGCGCTGGCGGGCATCGTCTGGATGCTTTTCGTCACCCACACGACGGTCAGCGTTCCGGCGCTCACCGGAGCAATCATGGCGATGGGCATCGCCACCGCGAACAGCATCCTGGTCGTGAGCTTCGCCAGAGAGCGGCTGCAGGAAGGTGCGGACGCGCTTACTGCTACGATGGAGGCTGGCTTCACCCGCTTCCGGCCCGTGTTGATGACTGCGTTGGCGATGATCATCGGCATGGTGCCGATGTCGCTGGGGCTGGGCGAAGGCGGCGAGCAGAATGCGCCGCTCGGCCGCGCGGTGATCGGCGGGTTGTTGTTCGCGACCGTCGCAACGTTGTTTTTTGTGCCCGTTGTCTTCTCAGTCATACACGGGTGGCGTGCACGCGGTCGTGCGCTTGCGCCGGTTGCTGCGTAAAGCAATGAGCTCGCACCGATCAGGGAAGAGTACATGAATTCGCGTCCGCCCTCAGGCGTTGGAACGCGCCGGGTCCCGCACCGCTGGATTGCGATAGGCGTCATCGTCGCCGTGTTCGCCGCGGCGCTGGTGTGGGGTATTCTCCCCCGCCTCGAAGCCACGGCAGCGCTCAAGAAAGAGACGCGAGCACTCAACATCCCCACCGTCTCCACAATAAAACCCAAGGCGGGCGACGCCAGCCAAGAGCTCGTTTTGCCCGGCAACATGCAGGCGTTCGTCGACACACCGATCTACGCGCGCACCAACGGCTATCTCAAGCGTTGGACCGCCGACATCGGCGCGCACGTGAAGGCCGGGCAGTTGTTAGCGGAGATCGACACGCCGGAGGTGGACGATCAACTCCACCAGGCGCGGGCTGACCTCGCGACGGCGGAGGCGAACTATCGGCTAGCCGAGAAAACCGCCGCGCGCTGGCAGGCGTTGCTCAAGACCGATTCGGTGTCGAAGCAGGAGGCCGATCAGACCCAGGGCGACATGGAAGCAAAGAAGGCAGCCCTCGACTCTGCGCGCTTCAACGTCGCACGCCTCGAGAAGATGCACTCGTTCAAACAGATCTTCGCCCCCTACGACGGCTTAATCACGGTCCGTAATACCGACGTTGGCGCGCTCATCGACGCCGGCAGCGCCGGCGGGCCGGGAAAGGAGCTGTTCCACATCGCGTCGACCAAGAAGCTGCGGGTCTACATCAACGTGCCCCAGGTCTACTCCCGCGATGCCGTGCCCGGCGTGGAGGCGGAGGTAACGCTGACGGAATATCCTGGGCGTACGTTCAAAGGCACACTGGTTCGGACCAATCAAGCCATAGACGCGGTGTCGCGCACGATGCTGGCGGAAGTCGGTGTCGACAATCCGGCCGGGGAGCTGCTTCCGGGCGGCTACGCGCAGGTTCACCTCAAGCTGCATACGAGCAGCAGAGCGGTTGTCATCCCCGTCAACACTCTGATCTTCCGCTCCGAAGGTTCTCAGGTGGCAGTGGTGCAACCCGATCAGCGCATCGCACTCAAGAAAATCGTGCTGGGTCGCGACTTCGGGACCGAGGTCGAAGTGGTATCGGGGCTCGACCAAAACGAAATCGTCATTCTCAATCCTGCCGACTCGCTCACTTCCGGCACTCAGGTCCGGGTCGTCAAGGAAGTCGCTGACAAAAAACCGGGATAGAGATGGCCTGGGGACTACCGCGCGGCGCCGGGCCGTCCGGCGCGCATGCAAGAAGACCGATGTGGATCGGTTGGGTGCCCTGCCTGCTGTGCGCTTGCACCGTGGGGCCCGACTACGTCAAGCCAAAGGTTCAGACTCCGGCCGCCTACAAGGAGGCAACGCAGAAAAGCAGTCCGTGGAAGGTCGCGACCCCGCGCGATGCGACGAATCGCGGCAATTGGTGGGAGGTCTTCGGCGATGCGCAGCTGAACGAACTCGAGGCGCAGGTCAATGTCTCGAACCAGGATCTCAAAGTTGCCGACTCGAACTATCGGCAGGCACGTGCATTGGCGCAACAGGCGCGCGCCGGCTATTTCCCGACAGTAACCGGCGGCGCGGCCGCCCAGCGCTATCGCCAATCGGCCAACGTGCCTGCGAGGACAGCACAGACGGTCGGCCCGAACAACGACTTTCTCCTGCCCCTGGACGTGTCCTGGGAGGTGGATCTGTGGGGCCGCGTTCGCCGTTCAGTGGAATCCAGTCAAGCGAGCGCACAAGCCTCTGCGGGGGAATTGGAGACCGTGAGGCTCAGCCTGCAATCCGAGCTCGCGAGCGACTACTTCGAACTGCGCGGCCTGGATGCGGAGAGGCAGTTGCTGGAGCAAACCTTGGTCGCCTACCGCAAGGCGCTCGAGTTGACCCAGAACCGCTACAGCGGCGGCATTGCTTCTCAGGTGGACGTGGCTCTGGCCGAAACGCAACTCAAGACCACGCTGGCGCAGACCATCGAACTGGGTGTGCAGCGGGCGCAGTTGGAGCACGCCATCGCTTTGCTGATCGGCAAGCCGCCTTCCGAGTTCACGCTCGCCGTGGCCCCGTATACCGGAGCACCGCCCGCGATACCAGTCGGACTGCCCTCGGAGCTGCTCGAGCGGCGGCCCGACATCGCGTCCGCCGAGCGCCAGGTCGCCGCGGCCAACGCACAGATCGGGGTGGCCAAAGCAGCCTACTACCCCACCGTCACACTGGCCGCCGTGTTCGGCTTCGAGAGCGGCGATTTCTCCAACTGGTTGTCCTGGTCGAGTCGGCTCTGGACATTAGGCGCGGCAGGCACCGAGACGATTTTCGACGCCGGTCGCCGACGGGCTGTCACAGATCAGGCGCAGGCCGCCTACGACGGGACCGTGGCTTCGTATCGCGAGACCGTACTGGTCGCATTTCGCGACGTGGAGGACAACCTGGCCGAGCTGCGCATCCTGGCCGAGGAATCGCAGGCACAGGACGACGCCGTGACCTCCTCCAAGCGTTCCCTCACGCTCACGACCAATCGTTACGTGGGCGGCGCTGCCACCTACCTCGACGTGGTCGTAGTGCAGGCGGTCGCGCTGTCCAACGAACGCACGTCGATTCAGATCTCTCGGCGCCGAATGGCAGCCAGCGTGCGCCTGATCAAGGCAGTCGGAGGCGGCTGGCAGGTTACAGACCTTCCCACCGGCCAGGAGGTGCTCGCGCGCTCCTCAAAGCCTACTCCAGCGCCGCCACCACCATGATCTCGACGAGGTGGGTGGGGCGGGCGAGCGCGGACTGAACCGTTGCGCGAGCTGGCGTATTGCCTGGGGCCACCCAGGCATCCCAAACCTGATTCATCTCGTCGAAGCGGCTGATGTCCGCGAGCCAGATGTTGGCAGAGAGCAATCGCGATTTGTCGGTCCCCGCCTCCGCCAGGAGTCGGTCGATCTTGGCGAGAACCTGCTTTGATTGTTCGCCCACGGACGGCGCCGGGGTGTCCGCCACTTGACCAGCGAGATAGACGGTATTGCCGTGGACCACGGCTTGGCTCATGCGCGGTCCTGCTTTGAGTCGTTTAATCGACATATTTCCTCCGTGTGGCTACGAGCAAGGTGCTCGCTCAGGGTTTGAACACGTCGACAGCGACGATCACCGCCGGGGTGCTGCCTTTGTTCTGAACCCAATGCGTGGTGTCTTTGCCCTCGGTCCAGCTCTGACCCTCGTAGTAGTCGATGGTCCCACTGCCTTCGCGATGCTCGGTGAGAACCCCTTGGAGGAGATAGGCCACTCCTGGCCGTCCGTTGTGGCTGTGCAGGGAAACTGCACCACCAGGCTCGATCGTCACCACGCGTAACCGAAGCTGGCGCCCGTTCACGCTGTCGATCTCCTCGGTGAGATCGAGCGCTGTCGGCGGACTGATCTTCACACCTTGGTTCGTCGCTGGCGGGGTCTGTTGCCCAACGGCAATTCCGAGTCCAAAGGCTAACGCGATACCTGCAAGGCCAGCGACGACGCCGAACACGTGTTTGCGCTTCATGGTGGTCTCCTCTGTGGTTCGAGGCGGGTTCTGGCCCGCCGATTGATTGGAATCCGCGTAGCTTACCGCGGCTGGAACGTGCCGTCGCGCACCTCATAGCGCGTGGGTTTGCCGTCCAGCGCGACCTCATCCTCGATACGCTCCGGTGGCGTGTGGAACGCAAGAAGCTTTTCCTGCGCGGCCACGCGAGACGGGAGGCAGGTAGCCGCAGGCTTGCTATTGGCGCACCTGCCGGGCCGCCGCCTGGTATTCGGAATCGAGCACCTGGATCCGCTTGGCGAACTCGCCGTAGGTCATCTCGCCGCTATAGAGCTGAAGAATCGCGCGCGTGACGAGCTGACGAGTGCGTACCAACAGCGGAGACGGCGGCCCCCGGTGCTCCAGCTGATACTGCTGGGCCTGCTCCCGAACCGAGAGCCACACCTTGATGGCCTGCTTCTCCGGGGGAGTGGGTTTATCCTCGTTGGATAAAAGGAGCGGTGTCACCGCACCCGAGCGCAAGACCAGCGGCACTTTGTTGCGGATCGGATCCAGACGCGGGTCGGCAAACAAATGCTCGACGTAGCTTCCGGCACCGTCTCGCTCCTGCGGAGGCGCTGCCGTCTCGGCGGGTTGACTCGTGTGGCCCGGTTGCGCCGTAGGGGCAGGGCGTCGATCGGCCGGAGCATCCGCACACCCGGCGATCGCCGCGGCGGCGCAAAGCAGCAAGCCAAACGCACTCTTTCTCAGCGTGGTCTCCGCTTTTTTTGAATCGGACCGGCGCTTCTTCCGACTCTTGTGGGCAATCTGCTTAAAAGGCTACCACTCCTCTGTCCACCGCGCAGGAGTGCCTGTGCGTAACAAGCCGGCTCGGCGCGACCCCTGGGGCGCCGCCTCGTTACGTCCGTAACCCGTTCTGGCCTCCATGGAAATCACTCTGAAGCTCCGGTGTGGCGAAATGCATCGCATGTTTCTAGGGCCGACACTGATCGTGTTGTACGCGAGCGCGCTGTGCTTGGCGCGGCGGCGCACAGGCGCCTTCCAAACCACCGTGCGAAGGGGGCGAGCCATGATGGCGCAAGGAGTCCACAAGGTGTCTTCTCGGAGCAAGTCGCTCATCGCAGCCATGGCGATGTTGCTTTGGTCCTGGTGCGCCGCGCGCCTGCCCTTGTCGCGCTGGCGCCTCAACAAGCTCGCGCTTCTGAGCTTCGTGCTCCGCGTGGGTCTGACCACCGCGATCGTATGGAGCGCATGGCAGCTCATCTCGCTGTGTCTGCCGCTGGGTGGGATTCGATGGGGCATCCTGATCCCCGCGACTGCAGCGGTGACTACCATTCTGTTCGGCGGAATGCTGGACTTGGAAGCGGCAGCGGCAGAGCGTGCGGCGCTAAGCGCGAGATTCGCGGCTGATCGATGGGGCGGCAGAGCGGAGACGGTGCGGATTCACGCACAAGAATACGTGCGAACGCACGGGCGCCGTCCCGAGGGCACGCATCTGCTGAACGACATTTACACGGGGAACTCTTTTACGGTCGTCTACGGCAACATCGAGTAACGACGACCACAACTTGCCCGGGATATGCAGTCCAGGCGCCTCTACGCCGGCGTCATCCCATGGGATGGGGCGTCCCGAGGTCACCTATCTCGATCACGCTGCCCGCGCTGAGACTTCGTGTGGCAGCTCGGCAAGACGTGCCCGGATGGATTTCAGCACACCCTCCCGATTCAATCCGACTTGTGCCAGCAATTGCGCCTGGTCGCCATGGTCCACGAATTGATCGGGCAACCCGAGATGCAGAATCCGCGCGGCGATGTCCTGTGCCGCGAGACTCTCCGCTACCGCGCTCCCCGCCCCACCTCGCACGACGCTGTCCTCGAGGGTCACCAGCAGCGCGTGGTCGCGTGCGATCTGCGCGACGAGTTGCTCGTCCAACGGCTTCACGAAGCGCATGTTGACCACCGTGGCGTCGAGCTCCTCGCCCACTTCGAGGGCTGTCTTCAGGAGCGGTCCGAAGACCAGAATAGCCACTTGCTTGCCTTCGCGGCGAACCTGCGCTTTGCCGATCGGCAGGGCCCGCATTTCCTTCTCCACGGCTACGCCCGGGCCGCTCCCACGCGGGTAGCGCACTGCGGCCGGTGTGTTCAGCGTGAAGCCGGTGTAGAGCATCTGCCGGCACTCGTTCTCGTCTGCCGGCACCATGACGGTGATATTGGGCACACAACTCACATAGGCGAGATCGAACGCGCCGTGGTGCGTTGCGCCGTCGGCCCCCACGAGCCCGGCGCGGTCCAGGGCGAACAGCACAGGGAGGTTCTGGATCTGGACGTCGTGAATGAACTGATCGTAGGCACGCTGCAGGAAGGTCGAGTAGATGGCGAGCACCGGCTTGAGTCCTTCGCACGCGAGCCCTGCGGCGAAGGTCACGGCATGCTGTTCGGCGATGCCGGTGTCGAAGTACCGGTCGGGGAACTGTTCCGCAAACTTGACCAGTCCCGAGCCCTCCCGCATGGCGGGGGTAATCCCGATCAGCCGCGGGTCCTGCGCAGCCATGTCGCAGAGCCAATCGCCAAAGACTTCGGTGAAGGTCGGTTTGCCGCGCTTGCCCCCGCCGATCCCGGCCGCCGGCTCGAACTTGGACACGCCGTGGTAGAGGACCGGATCGGCTTCCGCCAGCTTGTAGCCTTGCCCTTTGCGGGTGACGATGTGCAGGAACTGGGGGCCTTTCAACTTGCGCACGTTGGTCAGGGTCGGAATGAGTGCGTCGAGGTCGTGCCCGTCGATGGGACCGATATAATTGAAGCCGAATTGCTCGAACAGCGTCGAGGGCAGGATCATGCCTTTGGCGTGCATCTCGAAGCGTCGAACGAACTCGCGCAGCTTGGGGATCCTCGATACCATCCGCTCGGCCGCCCGGCGGGCTGCTACGTATACGCGCCCGGAAACCAGACGAGCCAGATAGCGATTCATCCCGCCGACCGCTGGCGAGATGGACATATCGTTGTCGTTGAGGATGACCAGCAGGTTGGCGTCCATGACGCCGGCGTTGTTCATCCCTTCGAATGCCATGCCCGCTGACATCGCACCATCGCCGATCACGGCGACTGTGTGCCTATCCTCGCCTTTCCGCTTGGCAGCGATCGCCATGCCCAGCGCCGCGCTGATCGACGTGCTGGAATGGGCCGTCCCGAACGTGTCGTAGACCGATTCGCTTCGCCTGGGAAAGCCGGATATGCCGTCCTGCATGCGCAGCCGGGCCATGTCTTCGCGGCGCCCGGTCAGGATCTTGTGCGGGTAGGTTTGATGGCCGACGTCCCAGACGATCCGATCTTCGGGCGTGTGGAAGACGTAGTGCAGCGCTATGGTCAGCTCGACGGTGCCGAGATTCGACGAAAGATGTCCCCCGGTCTTGCTGACTGATTCGATCAAAAACGCGCGCAACTCGTCGGCCAGCTGCTTGAGCTGAGCTCGCTCCAGTGCGCGTAGCTGTGCCGGATCGTTGATGCCAGTGAGCAGCTCGTAGGTCATCGAAGAGCGAAGAGGGTGAGAAAAGCGTTTCTAAAGCCTAGGCGTGAGGCTATTTTACGCTCTCGCAGCATGTCTCACCCAGACGCCCTCGCCGCGGTCTCGAGAGAGCAAGGGAGTCAGCGCGGTTGCTGCGTCAAAGCGCGCGTCAGGAGGTGTTGCTATGCGCCAGCTCAGCTACGGGAACTCGTGATTCAGCGGGCGCCGCGATGTCGCAGCCGGGAGCGTGCGAGGGAGAGGGTCGACAAGACCGGGGCCAATGGATGACCCCGGGTGTTTCTGGTGCGATCTACCGGTTCTTGCAGGCAGTCATCGCCAGCCGGTCATAGAAGTGCTGGCCATCTGCCCGCCACTCGTAGAGGTCTATGTCGGCGGGATGCGAGGACATGACGATGTGGCCACGGTCGTTTCCGCAACCGTCGACCGCCATAGACATTGCACCCTTGACGCCTTGCGGACCGTAGACAAAAGCTCGTGCGATGGCGTAACCATGGCCCAGGTCTCGCACCGAGTGGGTCTCCAGAACGACACGCGCGGCGCCAGTGTCCATGGCAGCGACCTCGCGATCCCTGGCAGAGGCAGCGGGCGCCACAGCGCCCAGTAGCGCGCCGTGGCCGACGAGCAGTGAGAGGACTACAAAGGGGTGCTTGTTGGGCGCCGAAGGCTTCATACGCGGTCTCCTTATCTGTTCTTGGCAACACTTTAGCCAAGCGCAGTCAGACCAGTCTAGGAAGGTTTACGGACTGTGACACGCGTAAAGGGTGCTCGGGCTTGACCAATGCTCTTTTGTGATGTTCAGGCGAGCGGCGGCCGACATGGCAACACAGCAGGAGAGATGACCGCCGAGCCTTGCCGATCGGCGGGTCGGATCAGTTCCATAACGCGCGGGCGATGCCGAGGTGCGGCATCGCCCGTCACGTTGTCAACCTGCAGGAGCGACAGCGGCCGGATCGGATTCCGGGCCGCCGTCGACTGCTCCGCGCGAGTCGCTTGCCTCCGCCAGGCAAGGTGTCCAAAGCCCAGCGGACTAGGGTTAGAGCGATCGCAGGAAATTGAGCAGGTTCTGCTTATCTTGGTCCGAAAGCCCACCGAAGTTCGAAATGACGGCATTGGCTTCGGAGGCATCTCCATTTCGGCTGCTGCCGCTCCTGTGTTCCTGGATCGCGACCAGCAGGTCGGAAGTCCTGCCGTCGTGCAGGAAGAAGTAGCGCTGCCCGAGTCCCCACAGTGGCGCTGTGCGAAACTCGCGCGGTCCAGCTTGCCCTTGACTGATCCCATCGGCCAGACCGCTGCCCATATCGTGAATCAGCAGATCGGAGAACAGGTTCACGGGCTGCTTGCTCAGCGCCGCAACCGTGGAGGTGC
>JBGPPC010000040.1:0-19043 GCA_041488355.1 Gammaproteobacteria bacterium
CAGCGGCGCGACGTCAGGGGCTCCCGCTGAAGCGCCCGGCGCTGCGCCTTCGCCGCATACATCGCGCGATCCGCTTCAGCCATCGCCTCGATGAGTCCCAGCCTGGGATCCCGAATGGCTTTGCCGACAGAAGCCCTGATTCCTTTGGACGACAGCGCGTCAATGACGTTGTTGAACGTTGCTTCGGATCCTGTCGCATCGCATTCAATGCTTAGAATGGCGAATTCGTCCCCGCCGACTCGGGCAACGGTGTCGCTTTGCCTCACTGCGCTTCGGATGCAATCAGCTGCGCTGCGGATCAATGCATCTCCTTGAGCATGCCCGCCTGCATCATTGACCTGTTTTAGGTCATCCAGATCCACAATCAATACGCATGCAGGGCTGCCGTAACGGCGAGCACGCGTCTCTTCGGCGGCAATGGTTCTTTCCCAACCGTGTCGATTGAGTAAACCCGTTAACGCATCGGTCAACGCTTCTTGTAGAGTGCGTTCCAGGAGTCTAGCCTGTTCGACTTCCTTGAGCTTGGAGTCGAGAATGGCCCCAAGAAGCCTCGCGAGCAACTCGATCAAGGGCAAATCGTCTCGGATCGATTCTTGCTGCGGCCTTGGATCGATCGCGCACAACGTCCCAAACAACGAGCCATCTCCCCTTGCCAATGGAACCCCGATGTATGCACCGATCGGAACTTGTTGACCGATTGGGGCCGCTGCATATACGGGTATGTCTTGAGCACGCGGAGCGACTCGGGGGCCACGTCCAAGAACCATTTGGGAACAGAACGAGTCAGCCCAACGAAACACCGTTCCATCCGTTACGTTGTAACCGTGGTCTTCGGCCTGCAATACGATCCAGTCAACACCCTCTGTTCTGGTCATCATCCACAGACTGAAGCCGAGACGCTGATGCAAATAGGCAAGTACCGCTCGGCTAGCCGCCTCAAAATCATCGAATGCAGGTAGGTCAATCATCGGCTGATGCGATGTTGTCTCGGGACCCCGAAGGCCTGGATTGAGCGGTGTTACGCTGGCATGTTCGAGTAAGGCACTAAGCCCATTCGGCGCCTGCTCCAATCTTCGGTGAGAGGTCGGGTTGGCCGGAATCAGTTCAAGTCGCTCACGGTGGACACGAACGGTTGCTGTGCACAGCCCACTGGGGCAGCAATACGCGCAAGGGAGCTGTCGCGAATCCGATCAACCGGGGCGGGGCGCTGCTGCCGCCCGGGTTCACCGGCTGAGCACCTGTGGTTTGGGGCGAGTCACGGAGGTTTGGTTGCTGAGGTAGGACGCCAGATGGGCGCTCAAGTCGCGTGCGTCGTCACCGGTGCCGTCGATGAGGCTCGACTTTCGGCGCCGGAGGAACGGCATGCCAAGCAAGTACATGCCCGGGGCCTCGACCACACCTCCGTCGTGGCGGACACGGCCTCTGCGGTCGAAGACCGGCACGTCGAGCCACGAGTAGTCGGGGTGGAATCCGGTCGCCCAGATGATGATCTGGATTTCACCGCTCGCGAGATCGATGCCGAGCGGCGGTGATGCTTCGACCTCGGTGGGTTCGAAGCGGTGCGGGGGACTGACCTTGTTGTCGAGTCCGTTTTCGCTCGCCCATTCGTCGATCGTGTCGAGCAGCCTGTTCATTTTGAGGTCGGCGAGCGCGCACTGGTTTCGCAGCGATCCCGAGAACTGGGCCTTGCCGTGGTTGATGCCAACAAGACGACCGATGAGCTTCACGCCGATGCTGGTCAGCGCGTTCAGATCGACCGTCCGGCGCTCGGCGGAGCCCGCAAGTTGCAGCGACGGCACGTTTCGAGCTCTGACGATATCGTCGACCTCGTCGTAGCGTTCGTCGAGCACCCCGGCGGCGTCCATCCACCACTGGATGTCCTTGCCCCGATAGACGCGCGGCACGCGAACGTGCTCGCCCACCGCGAGGGTCACGGGTCGGCCCGAGCGGTGAATCTCGTCGGCGATCTGCGTGCCGGTGGCCGAGGCGCCAACGACGAGCACCCCACCGTCCTCGAGCTGACCCGGGTTGTGGTACTGCATCGGCGTGAGCGTGGCGATCGCCGACGGTACCGCCTCAGCGACCGCTGGAATCTGCGGGGTGTTGCACGCTCCGGTTGCGAGCACGACGGTCTGGCATTGCCATTCGCCCTGGCTGGTGGTGACCTTATAGCCGTCGCTGCTCCGGCGCACCGAAGTTACGTTGGTGTTGATCCGGACGGGGGCCGAAATCACATCGGCATAGCGCTCGATGAAGGCGATGGTCTCGGGCATCGTGCGAAAGCCGTCAGGATCGGCGCCCTCGTAACCGTAACTGGGCAGCCGGCTCTGCCAGTTCGGCGTGAGCAGCCGCAGCGAGTCCCACCGCTCGGTCCTCCACGAGTTGGCCACCTCACCGCGCTCGAGGACCACATGGTCGATCGAGCGCTGGCCTAGACACCAGCTCATGGCCAACCCGGCGTGGCCGGCCCCGATGACGACGGTCGTGGTGCGACGCGTATCTCCCGTCTCGATGCGGAGGGTCACTTAACCTCTACCGTGACGTTCGTCGGGTTCGTGATGATGTCGTAGACGGCCGAGCGCTTTTGCGACTGGGCGACGAGTGCCTTGATGTCGTCGGGGCTTGCATCGGCGTCGATGTTGTACGTCACCTTGATACCGTCGAAGCCGTTGCGAACGTCGCTGTCCATGCCCAGAATGCCCTGGATGTCCATCCCACCCTCGAGCGTCGCCGATACGTAGCGCAACTGGATCTCACGGAGCTGGGCGACGGACGCGATGCCGGCGGTAAGGCAACTGGCCAGGCCGGCCAGCACCAGCTCGACCGGCGTGGCGCCCTTGTCCTCGGACGCGAAGACCTCCGGGTGGTCGGCGTCGAAGGTGAACTGAGTCTTGTGTTTCTGCTCCTCGCCAAGCCCGTAGAAGCCTTGCACGGTGGAACGACTGTGGGTGCCGTTCACCCACTGGCACGTCGCCCGCCACGTGAACTTCGCGGCCTCCGGCGCCTTGGTCAGCGCCTCGCGTGCGCCGAGCAGCGCATCGACATTGACCCCGTTGTTGACTGGATTGTTGGTCGTCGCCATGGTCTTCTCCTTGTGTCGTTGAGGATGGAAGGCGGAAGGAAACACAGACAATTCCCGTGGCGGCACCAGACAGTGCGCACGGAAGCAGTGCAGTCTAGTGGGCAGGTGCGGCAGGGAAATGTCACCGGGAGACCATTTTTGTTTCGTTTGTTTCATGCACCCCCGGCACGCGTTGAATCGATCACGATCGGTGACGCGGCGCTCACGAGTGAACACACCGGGCCGCCCCTGCCTCACGACAGACGCGGCTCGGTGTCTCTAGGATTCACCAAGGTAATCACAATGATGCAAACCGGTCGCACCCACCCGTTGACGGTAGCTGCGCTCGCTCTTGTCCCGGCCCAATCTGGGAGGAATTGCACTGATCAGGGCTCCGCGCTAAGGTGTCATCTCGTTTCACCCCGTGAAAGGCCTCGAGGCGGTCTGTACGAGTCGGCGTGGCCTTGAACACTAATCGGGTAGACTGCGCCGTGTTTATGTCCCGTTCATCCTACGCCGTGGGAACCAAGTCCCGCACGATGCACCGGCGCCGCTTGCCGCGTCTTTGGCCCCGCGCGCGCCGGCGTGCGCTTCGTGCACTGCGGAGCGCACCGCTGGTGCTGCAGCTCGTCGTCGGCACGATCGTTTCCGTGGGGCTTTGGGCCGCAGCCAACTGGGTTTACCACGCGGTCCACAAACCGACCGAGTTGCTCTTCCCGGTGAGCAGCACGTTCACCAAGACGCCTCCGGAGACGTGGCGGGAATATGAGCCATACTTCCGCAAGTACGCCACCGCCGTGATCGCCCCCGAGCTTCTGGCCGCACTTGCCCAAGTTGAGAGCGCGGGCAACCCCCTCGCGCAGACGTACTGGCAATGGCGTCTGACATGGCATCTCTTCGAACTGTACCGACCGGCTTCCAGTGCGGTCGGCATGTACCAGATTACCGATTCGACGTTCGCCCAGACGAAACGCGAATGCGTGTCTGAACCCACCGTCCCCGAGGACGATTTCATGCGCGTGCTCGGCTTCTGCTGGGTAGATGGCCTCTACACCCGCGTTGCGCCCAGCCGTGCTGTCGAGCTGACGGCGAGGCTCCTGGATCGCAGTGTCGCGGCAACGCTCAACCGCCAGCGAATTGCGCCCCCGACGCTGCAGCACAAGCAAGACCTCGCTGCGGTGATTCACCTGTGCGGCGCCGGGACGGGTGAAACTTACGCCAGGCGCGGCTTCCGATTGACCCCCGGACAGCGATGCGGCGATCACGATGTGCGCGAATATCTCGGGCGCGTCAATGGCATGAAGCGCCTGTTTGCCCGGCTGGCGCGAGACTCCTGATTCTGAGCGCGGCGCGATTCTCTGAGCGCAACTGCAGAGCTGCGACACGCCCCTCCTCGGGGAGGGGTAGTGCACTACGCCGCCACGGGCTCCGCGATGCCTTCCTGGGCGCTACATCCGAATCAGGTGCTAAGCTGCGCGCACGGTAGTTGACGAAAGCACGATATGCAGGCAACAGACGACGCGCAGGCCACGATCGAGCGCATGGTGCACCTGTTCTATGAGCGGGCATTGGCCGACGAGGTGCTGGGTCCGATCTTCCGCGGGGCAATCCACGACTGGGAAACCCATATCGCAATCGTGCGGGACTTCTGGTCCGGTGTCCTGCACGGCACCGATCGCTACAAGGGGAACGCCTTTGCCCCGCATGCGAAGTTGCGCTTCGAGCCGGAGGCGTTCGATCATTGGCTGGCGGTGTTCGAGAGTGCTGCAAGGGACGCTCTCAGCCAGCAAGACGCAGAAAAGGCGACCCGCATCGCGCGGCACATGGCGGAGTCGTTCAAAGTCGGATTGTTTCCGTTTATCGGTCCCGACGGCCGGCCTTCGCGCACGCCGCAGAGCGGGGCCAACACGCGTTGAGCGCCGCCGACTGTCGCCTCCGGGAGTGCCCCCATGAGTGAAAAACGGCCCGAACGCCGCCGCAGCGCCATCCAGGCGTATCTCAAGGAATCGTTCCTGACGAGCAGCGACGCGCGGCCGTTGCGCATGCTGGCCGAGTATCTCGAGCCGAGAAGCCGTTTCGATCATTACAAGATCGACGACACCATCGTGTTCATGGGCTCGGCGCGCCTGGTGTCGCGCGAGCAGGCCGAGGCCGAGCTGCACGCCGCGGAGCGCGGCGAGGGCGACCCGGGGCGTGCACGCGAGCGGCTTGCGATGTCGCGCTACTACGAGGATGCGCGCGACCTTGCGCGGCGCCTGACCGAGTGGTCGAAGCAACTGGCCGATGAGGAGCGGCGCTTTGTCGTGTGCACCGGCGGCGGCCCAGGCATCATGGAGGCGGCCAATCGCGGCGCCTCGCAGGCGAAGGGACTGAACGTCGGTCTCACGATCTCGATCCCGCTGGAGGAGTTCGACAACCGCTACGTGACACGGGAGCTGTCGTTCCACTTCCACTATTTCTTCATGCGCAAATTCTGGTTCGCCTATCTCGCCAAAGCGTTGCTGGTCTTCCCGGGCGGCTTCGGCACGCTCGACGAGCTGTTCGAGATCCTGACGTTGCGGCAGACGCGGAAAATGACGAAGCACCTGCCCATCGTGCTGTTCGGCACCACGTACTGGGACGAGGTGATCGACTTCGAGGCGCTGGTGCGCCACGGCACAATCGACCGCGAGGACCTGCAGCTGTTCCACCGCACCGACTCGGTGGACGAGGCCTACGAAATCGTGACGCGGGAGCTCACGCAATACGCTCTTGCCGAGCGCGGCGCGACCCTCTGAGCGCGCAGGCAGGTTTGAGGGCGAGCTCGCTTTTGAGCGCTCCGTCGCGGAAATACTTGGCCGGCCCGGGAAAGTGGTGGTGCATGCTGTAAGTAAGGAAAAACAATGACGCTGGCTCGCATCATCGCCATCGCGGTGTTGACGCACATGGCGTACGTGGCCGCGCGCATGACCGCTTCGCTCTACGCGCTGGCGAACAACGCGTCGACCTTCACGGTCGGCGTGATCATGGCGCTGTTCGCCCTGGTGCCGATGCTGATCGCAGTGCGCGCTGGCCGCTGGCTCGACGCGGTGGGACCGTGGCGCCCGACCCTGATCGGAACGCTGTTGATGCTCGGGGGCGTACTGCTGCCGGCGGCCTTCTCCTACGCGACTGCCGATGTGGCGCCTCTGTTGGTCGCGGCAGCGCTGATCGGCACCGGCTCCACGTTGACGATGCTGTCGATGCAGCAGCTCGTCGGCGAGCGCGCCGACCCGAACCGCCGGGCGGCGGCATTCTCGTGGCTGGCGCTGGGCGCGTCCATTTCGGGTTTCACCGGGCCGGTCATGGGCGGGCTGCTCATCGACTCGTTTGGGCATCGCGCCACCTTCGGCGTTCTGGTAGTTATAGTGCTCCTCGCGTTGGCCCTGTTATGGGTCAATCGTGGGCTGCTGCCCGAGCGTGCAGGCAGGCCGAGGGGTCCGGAGCCCCTGCACCCGTTCGAGCTGCTGAAGCACACCGAGCTGCGGCACGTGCTGATCGCCTCGGCGCTGGTCTCTATGTCCTGGGACCTGCAGACCTTCGTTGTCCCGGTGCACGGCACGCGCGTGGGCCTGTCGGCTTCGAAGATCGGCTTCGTGCTCGGCTGCTTCGGGCTGGCGACCTTCACGATCCGGCTTGCCATGCCCGGGCTGTCGCGGCGGTTCACCGAATGGCAGGTGCTGACCTATACGCTGTTCTGCGCCACGCTCGCGTTCGGCCTGTTCCCGTTCTTCTCGTCGCTGGTGCCGCTGATGGCGGTCGCATTTCTGCTCGGACTGGGACTCGGCGCCGCACAGCCGAACGTGATGTCGCTGCTGCACTCGCGCTCGCCGCAGGGCCGGGTGGGCGAGGCGCTGGGTTTGCGTTCGACGATCATGCACAGCAGCCACGTGGTGCTGCCGCTGGTGTTCGGCGCATTCGGCTCGGTGCTGGGGGCGGGGGCGATGTTCTGGACGATGGGCATGCTGGCGTGTACAGGGGGCGTAGCCGCGGTGCGTTGGGGAAAGCACAGGCGCGAACCGGCGCACCGGCGCCAGACCGTGTGAGAGGTGCGTCGGTTTCGGGCGAAGCGATGACGGCGAGAGTTCTCGCAAGCTTTGCGAAGATGCTGGTGGCGCTGTGGGGCGCCATCGTGCTTGTCCTGCCGTGCGCGGCGGCGGACAGGTGGAGTCCCGCACACGTTGTCATCGTGATCCTGGAGAACAGGTCCTTCCAGCAGGTCATCGGCCATCCGGAGATGCCTTATCTCAACTCGCTTGCGCAGGAGGGCGCGCTGATGACGCGGGCCTACTTCGCGCAGATCCCCTACGGCATCGTTCCCGCAGGCTACTCCACTCGCCTTCCGGCGCGGCCCAGCCAGCCGAATTACCTGTACCTGTTTTCCGGGCACCATCAGGGCATGCTTCCGAGCTGGTTCCAGGATCCGACGTCGCCATACGTGGGAACCGCAATCAACGACCCTGCAGGCAACCGGCTGCCTAACCCGCTGCAGGCCACGCCGGTCGGGATCGGGAACCATATGATCCCGGCCGGAATGCGTCCATTTACAACGCCCAACCTTGGCACCGCGCTCGTCGCGAACGGCGGGAGCTTCGCATCGTTCTCGGAGTCGCTGCCCTACCCACGCTACGATAATGAGGGTGACCCCGTGCCTGGCGTCGATCTCTACCGGCGCAAGCACAACCCGGCCATCAACTGGATCGACTTCGGGGGCCGTCCCGTCGCCGCGGACAAGCGCAAGTTCCTCTTACCTGTGGAGACTAACCTGGGGTTCACGAACACCACCGACCCGCTCGATGGCACGCGCTACCGCGGCTTCGCGGTCGACGAGCAGGGCAACCCGATCGGGTTCGAGCGCCTGCCGACGGTGTCCATCGTGGTGCCGAACGAACAACACGATCTCCACAGCGCCGGCGAACGCGCATGCAATGCCTGGCTCGAAGCCAAGATCAAGCCTTACGCCGACTGGGCGCGGGACCACGACAGCCTGCTCATCGTCACCTTCGATGAGGACGGCACGACCAATAGATCCCACGGGGAACTCTATCAGACTGGCATCGACCCCATAGTCAAGCTCTTCTACGGGCCGCCGGGCAAGGTGGTCCCCGGCAGCTACGACGAGACCGTCGATCACCTCAACGTCCTGGCCACAGTGCTCGACCGCTATGGCCTGCTCGAAGAATTCAAGCAGGACTTCCAGCAGGCGCACGGCGGACCCGAGGCCGCGAACCTGGCCGCCAACCTGCGGCCGATACGCGACGTGTTCGGCGAAGGTCCGAACCTCGCGCCGATTCCTGAGACGTCGTACTGACGTGCTCTCGGACGTCAAGTACAGGTCAACGTCGAGAGACGCTGGAAGAAGTTGAGTAACGGCGTCAGGTCCTGCATTGAGGCGCGACCGCTAGTGCGAGAGCAAAGGAGGAAGAGCCCTATCCGCCCGGCTCGCTCAGAAAGCGGAGCACGATCTCCGCATAGCGCTCCGCCTCGACGATGGGCAGGAAGTGGCCCCCGCCGTCGAGTAGGACCAGACGCGCTCCGGGAATCGCCTGCGCCAGGGCGCGTGAGAAGTAGGCGGGTGTGACCCGGTCGTCGAGAGCGGCGATCACCAAAGTAGGGCATCGGATGCGCGGCGCGAGCGCTCGTCCGTCGAAGCGCAGCAATGCTTCGATGCGACTGATCATGATCTCCGGAGACGAAGCGCTGGCCACCGAGCGTGCTTCCGCTTCGGCCACCTCCCGGTCGTGCTCCCGCAGCCACTCCGGGGAATACAGCAGAAGGCTTCCGTCCCGTGTGTACAGCTCCATCCCTGCATTGCGCAGCAAGTCTCGGCGCAGCTCGAACAGGCGCGTGAAGTAAGCGTCCGCGTGCGTCCAGGTGGAAGACAGCACCAGTCGCGAGATTCGGTCCGGCTGTGTGGCTGCAAGGTGCTGGCCGACGGCTCCGCCGGTGGACTGCCCGACCATCGCTGCGCTCTCGATGTCGAGGTAGTCCATCAGCGCCAGCGTGTCGCCCGCCATCTGCTCGATGGAGTAGACGATGGTGTCGCGGCTGCTGCGGTCGACGCCCCGATGGTCGTGGACGACCACTGTGAAGCGCTCGGCGAGCCGGGGCGTCTGCAGACGCCAGAAGCGAGCCGACCCAGCCAGACCGGACACCAGCATCAGCGGTGGCCCCGAGCCGCTCGTCTCGAAGTACAACTCACCGCCTGGTATGGGCGCGGACGGCACGGAGCTAGTGTCCTGTCCCAGAAATAACTTCCCGTTCATGGTGAGCTTGTCGAACCATGACGGGCCTTGGTTCAATTCGGTCTTCGACGAGCTCAGACCGAACGGAACCACGCACATTATCTACTGGACAGGACACTAAGCCCCGATCGGAGGGCCGAAGCCGGTGCGCCCTTCCACCGCGAGCGTGTCTTCCGGACGGTCGAAGGGCTCGGGTGCCGGCGCACCGGCGAGGCGCGGCCGGCCGATGCCGGCGAAGAACTCATCCAGCCCGGGCGGCAGAAAAGTCCAGGTGAACTTGAGCGGACCGGGCCCTTCGTTCACGATCTTGTGCTTCACCCAGCGCCCCAGATAGGCGGTGGTGCCGGGCACGAACGGGTGCGGCTCACCGTCTACGAGGATCGCGCCTGCGCCCTCGAAGCAGAACAGAATCTCTTCGTTGCGCGAGTGCCAGTGCTCGCGCACGTAACCACCCGGCGCCACTACTTGGATGCCCATCGTGACTTGATTGGAGGAGCAGTTGTCCGGATTTACTTTGACGGTAGCGTAGCCGTTGGCAGGCTTGGGCTGCCAGTAGCTCGCGCCTTCGTCGGGCTGGAGCACGAACCTGGAACCCTTGTTCGCGGGCGTGCCCTTGGGATCGGGTTGGCTTCTGGAGTTCATTCGGCAGCTCCTCGAGAAAAGACCCAGCTCCCGCTCATGCTATCGGAAAAACGGCGAGCGTCGGGAAGCTTTCCTGTGGGTCGGCCTGTTGCCGGATGCGCGCGAGTCGCTACGCGCTGGCGCTTCGGAGCACCGCGTCGACAATTCGTCCGCCGGGGCTCCGGTCGATCAAGAGAACGAGATGGGAGGGCTGGGGATGTTTACGCGGCAAGCGGAAGCTCGCTGCGGAGGATCTCTTGGATCAAGTCTTTAGTTCGGCCTGGCGCCGTGCAAGGGCTGAATTTCGGGGAAACCGAACACCGGCTTGGGCAACGGCTTCATCAGGTGGATCCGGTGCAGCTGCGGATCCGCGGTCTTGTTGGGCAGAGACTCGATGTAGCGGACGACGATGTCGGTTCCATCCAGGATCTCTCCGCTTTCACCCCTCAAGACCTGGATGAACGTACCGGGCATCTTCGGGCATTCGCACCCATTGATGTCCTCAGGGTCGTCTGCATACCAATATCCTGCGTAGGAATAGACAGCCTCTGGATCGAGCGGCTTGCCGTTGACGCGGATGTTGGACACCCGGAATCCGTAAGCCCGGTAAGGGTCGAGATCGAGCGTGAGACCGCTGTAGCCGAATAGCCAGCCGCCCGTCCAGTTTGCTGGATTCGGGTCCAAAGACCCTTCAGCCGAATTTTCAAGCTGGCGCTTCAGCCAGCGGCCCTGAATCCGGACGACGCCGATCTCTGGCCCGATGGCGACGAAGTGGTAGAGATCCTCTAGCTTGACTGGTCCCGGTGGGACCACCGTTCCATAGCGGAATCCGCGTATGGCGCCGATGTCGGTTTTCGAGATGATCCGGAAGGCATCGGCCAGGAAATCGTGCGCGGAGCCCTCGATTACGGCGGGCATGTCACTGCCCGAAAGGCCGTCTCGATCCAACGCAACCTTGGTGTAGCCCACTACCGTGTCGATGGGACGCGTGAGCCGCGCGCCATTGAACGGGTTGACGTGGTGGACGAAATCGGGCCCGCTCACGAAGGGTTTGCGCGCCTGCTTTACCGCCTGCGCGATGCCGGGATCCTCCGGAGCGGCGCCGCTGATGGTATGTGCAGTCCAACGCCAGCTCTCCAAGCGGCCATTGCTGATCTTGAGATTCAGCTCCCCTAGCATGGTCCCATCCCGACCTTCTTCGACCACGACCGTGCCGGTCTTTGTGACCACGGGTTCGCGTGTTTCCTCGTGCATGTCGGAGGACAGGATGACGTCGATTCCGGGATACTGTTCGGCGAGCCGGATGTTGTTGGCCAAACCCAGCTCGGAAGCCACGACGAGGAGATCGACGTTCTCGATGCTGCGCAGGACGGGGATGAATTCTGCCAGTTCGGTCTCTCCCCTGGAGAACACAAGCCCCTTGGTAACCGTTCTTCCGACAGCCGACGGACCGCGATCGGTGGTCAGTCCCAGGATGCCCACCTTCAGCCCACCGAACTGTTTGATCAGATAGGGAGGCAGGACGCGTTGACCGCCTAAGGCTGGAAAGAAAGTTTGGGGCTCGGCATCGACCGTCACGTAATACAGGTTCGCCGCGATCGCATGCCAGTTTGCTTTCGGCGCCTGGCCGGCGAAGGTCTCCACGAAGCGCCGGCTGCCATAGACGTAGTCCCAGTTGCCCGGGTTGAATGCGTCGATTTCGAAGCGGTTCAGCACGTCGACGATCGCCTGTCCGCGCGTGAAGAGAGCTTCGGCGGACCCCTGAACGGTATCGCCAGTGTTGACCAGCAGAGTGTTTTTCTCTCGTGCGCGGATTTCCCGAATTTTTGTGTAGATCCGCGCGAGACCGCCCAGCGTTTGGCCGCTTTCGCCCTCTCGAACGCTGGGGCGTGGAACCAGGTGGCCGTGGAGGTCTCCGATGTGAATCAGGGTGAGGTCGCCGCTGCCGCCGGCGGAGACGGGCGCACTGCTGAATAGGCCGGCGGCGATCGATCCTGTCACTAACAGTGCAGCAACTGCTTTCGTGATTCCTCCTCCTTCCCCGCGCGTCGCTGTTATCAGCTCAGCTTAAGGTGTCAGGTTTTCTGGGTCTATCTGCATGCGGACGGCTTTTACGGTGCGATTATTGCACGCGTGTCAGTGGCATACACCTTATCGAAAGTAGTGAACTGCAACAGCTGACTCGGAAGCGACGCGAGTTGGCCCCTCACCCCGGCCCTCTCCCGGGACCCTCACCCCCGGATCAAGTCCGGGGCAGGCTCTGCCCTCTCCCAGACCCTCACCCTACCCTCTCCCGGAGGGAGAGGGACCTTATCTCTGCTGGAGAGGGACCTTATGTCTGCTGGGGAGAGGGAGTCCAGCTGGCGAATGCGCTTTGCCGGTATGTCGAGTTGGCGAAGGCCGTTGACACTCACAGCGCCACGGCCGCCCGATGCGCTTCAGCACGGAACTGGGTTTCGTAGAGGCGCCGGTACAGACCGTCTTGCTCGATCAGTCGGGCGTGAGGTCCGGTCTGCACGATCCGCCCTTCGTCCAGGACCACGATCCGGTCGGCGTGCAGGACGGTCGACAGCCGGTGCGCGATGATCACGCTGGTGCGGTCTCGCATCAGGCGCGCCAGCGCGTCCTGGATGAGCCGCTCGCTTTCGCTGTCCAGCGCGCTGGTCGCTTCGTCCAGGATCAAAATGCGCGGATCGATCAGGAACGCGCGCGCGATGGCGATCCTCTGGCGCTGGCCGCCCGACAGCTTCGTGCCGCGCTCCCCGAGCAGTGTGTCGTAGCCCTCCGGCAGCTCGGCGACGAACTCCTCCACGTGCGCGGCGCGCGCGACCGCCAGCAGTTCGTCATCGGAGGCATCCGGGTTGCCGTAGAGGATGTTCTCGCGCACCGTACCCGAGAACAGGATCGTGTCCTGGGCCACGATGCCGATCTGACTGCGCAGCGAACGTAAGGTGACCTCGCGCAGGTCGATTCCGTCGGCCAGCACGCGGCCGGCCGTCGGATCGTAGAAGCGCGGGATCAGCTGCACCAGCGTGGTCTTGCCCGCGCCGCTCGGCCCGACCAGCGCCACCACCTCCCCGGCGCGGATGCGCAGATCGATGCCGCTGAGAATGAGCCGCTCGGGCGTGTAGCCGAAGTCCACCCGCTCGAATGCGATCTCGCCCGAGAGGCGCGGCAGCCTGCGCGCCTTTGGCCGCTCGGTAACCTCCGGCGCGGTGTCGAAGACCTCGAAGATGCGTTCGATCGCCGCGAGCGAGTTGTGCAGCACCGTGTTCATCTCGCTGATGCGGTTGACCGGGAAGTAGAGCTGGCGCAGCAAGAGGATGAACGCGATCACCTCGCCGATCGTGCTCTGCCCCCTGAAAATGCGGTAACCGCCGTACCAGATCAGCGCCAGGGTGGCCATCTCGGTCAGCCACTGCACCAGCGTGCTGGACAGGTTGGTGATGCGCGCGTTTTCCATGACCAGGTCGTAGAGGCCGCGGGCGCTCCCGAAAAAGGCGCGCGCCTCGCGCCGCTCGCTGGCGAAGCTCTTCACCAGCGCGTAGCCCGCAACGCGCTCCTGCAGATCGCCGGAGAACTCCTCCATCGCCTCCTGCACCTGCTTGGAAGTACGCTTCGACTCCGCCCCGAACGTGTGCATGCACAGGATATACAGCGGGAACACGACCAGCGAGACCAGGGTGAGCTGCACGTCCATGGAGAACAGCAGGGCCAGGTAGAACACGCAGGCCACCACGTCCATCCAGATGTTCGTCATGGCGGCGCCGACGAAGTTTTGCGCCAGCGCGATGTCGGCGGTCAGGCGCGAGACGATGCCGCCGGACTGGCGCGCCTGGTAGAACGAATGGCTCAAGCGCTGGACGTGCTGGAACAGGTCAGTGCGCAGATCGAGCATGACGCGGTGGCCGGCGATCTGGGCCCAGTAGCTGCGGTAGTACATCGATACGCCCCACACCGCATACACCACCAGCAGTGTTGCCGCCATGATGTTGAACAGGCCCCACGGGGTGGTCGCACCCCAGTCGGCCGGCAGATGCGACCCGACCCAGGCGAGATAGCGCTCAGTGGCAGAGAAGACGGGGTCGGTGGGCTGGACCGCGGCGCCGGCCCGCGGCACCAGCCGGTCGGTCATATAGCGCAGCGCAATCGCGAAAGCGGCTGGGAGCGTGAACTTGAGCACGCCCGCCAGCGTTGCACCGATGAGCAACCAGGCATAGGGACGCACGTAACGCAGGAAGCGGCGCACGGGCGGTGGGTGCTTCACCGGGGTAGCTTTAGAAGACTGGGCTGGCACGGCAAGACAGCAACTTGGAGGAGCGGAACGCTGGCAAACGGGGGCTGCTCAATTATCGCAGAATTCCTGCGGAGACCCTCTGATGCGGCCGGTGCCCGCCGTGGTGGCGGATACGGCCCCGATCGAGCCCATTCCCAACGTGCCGGTCGGGCGCATCTTAGGATTGCTCGGGATGCTTGAAGACAACAACGAGATCAACCGGCGAAGCTGCTCGAAGTGCTCATGGCATGGGGCTGCCGCCTTACCCACCAGGTCGTGCAAGAACGCTACGAGTTGCACTCGCGTGCGACCGCCGCCGTTCTCAGAATTGCGCATGAAAGCGGAGCCCAAACACCGATACTGGCCCGCGGTCGCGATTGTAGGCAGGGTTGTCGATGAACTGGTAGTCGAGCGACAGCCGCACGCCGCGGGCAAGAGAAAAACTGTAATACGTTTCCACCAGGCGCTCTGAACCCGGATGCGGTAGTTGACCATCGCCCACCAGTATCCCCAGACCGCCAGCATTGAAGAAGCGCTCCGCGGCGCTGGAAGCACGATTGACTACCACTCCCGCCCCGAAGTTGTCGCCTGGCCTGCTCCAGCGTGCCCCGGTTGGCTTGAACCGACCTTGTGCGCTTCCCCGCTGGGGAAACCGGCGACACCGAGGGTCGTACGTCGAAGTCCGCGAAGGCCCGTTTCTCTAGAGCGCGACAGACAGCAACGAAGCGATAGCACCGTTGAACGACCGTATATGGACTCCCCCTCGTTTGCAAGCATTCCGTTCTATGGCGGTTAGGTACGACTGCTCACGTATATCCGGCCTCGTGCTGCAGCATCGAGCAATCGATGCACGGCCATGATGGGCTATTCGCGCGCCAGTTCCCAATCGCTTTCTCGTGCTTCTCGCATCTGGTCGTTCGCGGGTTTTACCGGCGCCGGTTCGACCTGTTCGCCATCGTTCGGCTTGCTTTGCAATCGTGAGTTGAAGTGCCGCTACATCATCCTATGCGCTCGGTTGGCTGATCCGGCCCACCCATCAAGCCACAATCAGATTGGGTTGGTAATCTGTGCCACGCCTTAGCATGGCCCAGGCAATACGCGCCGTCTTGTTCGCCAGCGCTGTTGCCACCACGTTGGGGTGGCGACGCGCCGCCAAAGCCATCACCCATTGGCTCAGCCGATCGTTCTTGCCTTTGGCCCGGCGCATTGCAGATCGCGCTCCGTGTATCAGTACCGTCCTCAGGTACGTGTCCCCTCGCTTGCTGATCCCAAGCTGCCTTTCTTTGCCACCCGAGCTGTGCTGTTTGGGGGTGAGCCCCAGCGCCGCCGCCATCTGTCGGCCGTTGGCAAACTGCCCCCCATCGCCCACCGCCGCCACCAGCGCCGTGGCAATGACCGGCCCGACTCCGCGCAGCTGTTGCAGCCGTCTGGCGGCAGGGTCGCTGTGCGCGATCAACGCAATCTCGCGATCGAGTTCGCTCACCCGCTCATCGAGCAGGTGTAGGTCGCACCACAGCGCCTTCAACAGCCGCCGAAACCGCACGCTCAAGCCGTTACCTGCATCCTCCAGCCACAGCGGAACTGCCCGCCGCAGCTGCACCAGCTCGCGCGGGGCAACCAACCCATACTCCGAGACCAGGCCGCGGATCTGATTGCCTTTGGCCGTGCGTTGCTCGATCAGACCGCGGCGGACGCGGTGCACCGCCTGGATGTCTTGCTGCTCCACCGTCTTTACCACAACAAATCGCATCTTCGGCCGGCTCATGGCTTCGCAGATCGCCTCCGCATCATTGGCGTCGTTCTTGTTGCTCTGCACGTAGGGCTTCACAAACTGCGGGGCAATCAACTTCACCGTGAATCCGCGCTCCTGCAGCTTGCGTGCCCAGTAGTGCGCACCCCCGCACGCCTCCATGCCGATCTCGCAGCCGGGCTCGATCGTCTCCAGCAGCACCCGCAGCCACTTGTCACGCGTCAAGCGCCGGCGCCACACCGGCTTTTCGTCGCGATCCACACCATGCACCTGGAACACGTTCTTTGCCAAATCCACCCCAACGCGAATAAGCTTCATGCTGACTCCTCCTCTCCAGCGACTGGTTAGACGACACTTCCAGTCTGGCACGTTGATGCCGATTGGGTGAGGGGGAGTCCATCCCATTGCTTTCCGGCCGTCTGCTCGGACTTCCGCTTTTGGTCGGTTTCAGCACATCATCTACCCGCTCGACAGACGGAACGGACTGACTGTGCCGCATAGCAATGAACCCGCCGTCCGCAGCTTATAGCTTGCGGGCCCGTTCTTCGAAGGTCTCATGGTCAAGGCCTGCGTCGATGAGCACCGTATACAGATTCGCTCTCGCCTGATCCACCTTTGTCAGCTCTACGCTGATCGCCTTCACGTGCTTCGCGGGCAGCTTCGGTTCCAGCTCGCGGATCCTGGCTTCCCACTCCTGCGCGCGTAGGACTGAATAGTTGATACCCATTTTGGTACCTCTCCTGTCTGTTGGTGGGCTGGAGTTCACATTCCACCCTCTTGTGCCCACGAGTCAAGGACAGCATGGCGTTGAGTGGCTGCTGGATAGTAGTCAGGCCGACCGGGGAATCACGACACGCTCGACGCGTTCAGATTGAAGTCGATGTCAAGGAAGCCTTCGTCCGCCGCATGGTATGCGTACCGTATCGGGATCGGAAGACCGCTGAGGCGGTTGGGCGTACCATCTCGCAACCGATCCTGGTGCGCACCGACGAGGTGATAGGTTGACTCGACGCCGTCTTCTGCTCGCCCTCGTTACCCTGGCCACCTACCTCGGACCGTTCAGTCTCGCCAGCTCCGCCGATGCACAGCAGCCGGCATCGCCGCGGCGCATCGGGGTCGCAGTACGTGGACAAGATCTTGAGAGGCGCCAAACCAAGCGATCTACCGATCGAGCAACCGACCAAGTTCGAGCTGGTCGTCAACCTAAAGACCGCCAAGGCCCTCGGAATCACGATCCCCGAGTCGATCATTCTGCAGGCCGATGAGGTGATCCGGTGAACCGGCGCGGTGTTTTGCTCGTCCTTGCTTGTGGCCTCGCAGGTCTGACTACGACCGTGCTCAGGCCGCGGCTCGTGCACGCTGCGAACCCCGCGCAGAGAGTCATGCGGCTGGGTTTTGTCAGCCCAAATTCGCCCTCAACCGATCCGCGCGGCCCTGCCGCGTTCTGGGGCCGCCTGCGCGAACTGGGCTGGGTCGAAGGCCAGAACCTCGTGATCGAAGCGCGCTGGGCGGAAGGCCAATACGACCGGCTGCCCGCGCTCATGGTCGAGGTGATCGGGCGCAAGGTCGACGTGCTCGTTACCTATGGCACACCGGCTGCCATCGCGGCCAAGAAGGCCACGAGCACTGTTCCGATCGTCGTCGCGGTGATGGGCAATCCCGTTGGCACTGGACTCGCTCAAGGTCTGGCCCGACCGGGCGGGAACCTGACCGGACTTTCGCTGGGGTGGGGGGAAGGTATCGGGGGAAAGTTGTTGGAGCTCCTGCAGGAGACGGTTCCGCGGCTTACGACCATCGCCGTAATCGCGAACCCGGAGAACCCCGTGGAGCGGGATTTGATCACAGAACTCAAGAGCGTTGCGCCGGCGCGACGGCTGAAGCTCCGCATCATCGAGGTACGCGATCCGGAAGCGCTGGACCGCGCGTTCAAGCAGGCTGGACGTCAGGCTCAGGCGGTAGTGGTGATCCCGGATCCCGTCTTTTTGGCGCACCTTCAGAGAATTACGGCGCTTGCCGCCCGACACCGGCTTCCCGCTATGTACGGTCAGCGCGAGTTCGCAGATGCGGGTGGGCTGATGGCGTACGGCCCCGATCGAGCCGTGATGTTCCGCCGCGCTGCGGACTACGTGGACAAAATACTCAAAGGAACGAAGCCCACCGACCTGCCCATCGAGCAGCCGACGCAATACGTGTTCGTCGTCAACCTCAAGACCGCCAAAGCCCTCGGGTTAACGATCCCGGAGTCGATCCTGCTGCGCGCGGACGAGGTGATTCGGTGGTAGCGCCGGGAGACCGGCAAGGAGTAAAGGGTGAGAGTCCCTGACAGTGAAGGCGTAGCAAACCACACTGTCCCCGAGTCATGCGCGGGGTGTCGTGAGGCACAACGCGAAGCGTTGACAGGGGTACGCGTAGGCCAGCCATTGAGCCACGAAAGTCACCTTTTCCGGGGTGCCGACGCCGTCATCGGAGCGGAAGGCAACACGGGCAGGCGCGCTAGAGCGAGCACCTGTCTGACCCCGCGTGGTCTGAGACCCTGGCATGCACGGACGCTCTTTGCACGGGAACCGGGAGATCTCTCGTCTGACCAGCTGCTGCACTGGGCTGGTCCGCGCCGGGAAGGCGAGGAGCCGTAGCCGGTGATGCACGGACGAGAGAAGTCAGACTTCGCCATAGTAGCGATGAAGCCTGCGAACAAGGCTGGGCAACCGGCCGCGGAGTGGGTGGAGCGAAGGGCGGAGGCCGAGGGGAACATGGTCGAGCCACGCACGCGCCGGACGCTGAGCCGGGCAAGTGTGCCCCAGAGGCGAGACCGTGTACGGCGCCGCACTGCGTGCGTTGCCGTCATTCACCCGAGGTGGGAGCCCGGTGCGTGAATCGCGCACGCCGGGATCTGTGCGGGGGGTGCCCGGTAACGGGCATCCCTACCGCGATACAGGCAGATAGGGCCGGATGAAGCTGAGCGCCCGACAGGATCAACGAAGGTCTGCTATTGAGAGAGCTGGATCCCGAGATCGAACTTCCGCGTGTGGCCGAACTGAGACTTCTGCGAACGACCAGTCCGATACTGAGCAG
>JBGPPC010000041.1:0-18927 GCA_041488355.1 Gammaproteobacteria bacterium
CCCACCACGTCCGGGGTGAGGAAGTAGACGGGCTGGCCGAGCATGCCGGCCTCCGCCTCGATGCCGCCAACGCCCCATCCCACCACGCCGATGCCGTTGATCATCGTCGTGTGCGAGTCGGTTCCGACCAGCGTGTCGGGGTAATAGACGCCGTCCTTGCGATGCACGCCGCGCGCCAGGTATTCGAGATTGACCTGGTGGACGATACCGATGCCCGGTGGTACGACTTTTAAGGTATCGAACGCCTGCATGCCCCACTTCATGAACTGATAGCGCTCCTGGTTGCGCTTGAACTCGAGCTTCATGTTGAAGTCCAGGGCGTCGCTGGTGCCATAGCGATCGATCTGAACCGAGTGATCGACCACCAGGTCGACTGGCACGAGGGGTTCTATGATCTTCGCGTTCTTTCCCATCTTGTGCGCCACCCCACGCATCGCCGCGAGATCGCACAGCAGCGGAACCCCGGTGAAGTCCTGCAGAACGATGCGGGAGACCACGAAGGGAATCTCGTCGGTGCGCGGGGCATTAGGCTTCCAGCGCGCAAGCTGCCGTACGTGCTGTTCGGTGACCTTCTTGCCGTCGCAGTTGCGCAGCACGGATTCGAGCACGATCCGAATCGATACCGGCAGGCGCGAAATCTTTCCCACGCCCGCCTTCTCCAGTGCGGGCAGGGAATACAACTTGCCGCTCTTGCCCGCGGCGGGCACGAAGTCCTGAAGGCTGTCCAACGTAGACTGAGTCATGATACGGGTCCTAGGTGGTAGAGGACTACTGCTGTTGCTGCATCTCGTGGATGTTGATCTTCATGCCGTTGGGCATGATCATGTCGCCAGGCTTCTGGTCTGCCTGGCAGGGGCCGGTCCATTTTGCATCGATGAGCGTCAGATTCTCGCTCTTACCCATGAGCGGAGGCGAGTACTTGGTGCGGATCTCTCCATGGTAGACCCGGTCGAACTCTCCGCTGAACACGGTGTGGCTGGTAGCGGTGGTCTCACCGATCGTACACACGGAATCGCCCACGATCTTGTTGCCCTCGCGGCGGATCTGCTGCTTCGAACAGGCCTGCCGCGCGACGCTCTCACCCATCTGCTGCGCCATATTGTCTGTCTTCTGATCGATGCACATCTGGATCGTCTGAGTTGGCCGGTTGCCGCCGGCGCGCGAAATCTTGATGTCCCACAGACCCGACTTGCGCTTAGGCAGATCCAGTGCCAACCCGTGTCCCATCATCGCCATCATCGCCACCACAAATCCGATCGATCCGAGGTGCTTGGTCATGGCTGGCCTCCATGCGAGTTAAGCGTCGACGCAACGGCGAGGGCGCAGGTGTAGTCTTCGCGTCAAATGACGAAGAGATCGACGAATTCATTCACCGGCATCGCTTCCAGTCGCTTCTGATCTTGGCATAGGTTCAGGATCGTGCGCGCCTGCTTCTGAGGGAAGCGCCGCGCCAGGTTGGTCTTGAATTTCGCCTCCAGCACGGGAATGCCCTCCGCCCGGCGGCGGCGGTGTCCGATTGGATATTCGACGACGACCTCGTCGGTCTTGCTTCCATCCCTGAAATACACCGTGATGCCGTTGGCGATGGAACGTTTCTCAGGATCCAGATAGTCTTTGCTGAACTGCTTGTCTTCGACGCATTCCATCTCATCTCGCAGCGCGTCGACGCGCGGATCATTGGCCACGTCATCTTCGTAGTCCGCGGCGGTCAGGCGACCATGGATGAGGGGGACCGCGACCATGTACTGGATGCAGTGGTCGCGATCGGCGGGGTTGTTCAACGGTCCCTTCTTGTCGATGATACGGATAGCCGACTCGTGCGTGCG
Source organism: Gammaproteobacteria bacterium (assembly GCA_041488355.1). Lineage (GTDB taxonomy): Bacteria > Pseudomonadota > Gammaproteobacteria > Burkholderiales > SHXO01 > SHXO01. The sequence continues at coordinate 1,827 of JBGPPC010000041.1, forward strand.
GATGACGATCCTCTGGATTTGAGCGAGGCGATCCTTCACGAGCGGGTGAAGCTTCATGGCACACTCCACAGCGGTCTGGGCGTGGAACTCGGCAGGGAACGAGATTTTGAACAGCACATGTTCCATCACATAACTGCCGTACGGACGTTGGAACTTGAACGCGTTGCCTTTGAACAGCACGTCGTAGAAGCCCCAGGTCTTGGCCGTCAGCCCCGAGGGGTAACCCATCTCTCCCTTCATCGTGATGAGCGCCAATCGAACCGCGCGGCTGGTCGCATCGCCTGCCGCCCAGCTCTTGCGCGAGCCGGTGTTGGGCGCGTGTCGATAGGTGCGCAACGCTTGTCCGTCCACCCAGGCCTGGGACAAGGCGTTGATCAGCTCTTCCCGGGTCGCGCCTAGAAGCTTGCTGACCACAGCGGTGCTCGCGACTTTGACCAGCATGACGTGATCCAGTCCGACCCGGTTGAAACTGTTCTCCAGCGCGATCACGCCCTGGATCTCATGCGCCTTGATCATCGCCATCAGCACTTCGCCCATCGACAGCGGTTTCTTTCCGTTGGCAACCGCAGAGCGCGCCAGCCAGTCAGCGGTAGCTAAAATCCCTCCCAGATTGTCGGACGGATGGCCCCATTCGGCCGCGAGCCACGTGTCGTTGAAGTCGAGCCAGCGGATCATGGTCCCGATGTTGAAGGCCGTCTGCACCGGGTCGAGCTGAAACTGCGTGCCCGGCACCTTGGCGCCATTGGGCACCACAGTGCCTTGCACGATGGGACCCAGCAGCTTGGTACAGGCCGGGTAAGACAACGCCTCGAGGCCGCATCCTAGCGTGTCCATCAAGCACAGGCGCGCGGTGTTCAAGGCTTCGTCGCTCGAGACCTCGTAGTCGAGCACGTAGTCGGCGATGTCGACAAGAACCTTGTCGGGGTCGGGACGGACGTTAGAGATGGGGGCGGACATCGAAGTTGCGGATCAGTTCAGTCGTGTGCGGGGCAAAACGCCTCGTTCAATCACTTTCTCGTCTCGATCGGTCACTTTCTCTTCTCGATCGGTGTCCACTTGCGGTTTTCCGGCCCGATATAGTTGGCGCTCGGACGGATGATCTTGCCGTCGAGGCGCTGTTCGATGACGTGGGCCGACCAGCCCGCAGTGCGGCTGATCACGAAGATAGGCGTGAACATGGGGGTGGGGATGCCCATCATGTGATAGCTCGTCGCGCTGTACCAGTCGAGATTGGGAAACATCTTCTTCTCCCTCCACATGACCTTCTCGACGCGCTCCGAGATGCCGAACAGTTTCATGTCTCCGGCGTCCTGGCTGAGCCGGCGTGCGACTTCCTTGATGACCTGGTTGCGCGGGTCGGCGATGGTGTAGACCGGGTGCCCAAAGCCGATGATGATCTGTTTGTCCGCGACGCGCCGCACGATGTCCGCTTCAGCCTCATCCGGGGTGTCATAGCGACCGATCACATCGAAAGCGAACTCGTTGGCGCCACCGTGCTTGGGACCCTTCAGTGCACCGATCGCACCGGTGATGGCGGAATACATGTCCGACCCGGTGCCCGCGATCACCCGCGCGGTAAAGGTCGAGGCGTTGAACTCGTGCTCGGCGTAGAGGATCAGGGAGGTGTGCATGGCACGCACCCATGGCTCGGGAGGCTTCCTGCCATGCAGTAGATGGAGAAAGTGGCCGCCGATGGAATCGTCATCGGTTTCCACGTCGATGCGCCGGCCCGAGTGCGAGTAGTGGTACCAGTACAGAAGCATCGAGCCGAAACAAGCCATCAGCCGGTCGGCCATATTGCGCGCTTCGGCGACTTTATGGTCCGGATTTTCCGGGAGCACCGAACCGAGCGCGGAGCAGCCGGTGCGCAGGACGTCCATCGGATGGGTATTGGCGGGTATGCATTCCAGGATGTCTTGCACCGCCGCTGGGAGCCCGCGAAGTGCCTTCAGTTTCTGTTTATAAGCGGCGAGCTCAGCCAGGATCGGCAGCTTGCCATGAACCAGCAGGTAAGCGACTTCCTCGAACTGGGCCTGCTCGGCGAAGTCGAGGATGTCGTAGCCGCGATAGTGCAGGTCGTTGCCCTGCCGGCCAACCGTGCACAGCGCGGTGTTGCCCGCCGGCACACCGGACAGGGCGACCGATTTTTTCGGTTTCGAGGTCGTGGCGGTCGTAGCTTCTGTGCTCATCGCTGCTTTTCCTTCGCGAACAGTTGGTCGAGCTTCGCCTCAAACGTATGGTAGTCGAGGAACTCGTACAGTTCGGCGCGAGTCTGCATCGTGTCGAGGACGCCTTGCTGGGTGCCGTCGCGTCGGATCGCGCGGTAAACGTTGAGCGCAGCCTGATTCATCGCGCGGAAAGCCGACAGGGGATACAGCACCAGGCTCACGTTGGCGGAACGCAATTGCTCCACCGTAAACAGCGGGGTGCTCCCGAACTCCGTGATGTTGGCCAGGACCGGCACCTTCACCGCGTCGGCGAACTTTCGGTACATATCCAGCTCGGTCATCGCTTCCGGAAATATCATGTCCGCCCCGGCTTCGACACAAGCACCGGCGCGGTCGATCGCTGCTTGCAACCCTTCGACCGCGAGCGCGTCGGTGCGGGCCATGATGGCGAAGGCCGGATCGGTACGCGCATCCACTGCTGCCTTGATCCGGTCGACCATCTCCTCGCGCGGCACGATTTCCTTGCCGGGGCGGTGGCCGCAGCGCTTCGCTTGCACCTGGTCCTCGATGTGCATGGCTCCCGCACCGAATTTGATCAACGACTTCACGGTGCGCGCGATGTTGAACGCGCTGCCGAAACCGGTATCCGCATCCACCAGCAGCGGCAGGCCGGTGGCGTCGGTGATCCGCCGCACGTCGGTCAAAACATCATCGAGCGTGCTGATGCCTAAGTCCGGCACCCCGAGCGAACCGGCGGCCACGCCTCCACCGGACAGATAAATTGCGCGGTAGCCTGAGCGCTCAGCCAGGCGCGCGTGGTATGCGTTGATGGCGCCGACCACCTGCAGCGGCTTCTCGTGCGTGATCGCCGACCTGAACTTGGCTCCGGCTGATTCGACGCTCATGGCTTGCCTCCGCTCGACATTGGATCCGGATCGAACGGCGCTCAACCGACCAGACTCTTCACGGCGTCGCGCTCCTCCAACAGCTCCTTGTGGGTGGCTTCCATCCTGGCACGGCTGAAGGCGCTAAGCTCGATGCCTTTGACGCGTTCGTAGTGCCCGTCGCGGCAGGTGACCGGAAACCCGTAGATGATTCCCTCTGGAATGCCATAGCTTCCGTCCGACGGTATTCCCATCGAGACCCAGTCGCCGGCTGGAGTCCCCAGCACCCAGCCGCGAACGTGATCGATCGCGGCGTTGGCAGCGCTCGCTGCCGAGGAAGCCCCGCGCGCCTCGATAATGGCGGCGCCGCGTTTCTGGACGGTGGGAATGAATGTGTTCTCCAGCCACGCCTGGTCGTTGATCAGCGCCCACACTTTGTCGGCCCCGGCCTCGGCCTGGAACAGGTCGGGATACTGGGTCGCGGAATGGTTACCCCAGATGGTCACCTTGCGGATCATCCCGACCGGCTGTCCAATCTTCGTGGCGATCTGGGACACGGCGCGATTATGGTCCAGCCTCATCATCGCGGTGAAGTTTTCGGAGCCCAGGCGAGGTGCATTCTTCATCGCGATCCAGGCATTCGTATTAGCCGGGTTCCCCACCACCAGGACTCGTACGCGAGGCTTGGCGGTTTCGTTGAGCGCGCGGCCTTGCTCGATAAAGATCTTGGCGTTTTCGGCCAACAGGTCCTTGCGCTCCATGCCCGGACCGCGCGGCCTAGCTCCCACCAGCAGTGCGACGTCGCAGTCCCGGAAGGCGGTCTTCGGATCGTCCGTGGCGACCATGCCCGCCAGCAGCGGGAAGGCGCAGTCGTCGATCTCCATCATCACGCCCCGCAAGGCTTTTTGCGCCTTCTCGTTGGGGATCTCCAGCAACTGCAGAATGACGGGTTGCTCGGGACCGAGCATGTCGCCATTGGCGATCCGGAACAGCAGGCTGTACCCGATCTGTCCGGCGGCACCGGTGACCGCGACGCGCACGGGGGCTTTCATTGGGAGGGCTCCTGAAGTAAGCGATAAGGTTAAGCGTATCGGGGGCGCGGTTCGGGATCTTGGCGCGCGTCGAGGGCGCCGGTCGCTCGGGCGCGGTTTGGGCCCTCAAACAAACGATTCAATCATATCCAAGCGTCAAGCTTTATGTCAAACCAGTCCTATATCTTTTATAAGATATACGACATCTGGACGTGATCAGGGATTTATGTTAAAAAATCCAAGTGAACATGAAGATCTCAGCACTGAAGTCGACGGGGGAATCGCCAGCGTTCCAGCCCCTCTACCGTCAAATCAAATCGCTCATCACCCAGAGCCTCGTGTCCGGGGAATGGGGTCCTGGCGACGTCCTCCCCAGCGAGATCGAGCTGGCCAGCCGCTACAGCGTGAGCCAGGGCACGGTACGCAAAGCGGTGAGCGAGCTGGCTGGTGAAAACCTGTTGATTCGTTATCAGGGCAAGGGGACTTTCGTCGCGTCGCACGCGGATGAGCGAGATAACTTTCCGTTCCTGCGCATGACCCCGGATCGCGGCGAGCTGAAGGGCCTTACCGCGGAGCTCCTCGATTTTCGCCGGCTGCGCGCCGATGCCGCTGCCTCCCGCCTGCTGCGGTTGCCCGCTGGTGCCAGCGTGTTCCTGATCCGGCGCGTGCTCCTGCTGGCCGGCACCAAGATCTGCTACGAGGAAGTCCGCCTGCCCGCAGCACGCTACAAGGGGCTCTCCGCAATGGTGATCGAGGCGCACGAATGCATGCTGTATAGCCTGTACGAGACCCGGTTCGGCGTTCGCATCGTGCACGCTGAGGAGCAGCTGAAGGCGGTAACCGCACCCCGAGAGGCCGCGGCCGCGCTCGCGCTTCCAGCCGGCGCGCCCGTGCTCCAGATCGAGCGGGTGGCCTATACCTATGCGGAGGATCCGGCGGAGCTCCGGCGCAGCTGGAACGACACGCGCTCGCATCACTATCGCAATCGGACCATGGGCTGAGCCGGCTCACGGGTAGAGCCGCGGAAAACTTTTGGAGCGAGCAACGATGAGCAAAGGCCGCCCGAAATATCTCGACCTGTTCGAGATCAAGCTTCCGGTCCCGGGGCTGGTATCGATCCTGCACCGGATCAGCGGGCTCGGGCTGTTTTTGTTTCTACCGCTCCTGCTGTGGCTGTTTCAATCCAGCCTGACCTCGCCTGACAGCTACGTACGCTATCGTGCCGCATTTGCCAACCCGCTGGTCAAGCTTATTCTGATCGGGTTGCTGTGGGCTTTCCTGCACCATTTGCTCGCCGGGCTGCGCTTTCTCGCTCTCGACCTGCACTATGGTACAGACTTGCCGACCGCGCGCGCGAGTAGCCGGGTGGTGCTGGTGACGGCCATCGTCCTGACGGCAATCCTGGGAGTATGGCTATGGTGAAGCGTATCGTTGTCGGAGCGCACTACGGCCTGCGCGACTGGCTCGTGCAGCGCGTGACCGCCGCGGTCATGGCAGTCTACACGTTGTTGTTCATCTTGGTCCTGGCGGCTGCCCGACCCACAAACTACGTGGCATGGACGACGCTATTCAGTGGTCAGGCCATGAAGTTGGCCACGTTCTTGTTCCTGGTCAGCCTGCTCCTGCACGCCTGGGTCGGCATGCGCGACATTTTGATGGACTACGCCAGGCCAATGTCTGTTCGGCTGGGGCTGGAGATCGTCGTGGCGCTGCTGCTGGTCGCCTGGGCGGGCTGGGCGATCCAGATCCTGTGGAGCGTTCGATGAGTATCCCGAGGCGGCAGTTCGATGCGGTGATCGTTGGCGCGGGCGGCGCAGGCATGCGCGCCGCGCTCCAACTGTCGGAGGCCGGCTTCAAGGTCGCGGTGCTATCCAAAGTGTTCCCAACGCGCTCTCACACGGTAGCGGCTCAGGGCGGCATCGGCGCGGCGCTGGGCAATATGGGCGAGGACAACTGGCTGTGGCACATGTACGACACGATCAAGGGCTCGGACTACCTCGGCGATCAGGACGCGATCGAGTTCATGTGCCGCATGGCGCCCGAAGCGGTGTACGAGCTGGAGCATTTCGGCATGCCGTTCGACCGCAATCCCAACGGGACCGTGTACCAACGGCCGTTCGGTGGGCACATGCAGAACTTCGGCGCGGGTCCTCCGGTGCAGCGCAGCTGTTGTGCGGCCGACCGCACCGGGCACGCCATGCTGCACACGCTGTATCAGCGCAACGTGCGAGCCAACACGCACTTCTTTGTGGAGTGGATGGCGTTGGATCTGATTCGCGACGGCAGCGGTCGGGTGTTGGGGGTGGTTGCGCTGGAGATCGAGACCGGCGAAGCGTATATCCTGCAGGCGCGAGCCACGCTAGTTGCTACCGGAGGCGCCGGGCGCGTTTATGCCGCCAGCACCAATGCATTTATCAATACCGGCGACGGACTCGGGATGGCGGCGCGCGCCGGTATCCCGCTCGAAGACATGGAGTTCTGGCAGTTCCACCCGACCGGAGTGGCCGCCGCCGGTGTGCTGATAACCGAGGGCGTACGCGGGGAGGGGGGATACCTGCTCAACAAGGATGGCGAGCGGTTCATGGAGCGGTACGCTCCGACCGCGAAAGATTTGGCCAGCCGCGATGTCGTCTCGCGTGCGATGGCCACAGAGATCAAGGAGGGACGCGGCGCGGGCCCGGACGGTGATTACTTGTTGCTGAAACTGGACCACCTCGGCGAAGACCTGATCGAGAGCAAGCTGCCTGGGATCCGCGAGATCGCCAAGAAGTTCGCCAACGTCGATCCCGTCAGGGATCCGATCCCGGTGGTGCCTACGGTGCATTATCAGATGGGTGGTATCCCCACCAACTATCACGGGGAAGTGGTGGCGCCGCGAGGCGGCGATCTGGAGGCAATCGTGCCGGGGTTATACGCGGCCGGCGAGTGTGCGTGCGCTTCAGTGCACGGCGCCAACCGGCTGGGCACCAACTCTCTTACGGACCTGCTCGTTTTCGGCAAGGCGAGCGGAGACCGCATGATCCGGTTCCTGCGCGGGGACGCACTCCATCCCGACTTGCCTGCGGACGCCGCTGAACGTCCTTTGGCGCGGCTGGCGCGCCTGGATACTCAAGCCAACGGCGAGAGGGTTTCGGAGGTCGCGAACGACATGCGCCGCACGATGCAGGCTCACTGCGGCGTGTTCCGCTTCCCCGATCTACTGGCTGAAGGCGTTGTCAAGATCAAGCAGATCGCGGCGCGCGTGACCCGCACAGAGATCAAGGACAAAAGCAAGGTGTTCAACACCGCGCGGGTCGAGGCTCTCGAGCTGGATAACCTGATCGAAGTGGCCGAGGCGAGCCTGATCTCGGCCGACGCGCGCAAGGAGAGTCGCGGCGCGCACGACCGCGCCGATTATCACCAGCGGGACGACGTGAACTGGCTCAAGCACACGCTATGGTTCAAGGACGGCAGTCGATTGGAATACAAGCCGGTGCACTTGAAGCCGTTAACGATGCCGGGCTTTGAGCCGAAGGTCAGAACGTATTGAACAGCCGTGATTCGTGACTCGTAACCTCCCAATTGCCTGACCCACGAACCACGAGTCACGAGTCACGAACAACGAGGTCACACCGATGCAGTTTCGCATTTACCGCTACGACCCGGACAAGGACGCCAAGCCCTACATGAAGGACTACGACGTAGAGCCGGAGCCTTCCGACCGAATGTTGCTGGACATGTTGATTCGCATCAAGGCACAGGACGACAGCTTGTCGCTGCGGCGCTCCTGCCGCGAGGGGGTTTGCGGCTCCGATGCCATGAACATCAACGGCAAGAACGGCCTGGCCTGCATTACACAACTCGCCGAGCTCAAGCAGCCGGTAGAGCTCAGGCCGCTGCCTGGCCTGCCGGTAATCCGCGACCTGGTCGTGGACATGTCGCAATTCTTCAAGCAGTACAATTCGATCAAGCCGTACCTCGTGAACAATGACCCGCCACCGGAGAAAGAGCGGCTGCAAACTCCCGAAGAGCGTAGCGCGCTGGATGGCCTGTACGAGTGCATCCTCTGCGCGTGCTGCACGACGGCCTGCCCTTCTTTCTGGTGGAATCCGGACAAGTTCGTTGGCCCGGCCGGCCTGCTACAGGCCTATCGCTTCCTCGCGGACAGTCGCGACCAGGCCACCAACGAACGGCTCGACAATCTGGAGGACCCCTACCGACTGTTCCGTTGTCATTCGATCATGAATTGCGTGGACGTCTGTCCGAAGGGCCTGAACCCCACGGCAGCCATCGGACGCATCAAGGAATTGTTGGTACGCCGGGCCGTCTGAGCAAGCCGCCCTGACGCCACTGCTCGATGAGCGAACTGGATCGGGTGCGCTGGCACTGCCGGCGGGGGATGCTGGAACTGGATCTGGTGCTCTCGCGCTTTGTCGCGCGCCGGTTCGGGGAATTGCCGCCAGATCAGGTCGCAGCCTTCAAGGCGCTGCTCGAGCAATCCGATAGCGTTCTCTGGGACTTGGTCTCGGGTCGGCTGGAACCCGAGTCCGGAGCCGCTGCAACCATCGTCAGGCTGCTGCGAGAGAGCTGATGTGCGGTCGCACAAAACTCGTGTTAGAGTTGTCTAAACTCTTGTAGTCTTGCGCAATTTGAACCGGAAGGACGAGTCCGCCATGAACCGCCCGGAGACTCCACTGACTCAGCAGCGCACGGCCACCCTCACGTTCGACGATGGCACCCCGGCCGTAGACCTTCCGGTGCTATCCGGTACCGTTGGGCCGGAAGTCGTCGACATCCGTAATCTCTATAGCCAGACCGGGAAGTTCACCTACGACCCCGGCTACATGTCTACCGCCAGTTGCAGATCCGCTATCACTTATATCGACGGCGACCAGGGCGTACTGCTATACCGCGGCTACCCGATCGAACAGTTGGCGGAAAAGTGCGACTTTCTGGAAGTGTGTTACCTGCTGCTCAAGGGCGAACTTCCGACCCAAGCGCAGCAGCGCGAATGGGACGCCAACATCACTCGGCACACCATGGTGCACGAGCAGCTGGTGCGGTTTTTCTCCGGCTTCCGGCGCGACGCGCATCCGATGGCGGTGATGGTCGGCGTGGTCGGGGCCCTGTCGGCGTTCTACCATGACTCGCTCGACATCAACAACCCGGAGCATCGCGAGATTTCTGCCGTACGGTTGCTGGCGAAGGTTCCGACCATCGCCGCCATGTGCTTCAAATACAACATGGGCCAGCCTTTCATGTACCCGCGCAACAGCTTGCACTACGTGGAGAATTTCCTCCACATGATGTTCGGGACGCCGTGCGAGGAGTACAAACCTAATTCCGTGCTCACGCGTGCGCTGGACCGGATCCTGATCCTGCACGCCGATCACGAGCAGAACGCCTCCACCTCCACGGTGCGCCTGGCTGGCTCATCGGGTGCCAATCCGTTTGCCTGCATAGCCGCTGGGATCGCGTGCCTGTGGGGCCCTGCGCATGGTGGCGCCAACGAGGCGGTGCTCAACATGCTCGAGCAGATCGGCGACGTGTCGCGCATTGGCGAGTACATCAAGCGGGCAAAGGACAAGAATGACTCCTTCCGGCTCATGGGGTTCGGCCATCGGGTCTACAAGAACTACGATCCGCGGGCAAAGCTGATGCGCGAGACGTGTCACGAGGTGCTGGGCGAAATGGGCCTGCACGACGACCGGCTGTTCAAGCTCGCGATGGAGCTGGAGCGCATCGCGCTCGAGGACGAATATTTCGTCGAGAAGAAGCTGTACCCAAACGTCGATTTTTACTCCGGCATCGTACAGCGCGCGATCGGCATTCCCACCAGCATGTTCACGGCCGTCTTCGCCCTCGCGCGCACCGTAGGATGGGTCGCCCAGTGGAACGAGATGATCGCCGACCCAGAGCAGAAGATTGGCCGTCCGCGGCAGCTATTCGTCGGCTCCGAGCGGCGCGACGTCGTGCCGATTGCGATGCGGGATTGAACTTCCCGGAACCACGACGTGCGCCGGGCGCACACGCGCCCCGGCGCATGTTAATGAGTTGGTGACAGGACTTGGCCTTGCATTTTCATGCACCACAATTGAAGCAGTACCTCGCTACCCCCATTTAAGGTTCCTTGGAGCGTCGGGAGAAAAAAACATGGCCGCACAGATGAAGGAATTCCTGGGTACGTCCTATCTGTTCGGCAGCAATGCGCCCTTCATCGAGGCGTTGTACGAGTCGTGGCTGGAACAGCCCGACTCCGTGGCGCCCGAGTGGCGTCGCTGGTTCGACCAGATCCAGCAGCCGGGAGCGCGAGACGTGGCGCACCAACCGGTACGCGAGGCTTTCGTACGACTCGCTTATCGGCGACCTGGAGCCAACGGGCATGCACCTACCGCTGCCCTCGCTTCGGTCGAACGCAAGCAGGTGTCTGTACTGCAGTTGATCAACGCCTACCGGTTTCTCGGGCTCAGACAGGCGAACGTCGACCCGCTCAAACGCTTCCCGAAGCCGGAGGTCCCCGAGCTCGACCCCACTTACTATGGGTTGGCCGAGGCCGACATGGACTCCGTGTTCAACACCGGTTCCTTGGTCGGCGCAGAGCAATTGCCTCTGCGCGAGATTCTGCGTGCAGTGCGCGAGACCTACTGTGGCTCCATCGGCGTGGAGTACATGTACATCAGCGATGTGGCTCAGAAGCGCTGGGTGCAGTCGCGCTTCGAGGGCATCCGCTCGACTCCAAGCTATTCGCCGGACTACAGGCGCCACATCCTGGAGCGTGTGACTGCCGCCGAGACAATGGAGAAGTACCTGCATACGCGCTACGTTGGACAGAAGCGCTTCTCGCTGGAAGGGGGTGAAAGCCTGATCCCGCTGCTGGATACCCTGCTTCAGCGCGCGGGTGAGAAAGGCATCCAGGAGACGGTGATCGGGATGGCCCATCGCGGTCGGCTGAACGTATTGGTGAACACCATGGGCAAGATGCCCAAGGACCTGTTCTCCGAGTTCGAGGGTAAGCATGCCGACAGCTTTCCGGCCGGCGACGTCAAATACCACCTGGGCTTCTCCTCCGACATCATCACCCCCGGCGGCCCGATGCATCTGACGCTGGCGTTCAATCCGTCGCACCTGGAGATCGTGAACCCAGTGGTGGAAGGCTCGGTGCGTGCGCGCCAGCACCGCCGCCGCGATCGAGACGGAAAACAGGTGTTACCCGTGGTGATCCATGGCGACGCCGCGTTTGCCGGCCAGGGCGTTGTCATGGAAACGCTCAACCTGTCGCAGACGCGCGGCTACCGCACCGGCGGGACGGTGCACATCATCATCAACAACCAGATCGGTTTCACCACCTCGGACACGCGCGACGCACGATCGACCTTGTACTGCACCGACGTAGTCAAGATGGTCGAGGCGCCGGTGTTCCACGTCAATGGCGACGACCCCGAGGCCGTGGTGCTCGCCACCGAGATCGCGCTCGATTTTCGAGCCGAGTTCCACAAAGACGTGGTGGTCGATCTGGTGTGCTTCCGGCGCCACGGCCACAACGAGCAGGACGAGCCGATGGTCACACAGCCGATGATGTATAAGCTCGTCGCCCAGCATCCGGGGACGCGCAAGCTCTACGCCGATAAGCTCGCCGAGCAGGGCGTGATCCAGCCGGAAGACCCGGATCAGATGATCAAGGCCTACCGCGCGGCGCTCGATGGTGGCTACCACACAAACAAGACCATCCTGTCCAACTATCGGCCGCCTTACGCCGTAAACTGGGAGAAGTTCAAGGGCGCCAAGTGGAACGAGAAAGTGGACACCGCGGTGCCGATGGCCGAACTCAAATCCCTGGCGGACAAGCTGACTGCCGTCCCGCCGGAATTCAAGCTGCATCCGCGCGTGGAGAAGGTGATCGCCGATCGCCGCCAGATGGGCCAGGGCAAGCTCCCCCTGGACTGGGGGATGGCGGAGAACCTGGCCTACGCTGCGCTGCTCAAGGACGGCTACGCCGTACGCATATCCGGTCAGGACAGCGGTCGCGGCACCTTCTTCCATCGGCACGCGGTGCTGCACGACCAGGCGCGCGCACGCTGGGACGCCGGCACCTGGGTACCGCTGCAGCACATCGCCGAGAATCAACCCGACTTCGTGACGATCGACTCGGTCTTGTCCGAAGAGGCGGTGCTGGGATTCGAGTACGGCTACGCCACCGCCGAGCCCAACGAGTTGGTGCTCTGGGAAGCGCAGTTCGGCGACTTCGTCAACGGCGCACAAGTGGTGATCGATCAGTTCATCGCGTCGGGCGAGGTCAAGTGGGGCCGCATGTGTGGTCTGGTCCTGATGCTCCCACACGGCTACGAAGGTCAGGGTCCGGAGCACTCGTCTGCGCGCCTGGAACGCTTTCTGCAACTGTGCGCGGACTACAACATGCAGATCTGCGTGCCCTCCACGCCGGCGCAGATGTTCCACATGCTGCGGCGACAGATGATGCGCACCTTCCGCAAGCCGTTGATCATCTTCAGCCCCAAGAGCATGCTGCGCCACAAGGAATCGGTGTCGAGCCTCGAGGAGCTGGCCGCAGGCGGCTTCCAGCCTGTCATCGGTGAATCGGACAATCTCAACCCGAACGAGGTGAAGCGAGTTGTGTTTTGCAGCGGCAAGGTCTATTACGATGTGCGCGCAGCGCGACGCGAGCGCGGTATCAGCGACATCGCGATCGTGCGGCTGGAGCAGTTGTATCCTTTTCCCCACGACGAGTTCAAGGCGCAGATTGACCGCTACGCCAAGGCGCGCGAGATCGTCTGGTGTCAGGAAGAACCAGGCAACCAGGGCGCCTGGCATCGCATCCAGCACTACCTGCTTCGACACCTGCTGCCGACGCAGAAGATGAGCTACGCGCTGCGTCCGTCGTCGGCTTCGCCGGCCGCGGGCTACCTGGCGCTACACAACGAACAGCAGAAGGCCGTGGTGGACGCCGCGTTGACTCACGGCGTCTGAGACGTCGGGCGGCCATAGCGATCGAGCGATCGGAGAGCACATGCTAATTGAGGTAAAGGTTCCACAGCTGTCCGAGTCGGTTTCGGAGGCGACGCTGCTGGCCTGGCACAAGAAACCCGGAGAGTACGTGCAGCGGGACGAGAACCTGATCGATATCGAGACCGACAAGGTGGTTCTCGAGCTGCCGGCGCCACAGGCCGGGCTGCTCACGAAGATCGTCAAAGGCGACGGCGGCACGGTGGTGAGCAATGAAGTGATCGCGACCATCGACACCGACGCCAAAGCACCGGCGCCCAGCAAAGTTGCCGTCGCGGTGGTGGCGCCTGTGAACAAAGAGCCAAAGCCAGAAGCCAGGACACAAACCAAGCCGGCGTCGGAACCCATCGCGCTGCCTGCAGCGCGCAAGCTGGCGGCGGAGAACAGGATCGACCTCAGCGCAGTTCCGGGCACCGGGCGGGGCGGCCGTGTCACCAAGGAAGACGTCGTCGCCGTCCTACCTCGGCCGAGCGCCGAGCCAGCGGCGAAGAACGTCGCTCCTGCGCTGGCCCCGGTTCCCTCCCCGATCGACGTCAATCAGGTATTGAAGGATCGGCCCGAGCAACGCGTCGCGATGTCGCGGCTGCGCCAGCGCATCGCCGAACGCCTGGTGCAATCGCAGTCCACGGCCGCGATCCTGACCACGTTCAACGAGGTCAACATGCAGCCCGTGATGGAGCTGCGCAAGAAGTATCAAGAACGGTTCGAGAAGGACCATGGCGTGCGGCTCGGGTTCATGTCGTTCTTCGTGAAGGCGTCGGTCCACGCGCTGAAAAAATACCCGGTGGTCAATGCCTCTGTTGACGGCACCGACATCGTCTACCACGGCTATTTCGACATCGGGATTGCAGTGGCGAGTCCCCGCGGCCTCGTGGTCCCTATCATCCGGGACGCCGACCAGCTGTCGTTGGCCGACATCGAGAAAATCATCGCTGATTTCGGCAAGCGCGCTCAGGAGGGCAAGCTCGGCATCGAAGAGCTGACCGGTGGCACTTTCTCGATCTCCAACGGCGGGGTGTTCGGCTCGATGCTGTCCACGCCCATCATCAACCCACCGCAGAGCGCCATCCTCGGCATTCATGCGACGAAGGAGCGCCCGGTGGTGGAAAACGGTCAGATCGTGATCCGGCCGATGAACTATCTGGCCCTGTCCTACGACCATCGCACCATCGACGGGCGGGAGGCTGTGCTGTCGCTGGTGGCGATCAAGGATGCGCTGGAAGATCCGGCGCGCATGCTGCTCGACCTTTGAAAGCAAGTGAAGGGTGAATGCGTGAAGGGTAACGGCGCAGATCACCCGACCCATCACGCGTTTGCCCTTCACGCTTCCACCCTTCACCCCTCACCAGGTCTCAGATGGCAGATCTCTACGACGTTGCCGTAATCGGCGCGGGGCCCGGCGGCTATACCGCGGCTATCCGTGCCGCTCAGCTGGGCTTCAAGACCGTCTGCATCGACGATTTCAAGAACCCGAAGGGCAAACCCAGCCTGGGCGGTACCTGCCTCAACGTGGGTTGTATTCCTTCCAAAGCGCTGCTGGAATCCTCGGAGGACTACGAGCGCGTACTGCACAAATTCCCCGAGCATGGCATCAAGGTCGAGGGAGTGAGCTTCGATCTGGCCACGATGCTGGCGCGCAAAGACAAGATCGTGGACAGCTTCACTGCCGGCATCGCGGCCCTGTTCCGCAAAAACAAGGTTGCTTCGCTGCACGGGCAGGGTCGCTTTGCCGGTGTGGGCGAGCATTACCGAATCGAAGTGCGGGATGGCGACGAGGTCCAGACCATCGAGGCCAGCAACGTCATCATCGCCACCGGCTCGCTCGCGCGCCAGTTGCCCGAGGCGCCCGTGGACAACGACCGCATCGTCGACAACGTGGGAGCGCTGGCGTTCCCTGAGGTTCCGAAGCGCCTCTGCGTGATCGGTGCCGGAGTGATTGGGCTGGAGATGGGGAGCGTCTGGAAGCGACTGGGCTCCGACGTCAACATTTTGGAGGCGCTGCCGTCGTTCCTGCCTGCGGCCGACGAGCAGGTGGCCAAGGAAGCGTTCCGTGTGTTCAACGGCACACTCGATCTGAAGATCTACACCGGCGCCAAGGTCGCTTCGGTGAACGCCGTCAAAAAAGCCCTCAGCGTTACGTGGCAGAATAAGGACGGCAATACGCAGGTCAACGAGTACGACAAGTTGATCGTAGCTATAGGAAGGGTGCCGAATTCGAGTGGCCTGGGTGCAGAGGCAGTTGGTCTCAAGTTGGACGCACGCGGCTACATCGAGGTAGACGACCGCAATCGTACCAATCTCCCACACGTCTTCGCTATCGGGGACGTAGTGCGCGGCCCCATGCTTGCCCATAAGTCATCGGAGGAGGGCGTGGCTGTAGCCGAGACCATCGCGGGCCAGGACAGTCATGTCAATTTGGAGACGATCCCTTGGGTCATCTACACCTCACCCGAGATCGCTTGGGTGGGCAAGACCGAGCAGCAGTTGAAACAAGCGGGTGTGCAGTACCGCGCCGGGCACTTTCCTTTCAGCGTCAGCGGACGCGCTCGGGCACTGGGCGAGACGGCCGGATTCGTGAAGATGCTGGCCGATGCCAACACCGACCGGATTCTGGGCGTCCACGTGATCGGACCGTATGCTTCCGAGCTCATCGCCGAGGCCGTCGTGGCCATGGAGTTTGGTGCCACTAGCGAGGATATCGCGATCATCGTGCATGCGCATCCCACCCTGTCCGAAGCGATGCATGAGGCCGCGCTCGGGGTGCACAAGCGCGCGCTGAACTATTGAGGTTCTCGCTGGTGTCCTGAGTCGTAAGTTCGATTGTGTGGGTGAACTGCAAGAGCCTCGGCCCCGACTGGAAAACCGTCCAGTTGGCCGCCAGGCAAGGCGCGAAGCCTCGGCAGTGGCGGGCACCACGGCGAGGCTTCGCAACACAGCATGGCGGCCAACTGGACGGTTTTCTGCGGCGAACTTACGACTCAGGACACTAAGGCCATGAGCACCGCCTCAGCGCCAGGCAACTCGGCGGCGTTCGATCTATCTCAGACGGGCCTGCTCGGCCAATTCCAACAGATCGCGCAGCGTCACGGTTTCACGCTCGACCCTTCTCAGCAGCGCGCGCTCAGCGCGTTTCAGCGCCTGTACCAGGAACTGGATGCGCTGCAAAAGAATCGACGCCCATGGCTGCGGCTCTGGTCGCGTCCGCAGCGGGTATCCGGCATCTATTTGTGGGGTCCCGTGGGGCGTGGCAAAAGCTTCCTGATGGATGAATTTTTTCACCTCGTTCCGTTCGCGAAAAAGCAGCGTGTCCACTTCCATCGCTTCATGCAGAGCATTCACCACAACTTGCGAGAGCTGCAGGGCGAGGTCGATCCACTGAAGCTCATCGCGGCGCGCATGGCGCGAGAGACGCAGCTGCTGTGCCTGGACGAGTTCCACGTGAGCGACATCGGCGATGCGATGCTGATGCGTGGGTTGCTGGAGAGCCTGTTCGAGCAGCGGACGGTGCTGGTCACAACGTCCAACCAGCACCCCGATGAGCTGTACGCCCACGGACTGCAGCGAGCGCAATTTCTGCCTGCGATCGAGTTGATCAAAACCACCTTGGAACCAGTGCAGATGGACGGTGCGAGTGACTACCGGCTGCGTGCGCTGACGCGTGCTGGCGTCTATCATCAGCCCCTGAACGCGGACGCGGAGCGGGCGCTGGAAGACGCTTTCCTGGGTGTGGCAGGAGAGCCTGGAACAGCGCAGGTCCGTATCGAACTCGAGGGCCGCCAGGTGCTGGCGCGCCGCGCTGCGCCGGGTACGATCTGGTTCGGATTCGCGGAGCTGTGCGAGGGGCCGCGCGCGACGACAGATTACATCGAGCTGGCGCGGCGCTACCATACGGTCCTGGTCTCGGGCGTGCCGCGTTTTCGTCCGAATCAGAGCGAGAGCCTGCGGCGGTTCACCTGGCTGGTGGACGAGTTCTATGACCGTCAGGTGAAGCTGATCGTGAGCGCCGAAGAGACGGTGGAGC
>JBGPPC010000042.1:0-18845 GCA_041488355.1 Gammaproteobacteria bacterium
CCGGGAAACGCTCGGGTTGGCGGCAGCTGTGACGATGACGGGACGGGCGGTCACGGAGCGCCGCGACTGCGCCTCGAATGCTCGAACGAGTGCAAGCTCGAGAGCTTCCGTGCCCATCGACTGACTGACCAGCAGAGGAGTTTAGACTCATGCATGCATCAAGTTCAAAACTGATTAGACCGGCTTGCCTCTATGGGCTGTTGGCCTTGTCGGTCTGGGTTCTGACCAGCCCCGCCAGTGCGGTTGCCGACACTACAAACCCAGCGGGCGCGCAAACACGCCCCGAGTCCCCCGGCCAGGTGAAGCCCGGACCCAACGCCGTGCAGGGCTCTTCTACCTTCACACCCGCGCAGCCCGGAACCACGCCGGGCGGAGCAGCAACGGGCACGATCAATACGAACAAGGAGAAGTGACGAGGCAGGCGATCAGCGATCGCGGTCGCCGAGGATTAGCCAGACCGTCAGCAGCAGATCATCTCGCAAACGCGCCGCTCTGCGCAACGGCTCGCATTTTTCTTGACTCGCGGCCGAGACGACTGGTCAGAGGACGATCCGACTGCGCCTGAACTCCGCGAACAGGGGCAGGAACATCTCCTCCGTGTCGACGCACTCGCGGAAACCGAAGCGGCGCGCCTTGCTGGTGTCCGAGACGATGTCGTAGTCGGAAGCAAACACGAAATCGCCGAAGGCCCACGCCGCTAAATTCCTGGCAGCGATACGGCTGCAGCTTGTGCTCAGCCACGATGCGATCCCAAACCGGGCCCTTGTCGGCCATCAAACGCGTCAGACTGAGATGCCCGTGGCGCCGGTTATCAGTGCTTTGCGTCTGCCCATGGCACAGTGTCGTCCGTTGCCGGAAAACCGGTTCTTGAGGGATGGGCCCGGCTTCCGGCAAACTGCGACCTAACGCGGAGACCTCTCAGGCACCATGACCCGACATTACGACCTTCTGACCATCGGCGGCGGCAGCGGCGGCGTCGCCATCTCCAACCGGGCTGCCCAGCACGGCGCCAAGGCGGCGCTGATCGAGCGCGGCCGCCTGGGAGGCACCTGCGTGAACGTCGGGTGCGTGCCGAAGAAGATCATGTGGAACGCCGCGCAGCTGGCCCATGCGCTGCACGATGCGGCGGACTACGGCTTCACACTGGGCAAGCACGAGTTCCACTGGGATCACCTCAAGCGCAACCGCGACGCCTACGTGCTCGATCTCAACGGCCGCTACGCCGAAGCGCTGGCCACCAATCGCGTCGACGTGGTCCGCGGCAACGCGCGCTTCATCGGGCCCAAGACGGTGGTGGTCGATGGCGAGCGCATCAGCGGCGACAAGGTCGTCATCGCCACCGGGGGGCATCCGACCGTCCCGGAGCTCACCGGCGCGGCGCATGGGATCACATCCGACGGTTTCTTTGAGCTCGAGCGCCGCCCCGACAAGGTCGCCATCGTCGGCGCCGGCTACGTGGCCGCCGAGTTTGCCGGCGTGCTGAATGCGCTGGGGGCCGAGGTCACGGTGGCATTGCGACGCGAGCAGCTCCTGATGAGCTTCGACGTCCTCGTGCGCGAGACCCTCATGGAGCACATGCGCGCGGACGGCATTCAGCTCCAGGAGAACACGCAGATCGTCGGACTCGAGCGCGACGCCAAGGGCAAGGTTACGCTGATGTGCGCGACGGGCATGCGGCTGACGGGCTTCGATACGGTGATCTGGGCGATCGGCCGCGCGCCCCGCACCGCTGGGCTCGACTTGTCCGCAACCGGAGTCGCCACCGACAAGCTGGGCTTCATCCGGACCGACGGCTACCAGGAAACCGAGGTACCGGGTGTCTACGCGATCGGCGACGTGTGCGACCACGTCGCACTCACGCCGGTGGCCATCGCGGCCGGTCGCAGACTCGCGGATCGCGTGTTCGGTGGCATGAAGGACCGGCGCCTGGTGTACGAGAACATTCCCACGGTCATCTTCAGCCATCCGCCGCTGGGCGCGGTCGGGCTGACCGAGGCCGAGGCAGTTCACCGCCTAGGTGCGGATGCAGTGAGGGTGTACGAGGCGCGCTTCACGCCCATGTATCACGCGTTCATCATGGGAAAAATGAAGACGGCCATCAAGCTGGTGGTGGCCGGCCCCGAGGAGAAGGTCGTGGGTTGTCACGTGATCGGGCCAGGCGCCGACGAAATCCTGCAGGGGTTTGCGGTCGCGCTGCACATGGGTGCCACCAAGCACGACTTCGACGACACGGTCGCCATCCATCCCACGGTAGCCGAGGAATTGGTCACGCTCAAGACGGCGCGTCCGGCGCGCGCCTAGCAATCAGCACAAAGACCAATCCGTCCTCGACTTTGACCGGGAAGGTCAGCACGCAGCCTTGCTCGGGCGCCTCTGCCTCGCCATCGGCGAGGCGGATGCCCCAACCGTGATCGAGACACGCGATCTTGTCTGCGTCGTAGATCACGCCCGCGGAGAGCCGTGCACCCCGATGCGGGCAGCGGTCTTCGATGGCGAACACTCTCCCATCGGCGAGCCGGAATACCGCCACGTTCAGCTCCGGCAGCGCGAGCGTTCTTACGCCCGCACGAGACAGCTCATGGAGCGTGCAGACTTGTAGCCAGCCACTGCTGGTGTGTGCCGGCTCTTCTCCCATCACCACCTCCTGCTATGCTATCGGCCATCTCCGTAGCCCATTGCCCGGGGTCACCCCCGCGCCTCATCCCCCATGCCGCAACTTGCCGAAACGGCAATCTTTCTTGCCGCCGCTGTCCTCGCCGTCCCGCTGTTTCGTCGCTTCAAGCTCGGGGCTATCCTCGGCTATCTGGCGGCGGGTGTCGTCATCGGCCCGTCGGTGCTGCGGTTGGTCGCGAACGTCGACAGCATCATGCACTTCGCGGAGCTGGGTGTCGTGCTCCTGCTGTTCGTCATCGGTCTGGAGCTGCAGCCCTCACGACTCTGGGTACTGCGCAAGTCCGTGTTCGGGCTGGGCGGCGCGCAGGTGCTGCTGACTGCACTCGTGCTGGGACTGATCGCGTTCGCCTTCGGCACAAGCTGGCAGAGCGCGACAGTCATCGGCTTTGCCCTGGCCATGTCCTCTACGGCATTCGTGCTGCAGATCCTGGCCGAGCGCAAGCAACTCACCACTCGCTATGGCCGCTCGGCGTTCGCCATCCTGTTGTTCCAGGACCTGGCGGTGATCCCGTTGCTGGCGCTGATCCCCTTGCTCGCGGCCGGCCCTGCCGTAGCGCACGCAATCAATCCGTGGCTCGCCGGACTCAAGGCGCTGGCAGTCATCGCGGCAGTAGTCGTCGGCGGCCGTATCGTGCTGAAGCCGGTGTTCGATGTCGTCGCGCGCGCCGACATTCAGGAGATCTTCACAGCAGCCGCGCTGCTGGTAGTGATCAGCGTGTCGCTGCTGATGTCCGCGGTAGGACTGTCGATGTCGCTCGGGGCCTTTCTCGCCGGCGTGCTGCTGGCCGACTCCGAGTACCGCCACGAGCTGGAGGCGGCCATCGAGCCGTTCAAAGGGCTGCTGCTGGGCCTGTTCTTCATCTCGGTCGGCATGTCGGTCGACCTGGGCGTCATCGCGCGCGAACCGCTGACGATCGTGGCGGCGGTAGCCGGCCTGATGTTGATGAAGGCCGCGATCGTATTCGCCATCGCCAGGTTGGCCGGGCACGCAGCGGAGTCGGCGCGCAGCCTCGCGGCCGCCCTGTCTCAGGGTGGGGAATTCGCGTTCGTTCTGTTCAGCCTCGCGGCGGGTTACCGGATCATGGACGCGCAACTGGTCGACCAGCTGGTAGTGGTGGTGACGTTGTCCATGGCGGCAACACCGTTCGCGCTCGCGTTCAACGATGCGCTCTCGCGCAAGCTGCGCAAGCCCCGCGCCGAGGAACAGTTCGACAACATCGAAGCCGGCGACAGCAAGGTCATCATCGCGGGCTTCGGCCGCGTGGGACAGATCGTTGGACGTATTTTGTACGTGAAGAAGATCCCTTTCACCGCGTTGGACCGCAACCCCGAGCAGGTAGAGAGCGTACGTCGTTTCGGAAGCAAGGTTTACTATGGCGACGCGTCGCGGCTGGACCTGTTGCGCGCGGCCAGGGCCGATCGCGCCAAGATCTTTGTCCTCGCCATCGACGACGTGGAGGCTTCCATCCTGACGGCCGAAACGGTGCGCCGGCATTTCCCGCAGCTCAAGATCTACGCCCGCGCCCGCAATCGTTTCCACGCTTACCGGCTCATGGACGTGGGCTGCGAGCTGATCGAGCGTGAGACGTTCCGTTCCTCGCTGCATCTGGCCGAGGAGGTGCTCACGGCGCTGCGTGTGTCCGAATGGGATGCGCAGCTCACCGTGACGCGCTTCCAAGCGCACGACCAACAAACACTGGCGCGCCAGCACGCCGTGTACCACGATGAAACCCAGCTGCGCCAGACCGCCATCGATGCGGCGAAGGAGTTGGAAAGCCTGTTCGAGCAGGACCGGGAGGACGCGGCGCAGCTCAACGCGGACCAGCCGGTGTTTTCGCCTTCGGATGTCAGGTGAGCCCAGCCTGCACGCCGTTGGTCGGAGCCTATTCGGCGAGCCGCAGCGCGGATGCCAGAGCCCGCCGGAATGTATTATCCTGTAGCGTCGTACGACTTTTGCTTGCGTCGATTCGTCTTTACCCGGACGCTGTACCCGTCCGTCATAGCTCCGCCCAAGCCGCCCGTCGTAAACCCGTAACAGGAGGTCTTGCCATGAAGATTCAGCTGCTCGCCTTGGTTGCATCTGCTCTGATTGCGTCTGCGATGCTGCTTCCGATCGCATCTGCTGAAGGTCTGCAGGTCGCCGATGCCAAGCTCGGAAAGGGGGTACAAGATCGCAACATCACGGAGGAAGCGACGACGTTTGCGGTCAACGACAAGGTATACCTGTGGTTGAAACTGACCGGCGGCACATCGGATCCGGTCAAAGTGAGTTGGAAGGTCGGCGACAGCGTCGACACCGTCACCCTGAAGGTCGGAGGCAGCACCTGGCGCACCTGGTCCAGCAAGACCGCATGGAAGGCCGGCGACTGGACCGTTACGATCAGCGATGCCAGCGATCAGGTGTTGAAAGAACTGAAATTTACGGTGCAGTAACGCCTCTTGCTCGTCATTCCGGCGCAAGCCGGAATCCAGCGTCGTTCCTGGATCGCCGCTTGCGCCGGAATGACTAAGAAGTAGAGAGGCTGCAGACAGGCCCCTGCAGTCGGCCAGCAGTCTGCGCTCCAGATCGGCGCCTCTCGCCTGATCAGCGCGATCACTCGATCGCGCTATCCGGCTCCTCGTTATTCCGGGCCCGGTGGCCCCAGGCCACGTACAGCCCGCTGCCGACGATGATCGCCATGCCAATGACGGCGTGGCGATCGGGGAGCTGGCCGAACACCAGGAACCCCAGCAGCGTCACCCAGAGCAGTTGACTGTATCCGAACGGCGACAGCGCGGAGGCGCGTTCGATCTCCAACGCTTTGATAAGCAGAAAGTGTCCAACCGCGCCCACTGTTCCCAGCAACAGGAACAGACCCAGATGCGCGCTCGATGGCGTGACCCATAAGAACGGCACCACCAAGCTCAGCGCTGCGCAACCGACAATGGCGGTATAGAACAGCGTCGCGAGCGGGTCTTCGTCCTCGCTGAACTTGCGCGTCATAATCTGGTACAGGCTGTAGCACAGCGCCGTGCCCAGGGCCAACAGCGACGCCCAGGACAACATGTCGCTTCCGGGTCGGACGATGAACAGCGTCCCCAGGAAACCAACCACCACTGCGATCCACCGGGGCCGGGTGACCTTCTCTTTGAGCAGCCAGACAGCGAAGATGGTCACCAGGAGCGGAGACACGAAGCTGATCGCTTTGACTTCGGCCAGGGGCAGAAAAGACAGAGCAGCGAAGTTGCACAGGGTGGAGCCCATCAGTAGCGCGGCACGCAGGATCTGCCCGACCGGCTGTGCGGTGCGCACCATGGTCCAGCCCACGCGCGGCGCCAACAGCACCACCATCAACAAGGCGTGCACGGTGTAGCGGGCCCATACCACCTCGATCACAGGGTAGTACTGGCTGAGATACTTCCCGGTGGTCTCGAGCACTGAAAAGCAGATCACGGCGGCCAGAATCAGGACCACTGCGCGGCGGCTGGGATGCAATGCCCGGAAGCGGGTCAGGACAGCTTGCATTTCGGCTGTCGGCTATCAGCCGTCGGCATGCGGCGCAACCTACCTAGTCGCGTCCGAGAGCCGAGAGCGGAGAGCCGATGTCAGAAAAACGAGACGCATTGTACCGTTATTCGGATGCCGGCAGTCCGCGAACGCCCGCAAGATCCGGTCGGCTGTCGGATCCCGCGCGGTCCGAGTAAACTATGCGCTGCGCGGCGTCAGACCACACACCCCAGGGGGACAATCCAAAATGCGAGTCGAGGTCCATCTACACGGCAACGTTCAGCTCCGCGCCGGCGTGACGCTCACACAGATCGAGGTCGCGCTCCAGCCCTGGCTCGACTACCTGGACGTGGAGAACATCGACGAGGCGAAGAGCGTGCACCGGGATGAGCCCGGCGTCGTATTCGACGCGCGCCGACGGCTGCTGGAGATCTGTTGGACCGGCGATGTCGGCCGCAATTTCCGCAAGATCGTCGAGGACTCGCTCCAGGCGCTGTGCCGTTACTGCGAGCAGGCCACCGAGATCCAGCTTTCCTATTATCACGAGGATGGGCGCGACGAGATCGGTATCGTGTTCGTGGGCCCCAACCCAGATTCCATCCACGAGGCCCAGCGCCGGCGGATGGTCGAGGATATCTCCAATATCCTGTCGCGGCACTTCAGCCCGTCCGAAGTGGCGGAGGTCGTCACGCACGTCAACGAGCTGTTCTCGCGCAGCTGGATCGAACGCAGCGCCAACGGGCAAACCAGCGTGTCGTCCGAACCCACCCCGAGCGGCAAGGGGCGCAAGCACCTGCATTGATCCACGCGCCGGAGGCAGAGGCGACTGTTCGCGGAACGACAGCTACCACCCCGCGCTGCCCGTTTCGCCTTTGAATGGCCCAACGACTTCGGATGTGATCCAGCCCCCGTAGTACCCGCCCGGCTGCGGCGTCACGCGTTCGCCATCGACAGAGCAGTTGTCGACTCTGCTGGCGTGGCTCGTTGCATCGGTTCACTCCTTTCCGGTTACCCCAGCGCGTGGACGGCCGCAATGCCGTTCTTGGTCGGACCTTAACCCCAACAATACCCGACGTGCGTTGACAGGGGCTCGACCCTTCCACAGGAGGAGCCATGCCCCGAAATCGGTTGTCTGCCCTGGCCGCTGCCACTCTAGCCCTTTGGGGCGCCGTTTTGATCCTGGCCGCTGGCCCGGCACGAGCGTTCTGCGGATTCTACGTCGGCAAGGCCGATGCCTCTCTGTTCAACAAGGCGTCGCAGGTGATCCTGGTCCGCGACGGCAACCGCACCGTTATCAGCATGCTGAGCGACTACCACGGCAGCCTCGATGAGTTCGCGCTGGTCGTCCCGGTACCGCAGGTCCTCAAGGAGGGGCAGATCCACGTGGGCGAGCGCAAGATCTTCGATCGCATCGACTCCTACAGCGCGCCACGTCTGGCGGAATACTACGACGCAGACCCGTGCGTGCGCGAGCTCTACGCTCCCGCATCCGTGGGCATCGCAGCACGCAGCGCGGTCCAGAAGGAATCGAAGGACGAGCGGAGCCGCGCGCTGGGTGTGGCGGTGGAAGCGTCTTATACGGTCGGCGAGTACGACATCGTGATCCTCTCGGCACGCGAGTCCGACGGCCTGGAGACCTGGCTGCTGGAGAACGGCTACCGCATTCCCAAGGGAGCCTCGAAGGCGCTCAAACCCTACATCCGCCAGGACATGAAGTTCTTCGTCGCCAAGGTCAACATCAAGGAGCAGGCACGGACCGGCCTCACGTATCTGCGGCCGCTGCAGTTCGCCTACGAATCGGAAAAATTCATGCTTCCGCTGCGGCTGGGCATGGTCAACGCGGACGGGCCCCAGGACCTGATCGCCTATGTGCTCACACGCCATGGGCGCGTAGAGGCGACCAACTACCGGACCGTCAAGTTGCCTGCGAACATGGATCTGCCGGTGTATATCCGCAGCGACTTCGCGAGCTTCTACCGTTCCCTGTTCGAGCGACAGGCCAAGGCGCAAGACCAGCGCGTGGTATTCACGGAATATTTCTGGGACATGGGCTGGTGCGACCCCTGCGCGGCCGATCCGCTGTCGCCCGACGAGCTGCGTGCAGCCGGCGTGTTCTGGTTCGACGACGAAGACCAGGTGGACATCGGTACCATGCCTCGCACTGCTCCTGGCGCGAGGTGGAAGCGACAAGTGGCCGGCACGCCGGTGATGGTGACGCGGCTGCACGTGCGCTACACGCCGCAAACATTCCCTGAGGATCTCATGTTCCAGGAGACCGGCGACCGCGAGAACTTCCAGGCCCGGTATGTCCTGCGCCACCCCTGGCGCGGCCGGCCCGACGCCTGTCCTGAGGCGAAACTATACTTCGACGCGCTCGTGCGGCGCCAGGAGAAGGAAGCACAGACGCTGTCCTCGCTCACCGGATGGGACATCAAGAACGTGCGCGCCCGCATGGACCTCAAGGCGGTGGCGCAACGTCAATGGTGGGAGCGGTTGTGGCGGTGATCCGGCTCTATGGTTTTTTTTGACAAATCACGAGTCACGAATCACGAGTCACGGCTCTTACGAGTCACGGCTTCTTATGCCTCTTGACGCCCGCCTCTACCAGATTGCGTTCCTCGCAACGCTGCTGACCGTCGGCGTATGGCTGCGCGACTTCAGTCTGCGGCCGGAACAGTGGCTCTTGACGTTTGCGAGCGGACTCGCCACTCAGCTCGTGTGCGTGCGCGTGCTGGGACTGAAGCGCGTCGGCATGCTGAGCGCGATCATCACCTGCTTCGGCCTGTCAATCCTGCTGCGTGCGGACAATCTGTGGGTCCATCCGCTCGCGGCGGCGCTCGCCATCAGCGCAAAGTTCTGGCTGCGCGTGAATGGCAAGCATCTCTACAATCCCGCGAATCTCGGCGTTATCGCCGCGCTGCTACTTCTCCCCGGCGCCTGGGTCGCGCCCGGACAATGGGGCAGCGATCTTGCGCTCGCCTGCTGGGTCGTGGTGCTAGGCGCGCTGGTTACTCGCCGCGCCCGCCGCTGGGACGTGAGCTGGATGTTTCTGGCCTGCTGGCTGGGATTCGTCCTGCTGCGCGTGACCTACCTCGGACAAAACTGGGGTGTTCTGTTTCATCAGTTGCAAAGCGGCGCACTGCTGCTGTTCGCCTTTTTCATGATCTCGGACCCGATGACGATTCCCAATCAACAACACGCAAGGCTGCTCTACGCCCTATTGGTCGCCGCCATCGCGTTCTTCTGGCAGTACGTGCTGTTCCGACCCAACGCGCTGATCTGGGGATTGTTTCTCGCCACACCTCTGGTCCCGCTGCTGGATCGGCTCCTGCCCGCGCCACGCTTCCAATGGCGCCCGGCGACACTGGCTGCGGATGCGGCGCGACGCGGCCCAGCATTGCGCAACGACGGCCTGGGAATCGGGAGATAATCCGGCGACGCGCAACTTGAGGAGACGTGCACGTGGAACGAGAGACTGCCTTGATCGTCGGCGCTGGTTCGGGCCTGAGCGCTTCGCTGGCGCGGCTGTTCGCGCGCGAGGGGATGGCGGTAGCGTTGGCTGCGCGCAATACCGACAAACTCTCCGCACTGGTGGCGGAGACAAGCGCGATTGTGCTCGCCTGCGACGCGTCCGACGCGGCTCAGGTAGAGCGCATGTTCTCCAGCGTGGATGCTCAGCTCGGTACGCCATCTGTAGTGGTCTACAATGCAGGTCGAAGGGTGCGAGGCCCAGTCGAAGCGCTCGACCCCGCCGAAGTTCAGCGGGCGTGGATGGTCGGCTGTTTCGGTGGATTCCTCGTCGCGCAACAAGCCGTTCGGAGAATGATGAAGGCGGGGCGCGGCACGATTCTGTTCACCGGCGCTACCGCGAGCGTCAAGGGATTTGCGCAATCATCGGGTTTTGCGATGGGCAAGTTCGCGCTGCGCGGGCTCGCGCAAAGCATGGCCCGCGAACTCGCGCCTAAGGGTATCCACGTCGCCCACATCGTGATCGACGGCGGCATCGCGTCGAGCTACGCGAAAAGCGCGGAAGAGCGTGCATCGGACCGCTTTCTCGACCCCGATGCTATCGCGCGCGAATACCTGCATTTGCATCGCCAGCATCGCAGCGCGTGGACCTGGGAGCTGGAACTCAGGCCGCACACCGAAAATTTTTAAATAAAGCTCTAGACTAGCTCCGCGCGATGTAGCCGTAGCGCAGATTGCTCGGTCCGCCTCCGGTCTTGCGGTGGGCCGCCTTCAGCTCGGCGAGACGGTCGCCAGCGCCAGCGTAGCTGGTCGGCTCGATGCCGTATAGCCGGGCCGAGGTCTCGCCGAAGATCGCGCTCTTCACCGGTCCGGTCGCCAGACCCAGCGGCGCAAAACCATATTTGGCCTGCATGTCCTCGGGAATTTCCAACCGCCTCAGACCCTCGATCTGCCACTGCGGCGCACCGGTCCACACGGCGTCCGAACCCCAGACCACGCGGTCCGCGCCGAGGCCCTTTATCAACGTGCCCATGATTGCCGCGCACAGCCGCGGCTGCGCCACCGTGGTCGTAGCGAATACCTGGCCGAGATCCCCGTAGACGTTACTTACGCCATACTTACCGGAGATTTCGGCGAGATCGGTGACCCAGTCGATACGGCCGCTCTTCTCGAACTCTGCGAGCGCTTCTTCTGGCGTGCCGCCCCCGGGAAAGCGGTATGCAGCGTGGTAGATGATGAAGTTCAGCATCGGCCAGTCCTTCGCCGCCTGGCCCACGTCGCGTACATCGCAGTAGGCGCGCAGATGCGGATATTGGCGTTCGACCGAGGGCGGAAACAGCCCCTTGTGCACGCAGATATTGCGGATCCCCGCTTTCCACGCCTTGTCGTAGAACGGATAGACCACGTTCTCATCGTCCATCCGCCACGGGTAGCGGCTCGAGTCCTTGTGCGTATTGTCACCGATGGTGTAGCCCTTGAACGAGTCGGGCTGATCTTCCGCGATGGCGCGGTCGACCTCGTCCAGCCAGCCGCGTTGGCCGGGAGTAAAGATCGCATGACTCAACATGCGCCGCGAGCCCAGCAGCTCGTTCACTCTGGCGCGCGCCTCCGCGGTCATCTGGTTGGTGAGGACCCAGTCGGCCGCAACGTCGGAAGGTGCGCTGCTGATCAATGCGATCTTGGTGTCGCTGTCGTAGAAGACCTCCTTGAGATAGTTGTCGAACTTGAGGTCTTCGATGGTTTGGGGCTTGCCTGCGAGCTCCGGGTTCCAGCCCGCCTTGCCCACCGCCTCGCGCATGCGCACGAAGCCTTCGAGCTGCGTGTCTTCGCGCAGAAAGTGGGTGTGCCCATCGAAGATAAATTGCCCGGAGAGCTGGTTGGCGCGTTCGTCGGCCATGTCCGGCGTCGCCGCTTCGGCGCGACTGACGCCAAACAATGGCCCGTAGACGTCGTTCATAGCGACGAACGCGGCCGCCATGCCTGCCGCAGTGCGCAGGAACTGGCGGCGGCTGATCCCCTGCCGATGGGCTAGCTCGTCGGCCAGGGTCTTGAGCCGCGCTTCCACCTCGCGCTGCCTGGCAGTCTGCGGTGTGGGAGCGAACTCGTCGCTCGACACGATCTGCGTCGGAATGGGGGAGTCGAACGCGACGAGTTCCGCCGGCAGCAATTCGCTGCGCTCTCGCTCCGAAAGCAATCTCATTGGGCACCTCCAGCCGCAAATATACCGTTGCCTGACACGCGAGACCATGCCGGAGTTCCCACGTGGGCGGGCGTTCGGGCAATGTCACCCCGCGACTACAGAAAGGACTACATCTAATCGCGGCATCTCGACGTACACTAGTGCGCCGGGTCTGGATCTCAGGCTTGGAGCGCCATGCCCGGTCCGGCGACCGGCGGGCACAGTTATGCAGCGCGGTGGTCCCCAATTCGAGAGGAACAACATGAATCAAACCAAGCGAAGCACCGTCAGGGCGCTCTCCGGCGCCGCCATTGCACTCGCAGCAGCGGGCCTGTTCGTGAGCCAGACCACCGTGCCAGCGGCCGCAGCCGACGAGGCCACCATTCACTGCAGCGGCGTGAACTCCTGCAAGGGTAAGAGCGAGTGTTCGACCGCCAAGAACGGCTGCAAGGGTCAGAACTCCTGCAAAGGCCAGGGTTGGCTGCCGCTGACCGAGAAGACATGCAAAGGGAAGGGCGGCGTGGTAGAGAAGAGCTGACGTACTGTTAGAAGCGGCGCGGGAGGCCCCCGCGCCGCATCGCCTGAATAAATCCGGTCTAGCTCGACGAGGACTGTCCTTCCGGTTTGGCCGGCACCTTCAACGCGCTCGGCTTGAGCTTGTCCGGCAGGACGCGGCCCATGCGCGCGCGATGACCGGCGTAGTGCCACAGTTTCGCGCCGGCGATCTCGATCTCCTTCTCCCGGCCGCGTGAGTTGCCTCGGACGATGAGCCTGGGCTCATCGGAGACAGCGACGGCAAGGAGCTTCTCCTCTTTCTCCAGACCCATCACGATCACCCCACGCCCCTTGGACATGTGCTTCAGTTCGGCCAATGGGAATAGCAACATGCGGCCGCCCGCCGCGACCGCCGCCACGTAGCTGCGCTCCGCCGGCTCGAACATGAACGGCTCGACCGGTGCCTCGCCCTCCTCGATGCTCATGAACTCGCGGCCGGCGCGCCGATTCGACATCATGTCGGAGATCTTGCTGAGGAAGCCGTAGCCGCTGCTGGAGGCGACGATGACGTTGGTGTCCGGCTTGCCGGCGACTACGTACATGATGTGCGCGCCCTCCTGAACCTCCACCAGCGATGAGGCCGGCGCACCATCGCCGCGTCCGGGCGGCAGCTCGCCCGCCTGCACTGTGTAAGCGCGCCCCTTTGAGTCCAGGAAGATCGCCGGGTCGACGGTACGGCACTGGATCAGCGCCAACAGCTCGTCGCCCTCCTTGAAAGAGAGCGTGGCGGGATCCACCTCCCAGCCCTGCCGTGCGCGCACCCAGCCCTTGTGCGAGAAGATCACCGTCACCGGCTCGTCGATCACCGGGGTCTCGATCTCGGCCTTCTCGGCTTCTTCGATCTTGGTACGCCGCTTGTCGCCGAAAGTATTGACGTCGGCTTCGATCTCGCTCACCACCAGATCCTCCAGCACCTTGCGGCTGGCGAGAATCTTCTCGAGGCCCTTCTGCTCCTTGCGCTTCTCGTCGAGCTCCTGCTCGACTTTGATGTGTTCGAGCTTCGCCAACATGCGCAGGCGCATCTCGAGGATGTCCTCGGCCTGGCGGTCACTGAGCTTGAAAGCCTTGATCAGATCCGCCTTCGGCTCATCGGCGTTGCGGATGATCTTGATCACCTTGTCCACGTTCAGGAGCACGATCATGCGCCCCTCGAGGACGTGAATACGGTCCAGCACCTGATTCAGCTTGTGCTGGGTGCGGCGCGTGACCGTGGTGAAGCGGAACTTGATCCACTCCGAAACGATTTCACGCAAGTCCTTGCCAGTCGGTCGCCCGTCCAACCCCACCATCACGAGGTTGATAGGCGCGTTCGTCTCCAGGCTGGTTTTCGCCAGCAGGAGATTCACGAATTCCGTCTCGTCGATCTTTGCGGTCTTGGGCTCGAACACCAGCCGCACCGGATGGGTCCGGTCGCTCTCGTCACGCACGCTGCGGCCACCCGTGTCCAGCATGGAGAGCACGAGCTGCTTCTCGCGCGTCTGCTCGGGCGTCAGCGATTT
The DNA here is from genome assembly GCA_041488355.1 of Gammaproteobacteria bacterium. Taxonomy (GTDB): domain Bacteria; phylum Pseudomonadota; class Gammaproteobacteria; order Burkholderiales; family SHXO01; genus SHXO01. The sequence goes on from JBGPPC010000042.1 coordinate 13,862, forward strand.
CTTGCCTGCCTTGGGCTGCGGGTTGGTGATGGCGTCGATCTCCTCGAGCACCTTGCGAGCCGAGGTCCCCGGCGGCAGCTCGTGTACCACCAGCTGCCACTGCCCGCGCGCCAGACGCTCGACGGTCCATCGGGCCCGCACGCGCACCGAACCACGGCCGCTGGTATACGCATCCTTGAGCTCCGCGCGCGGCGTGATGATCTGACCGCCGCCTGGGAAGTCGGGCCCCTTGATGTGCTTCATCAGGCCCGCCATGCTCAGCTCGGGGTCGCGAATCATCGCGATAGCGGCACTTGCCACTTCATTCAAGTTATGGCTTGGGATTTCCGTGGCCATCCCTACGGCGATGCCGGAGGCGCCGTTGAGCAGCACCACGGGCAGCCGCGCCGGGAGCACCACCGGCTCCTGCCGTGTGCCATCGTAGTTGGCGACGAAGTCGACCGTCCCCATCTCCAGCTCCGACAGCAGCACTTCCGCGAACCTGGTAAGGCGGGCTTCGGTGTAGCGGTAGGCTGCCGCCTCGTCGCCGTCGCGGGAACCAAAGTTGCCCTCGCCGTCGATGAGCGGATAGCGCATGGTGAAGTCCTGGGCCAGGCGCACCAATGCGTCGTACACCGATTGGTCGCCATGCGGATGGAGCTTCCCGAGCACCTCGCCTACCACCGCCGCGGACTTGGTGCGCTTGGTGCCCGCGCGCGTGCCCGTGTCCCACATCGAATACAGAATCCGGCCTTGCACCGGCTTCTGGCCGTCGCCGACGCGAGGCAGCGCGCGGTCCTTCACGGTCGCGATCGCGTACTGGAGATACTGCGTAGAGGCGTACCGACCGATCGGCAATGCGTCGCCGAATTCGCCCGACATGGGCGCGAAATGCGGCGGCAGAGTGCCTCCTGCGCCGCCGCCAGAGTCGGCCTTCACGGGCGTCTTCGCGGCGGGTTTCTTTTCCCGCTCAACGACAGCGGTGCCGCCGTCGTCTGTGCCGCCAAACAGATCGCCCGTGTTGTCGTCCTTGCCTTTCTTGCCGTCCATCTACCTTCTCCAGAAGGCCGCTACGTTATGTCCGCTTCCACGAGATTGCCATAGGTCTCCATCCACTCGCGCCGCTGCGAGGCGTTCTCCTTGGCCATCATCATGTTGAAGATATCCACCGAAATTTCCATACCGCCTTCCAGCGACACCGGCAGCATACGGCGCGTGTCGGGGTTCAACGTCGTTTCCCACAGCTGCTCGGGATTCATTTCGCCCAGGCCCTTGAAGCGGCTCACGGTCCAGCTTCCCGGCTTCACGCCTTCGTCCTCCAGCTTTTCCTCGAGCACTTCCAGCTCCTGCTTGTCCAACGCATACAGCTTGCGCGCCGGCTTCCCCTTACCTTGTCCAGGGACGTCGATGCGGAACAACGGAGGTTGCGCAACGAACACGTTGCCGCTCTCGATCAGCTTTGGAAAATGGCGGAAGAACAATGTGAGCAACAGGACCTGGATGTGCGCACCGTCCACGTCGGCGTCCGCAAGGATGATGATCTTCCGATAGCGCAGCCCCGACAGATCCACAGCATCGCTGGATTTGTGATGGTCGACGCCAATCGCCAGCGCGATGGCCTCGATCTCCTTGTTCGCATACAAAGTGTCGGCGCTGTCCTGCCAGGTGTTCTTGGGTTTGCCCTTGAGCGGGAGCACGGCCTGGAATTCCTTGTCGCGCGCCTGCTTGGCCGAACCGCCCGCGGAATCGCCTTCGACGATGAACATTTCGTTGCGATCGGGATCGTCGGAGGCGCAGTCGGTAAGCTTGCCCGGGAGCACCGCGACGCCCGAAGTCTTGCGCCGCTCAACTTTCTGCGCTGCGCGCGTGCGCGCCTGCGCCTGTCGCAGGACGAGTTCGGCGATCCGCTTGCCTTCGTCGACGTGCTGGTTGAGCCACAGCTCGATCGGATCGCGCACCATCTGCGCCACCAGCTTGACCGCGTCGCGCGAGATCAGCTCGTTCTTCACCTGGCCTTTGAACTGAGGGTCTAGCATCTTCACGCTCAGCACGAAGTTGGCGCGCGACCAGACGTCCTCCGGCACGACTTTCAAGCCGCGCTGACCCATGGCGTGGATATCGATGAAGTTCTTGATCGCGTTGTACACGCCCTCGCGCAGACCGGAAACATGGGTTCCGCCCAGACGCGTGGGAATCATGTTGACGTAGGACTCCGTCACCAGATCGCCCTCCGGTGTCCAGGCGATGGCCCACATCGCGCCTTCGCCTTCGGCGAAGCTGTCGGACTCGGACTGCGCCGCGACGTAGCGCTCGCCGAAGAAGCTGTCGGCCACCGGCTCGGCCCCGGCAATGGCAGCGTCGAAGTAGCCCTTGATACCCTCGGGAAAGTGCCAGGTCTGGGTGGCGATCTTTCCCTTCTTCTCTATGCCGAGCGTGAACTTCACGCCCGGAAGCAGCATGGCCTTGGCGCGCAGCAACGCCGCGAGGTCCGCCGCAACGATCGTAGGGGAGTCGAAATACTGAGGGTCCGGCCAGAAGCGCACGCGCGTGCCGCTGTCCTTCGGACCCGCGGTGCCGACCTTCTTGAGCGGCTGCTTCACCTTTCCGTTGTCCGCGAACACGATGCGGTAGGCGGCGCCATCGCGTTTGACGTCAACCTCCAGCCGCTTCGACAGCGCATTGCTCACGCATATACCCACACCATGTAATCCTCCGGCGATGCGGTAGGCTGCATCCTTGTCGGTCTTGTGGAACTTGCCGCCCGAGTGCAAGGTGGTGAAGATCACCTGCACCGCCGGGACCTTCTTCTTGGGATGGATGTCGACGGGGATGCCGCGACCGTCGTCTTCCACCGACGCCGAGCCGTCCTCGTACAGGACTACGGACACTTTGGTTGCGAAGCCCGCCAGCCCCTCGTCCGCAGAGTTGTCGATCACCTCTACCAGCGCGTGATTGGGATTGACCGGGTCCGTGTACATACCGGGCCGGTGCAGGATCGGCGACAGATCCTCAAGAATCTCGATGTCTTCGGCGGTATACCCGCCGGCTTTCCTGGCCATGGCTATCTCTCTTGATTTGGCTGGCAGCGCCCCTCGACCCCGGCGCCTTGCGCGCCGGGAGGGCCAGCACTTCTTCTCCCAGTTGCGTGCCCAGGCGGGCTCGCAACTCGCGGATCGCGAGCTCGCGCTCGGTTTGCGCCCCACCTCTGATCGCATCCACCAGAGCGAGGAGCTCATAGAGCTTGGCATCGCGCCGGGCGGCGTACGGGACCGACTTATACAAAGGCGAGAACTCGTACCCGCGCACCTCGCCCTCGGCGTCGGGCCACACCGGTGGCGGCTCTTGGGGACGGGCCAAGACGCGGCTGAGCGGTGGCGCTGCAAAGGAGGTTGGCATACCCAGCGTCAGCCGGCCGTGCACCGGCGTGAACACGTATTTGACGCCGTGAATCAGAAGCTCCTCGAGAGCGCCCGGGTCGGGCGTACCCCACCCATCCTCCAGACGCATCAACGACGCCTCCGTCGCGCGCTTTACCCCGGCGTGCACCTCCGAGGCCGACATCCCGAGCTCGTAGGCGAGCTGGCTGTAGGACCAGGGAGAGCGGTCCAGCGCGACGATCTTGAGGAGGATGCAGATATCCTGGGGCTTTAGGCTCAAAAGCAGTCCCCGACGCCGACGATTGCCGGCCATTCTATTCGCGAATCGCGAATCGCGAAAGCCCGGCTACCCGGGCGCGCCCCCGACGGCCAAGCGTTGGATCCAGTGCCAGAGCAAAGCGCGAGAAGCGCTACACGCAGGAAGAGCGACAAACGCTCTGACGGGTAGTCGATGGGCTGGGTTGGTGCGCAGCTTTGAAAGGCCGGCAACACGCACCAGTGCACGCCCTCGCAGGAAACAAAAAAGGCAGGGGGACCCCTGCCTTTCGACCACAAGCGCCACCCAATTACTGGTTGTCGGCCCGGCCTGCACCCTTGGGCGTAGGACTGGTAACCGCACCGCCGCCGGCAGCCGCTGCGCCCGATGGAGTGCCACGGCCCTGTGCTGCGGGGGCACCTGCCTGCACGCCTCCGGCGCCAGAGGATTGAGCGGCGCCCTGCCCCGACTTGTCCATCGGGTTGGCGGACTGCGAAACGCCGGTGGACTTGTGCTTCTTCTTCTTGGCGTGCTTCGCGGGCGGGGTGGTCGGCGTGGCGGTGTCTGCGGCGTAAGCTGAGAACGCTACGGCCGAAAACACAGCCGCCACCAGAATGGCAATTAGTCTGCGCATGTCTTTCTCCTATAGGGTCGGATTGTCTGTGGATCTCTAGGGCACAACGGTTCGTGCCCCTCCCTCCAACGTGCAAGGACACCAACGGTTTACCAGTTACTTTCCCTGTAATGGGCAATCGAGTCCTTGCGGACGATTGCCCGAATTGCCCGATGGGCCCGCTGTTCCCGTCGTTGACGCGACTTCACCACCTTCCCCGTTTGCCGGCTTTCCCGGCAACAGGGCGATGTCGCCGTAGTAGGCCTCGGCTTTCGTACCCGTCGCGTCAGTGTCCGTGATGATCCCAACCGCCGTGATCCTTCCGGGCGCTTCGCCGAAGACGCGTTGGTAGTCCTCGTACACGTTGCGTGTCTCGGTCACCCACTCCCCTACCCGCTCTGGACCACTCTCGACCAGAATCATCCGGATGCGCGACGTCCAGGTATTTTCGATGACTGTCTCACTGGGAGCGCCGTCGCCCCAAACGTACTCGAGCGTCGCGTAGGGTAGATCGATACCGGCTAAGGCCTTGACCTGAGCGGCCCAGAGCCGGTCCCCGATCGTCAGCTTTTTCGAATCGCCGTCGAAAGAGATCTCGATGCGAGCTGCTGCGTCTTCAGCCTCCCGCCGCGTGTTGTCGACGCCGGGTATCGACTGGGCCACCTTCCACCGCCAAGTCACCCACGGATACTGGCTCGGATCGATGTCCACCAGTTCTATCAGACCGGAGGAACTGCCGTCAGCACGGGCCTCTACGAC
>JBGPPC010000043.1:0-18829 GCA_041488355.1 Gammaproteobacteria bacterium
CCTGTCGCCCACAGCAAGTAGAGCGCAGCAAGCAGCCCGACCTGGTGGAAGGGCAGCCGCCCCAATACCATCTGCAACACGATCAGCCCGGTAAAGCCCAGCGGAAGCAGCGCCACGCGCGGAAGCTCCAACCGGCCTGCGAATACCGGCAGCGCGCTCAGCGCAAGTAGGCCCAGGGCAGCGGCCAGAATCTCGCCGTGGAAGCTGGGTATCGGCGGCGCCTTGAATGGGACCAGGAATGGCAGAGTCCACATGAGCCCAACCAGCACGAGGCTGATCTGCAGGGCCCGCTCGGGCGTTAACTCGCGCGAGCGTCGCGGCGGTGCAGGGTCCGGGGACGAGTCCGGACCGCCGCTCTCGACACGTGAGGCGCTGGTGGACATACAGACGGATGAGGGCGGAAAAACCTCGGAGCGTGGCGGCTGAGGCGAAACTCGGTTTGGAGTCGCTGTAGGCAAGCCACTACAATATATTAAGGAGTCTACCTGTTTCGGCACGAAAGGCCCGCACCGCCATGTACAAGCTCGTCCTGCTGCGCCACGGAGAAAGCATCTGGAACAAGGAAAACCGATTCACCGGCTGGACTGACGTCGACCTGTCCGAGCAGGGTCTGAAGGAGGCGCGCGAGGCGGGTCGGCTGCTCAGAGATTCGGGCTTCGTTTTCGACATAGCCTTCACTTCGGTACTCAAGCGTGCCATCCGCACGCTCTGGATGGTCCTGGACGACATGGATCTGATGTGGATCCCGGTGCAGAACTCCTGGCGGCTGAATGAACGCCATTACGGCGCGTTGCAGGGATTGAACAAGGCGGAGACAGCAGCGCGCTTCGGCGATGAGCAGGTCCTAATCTGGCGGCGCAGCTACGATATCCCCCCACCAGCCCTCGACCCGGGCGACGAACGCTGGCCCGGGCGCGACCCCCGCTACAGGGAGCTGGAACCGGCCCAACTGCCAGCCACGGAATGCCTGAAGGACACGGTCGCGCGTTTTCTGCCGTACTGGACCTCTTGCATCGCGCCTGCCGTGAAGGCCGGCAGACGAGTGATCATTGCGGCGCACGGCAACTCGATCCGAGCCTTGGTCAAATATCTAGACACCGTGTCGGACCAGGACATCGTGGAGCTGAACATCCCGACCGGGACGCCGCTGGTGTATGAGTTGGACGCCGCGCTGCAGCCTTTACGCCACTATTACCTAGGCGATCAACAGAAGATCGCCGCCGCAATGCAGGCGGTCGCGGCCCAAGGAAAGGCACGAGCGTAGTGCGCGATGGCAGGCGCGATCCTGGGTTGTGTGCTGCTGGTCTGCCTGTTGACTCTTTCCAGCACCGCCCTCGCCGGCCCGTCTGATCAGCTCAAGGAGCTGCGCGGCCGGATCGACAGGCTGCAGCGGCAGCTCACCGAGTCCGAAGAAACCAAGTCCGAGGCCGCCGACTCCTTGCGCGAGTTGGAGCGCGCCATCAGCAACGCGAATCGACGCCTGTTCGAGCTTGCCGGCCAGCAGCACAAGCTGAAAGGAACGCTAGCGCAGCTGGAGCAGAACAAGTTACACACGCTGGAAAGCGCCGAGGCGCAGAACGCGCTGCTCGCGAAGCAGCTCTATCAGCAGTACCTCTCGGGCCAGCCTGAGCCCCTGCGACTCATGCTCAACCAGCAGGACCCGAACGAGATCGCGCGGCAGATGCACTATCTCAGTTATATCTATCGGGCGCGCGCGGAAGTCATCGCCGCGCTGCGCGCAGACGCCTCGGACTTGGAGCGGCTGTCCGCCGAGGTCGAGGCGAGGAGCCGCGAGCTCTCAAGCTCGCAGAGCGACGAAGCGGGGCAAAGGAAACAATTACAGCAGCAACGCCTGCAACACGCGGCGATGCTGAAACAGGCCTCAAACCAGATTGCCCGGCAACGCTCGGAAATCAGTCACCTCAAGCGCAACGAGGAACGGCTGGCCAAGCTCGTCGAGCGCCTGGCCCGGGAGCTTGCGCGCCCAACCAAACGCGAAGGTCGAACTCGCAACGATCTGCTTCCGGAGCCGCTGCGCTCTGGCGAAAGCTTCTCAGGCCTCAAGGGACGGCTCAGATTACCCGTAATCGGGGAACTAGCTGATCGCTTCGGCAGTCCACGAGCGGATAGTGGGCTTTCGTCGAAAGGCCTGTTTATTGCTGCTAGGCAGGGACAGGAAGTGCGAGCAGTCGCGGCGGCCAGGGTGGTGTTTGCAGACTGGCTGCGTGGGTTCGGTAACCTGATGATTCTGGACCATGGCGGCGGCTATATGAGCCTGTACGGCAACAACGATGCGCTGTTTCGCCAAGTCGGGGACATTGTAAAAGCAGGAGACCCGATCGCAGCCGTCGGGGCTACCGGCGGCAACCCGGAAACGGGTCTATACTTCGAGCTGCGATTTCAAGGAAAACCATTCGACCCTCTGACCTGGGTGACGCTCAAGTAGGAGCAAATTCCTAAGGCAGAATCCATCAGCCGAATCGGCCCTCGGCGAGCAGGTCGTCTCAAGGAGAAAGCAATGCGCGGCAAATTTCAGCAAGTGGCGCTGATCACCCTCGGGGCCATTCTCGGCATCCTGATCACCCTGAACTTCTCGGCCGTCGCCGAGAAGAGCGCCGCTCCCCTCCCCATTGAGGACCTGCGCGCATTCACCGAGGTCTTCGGCCGCGTCAAGAGCGACTACGTCGAACCGGTCGACGACAAGAAGCTCATCTCCGAGGCGATCAACGGCATGCTGTCCGGGCTGGATCCGCACTCGGCCTACTTGGATGCTGAGGCCTTCCGGGAGCTGCAGGTAGGCACACAGGGCGAGTTCGGCGGGCTGGGCATCGAGGTCGGTATGGAAGACGGCTTCGTGAAGGTCATCGCCCCGATCGAGGATACGCCCGCCTATCGCGCGGGGCTAAAGCCGGGCGATCTCATCATCAAGCTGGACGAAACCAACGTGAAAGGCATGACGCTGAACGACGCCGTCAAGCGCATGCGCGGCAAACCCAACACGGACATCACGCTCACCATCATCCGCAAAGGCGATCCCAAGCCCAAGGTGGTGACCCTGACCCGGGCAGTAATTCAAATTCAGAGCGTCAAGTACAAGGTCATCGAACCCGGTTACGCATACATACGAGTGACCCAGTTCCAAGAGCACACCCCCGAGAAGCTGGCCGCTGCCATCGACGCCATGTGGAAGCAGAACAATGGCCAGATGAAGGGCATAATCCTGGACCTGCGCAACGATCCGGGTGGCCTGCTCAACGCCGCGGTCGCCGTTTCGGCTGCTTTCCTGCCGCAGAACGCGCTCGTGGTCTACACCGACGGCCGTACAGAAGACTCCAAGATGCGTTTGTACGCCTCCAGCGAGTACTACCTGCGCGGCAGCAAAGAAGACTACTTGAAGAAGTTACCGCCATCGGTGAAGACGGTGCCGATGGTCGTGCTGGTCAACGGTGGCTCGGCGTCCGCTTCGGAGATCGTGGCCGGCGCGCTGCAGGATCATAAGCGGGCGATCATCATGGGGACGCAGACCTTCGGAAAAGGATCGGTGCAGACCATCCTTCCGTTAGGGAACAACACGGCCATCAAGCTGACTACCGCGCGCTACTACACGCCTAACGGCCGCTCGATCCAGGCCAAAGGTATTCTTCCCGATATCCCGGTCGAAGAGGCGACCATCGCGGAGGTCGAACAGCCAGCGCTGCGGATGCGCGAGGCGGACCTCGAACGCCATCTGGTCAACCCGACCGAGAAGGACGAAGGCGACAACAAGGATAGCCCGAAGCCGGCGGCCAAGCCCGCCGCGCCCAAGGAAGGCGGGGCCGATGTGAAAGGCGAAAAGGACAAGCCGGATCAGCCTGAGTACGGCTCCAAGACCGACTATCAGCTCAACCAGGCGCTGAACCTGCTGAAGGGACTGCAGATCATCAGCAAGCGTTGAGCTGTCGGCAAACATAGGGCCGGTGGGTTTCGACCCACCGGCTTTTTTCTTTTTACAAGTGAAACCATGAGCGGCGCCGGGACAAGGGTCGAGGGATGCGATGGAGGCTCCTGATCCGAACATCGATCTCAACGACGAACAGCTGCTGCGCTACAGCCGGCATATCCTGCTGCCGGAGCTCGGCATCGACGGCCAGCAGAAACTGCTCGCGGCGCACGTACTGGTAATCGGTGCGGGCGGGCTCGGCTCGCCGGTATCGCTCTACCTTGCAGCCAGCGGCGTCGGCCGCATCACCCTATGCGATCACGACAAGGTGGACCTGACCAACCTCCAGCGCCAGATCGTTCACCATACCGACTCCATCGGTACACAGAAAGTCGAGTCCGCGCAGCGCACGCTTGCGCGCATCAATCCCGAGGTGAAGGTCGTCGCGCTCGCCGAGCGGCTGCAGGGATCCCGCCTCGAAGAAGTAGTGAAGCAGGCTGACGTCGTGGTGGACGCGACAGACAACTTCGCGACACGCCACGCCATCAACCGCGCTTGCGTCCAGTTCCGCAAACCGCTCGTGTCGGGTGCAGGGGTGCGCTTCGATGGCCAGGTTGCCGTCTTCGACCTCCGGCGCCGCGACAGCCCCTGCTACAACTGCCTGTTTCCGGAGGATGGAGACGCGGAGGAGATGCGCTGCGCGGTGATGGGCGTATTTGCGCCGCTGGTGGGCATCATCGGGTCGATCCAGGCAGCAGAGGCGCTGAAACTGATCATGGGCATAGGGGAGCCGCTGCAAGGCCGCCTGCTGCTGCTCGACGCGCTCAGCATGCAGATCCGGATCGTCAAGCTGTCGCGGGACCCCGCGTGTAAAGTCTGCGGGGTTTGACTCCTCTGTCCAGTGCGCCCTCGGTTCAGCGGGGGGACCCCGGCCTCGCATCACCAGATCCTGACTCCTGCACTTCCACCGCGAGCCGCCGCACGGTCGCGGCTGGCATGGTCCGACCCCGTGCGGCATAATTGTTCGCAACGCGAGGCGCGAATCCGCAGCATGGAGGCACGATGGGAACCCTGACCGGCGGTTTGATCCAGATGAGTCTGAAAGCAGACACCAGCCAATCGCCGGAGCAGATCCGCGACGCCATGGTCGAAGCGCATTTGCCGCTCATCGACGAAGCTGGGCGGCGCGGGGTCCAGGTGCTTTGCCTGCAGGAGGTCTTCACTCAGCCCTACTTTTGTCCGAGCCAGGACGCAAAGTGGTACGCGTCCGCCGAGCCGATTCCGGACGGGCCTACCGTCAAGCTGATGCAGGAGCGCGCCAAGAAACATCGCATGGTCATCGTCGCGCCGTTGTACGAAGAAGCGATGACCGGCGTGTACTACAACACGGCGGCGGTGATCGATGCCGACGGCAGCTACCTCGGCAAATACCGCAAGACGCACATCCCCCAAGTAGCCGGCTTCTTCGAGAAGTTCTTCTTCAAGCCGGGTAACTCGGGCTGGCCCGTGTTCCAGACCGCCTATTGCAAGCTCGGCGTCTACATCTGCTACGACCGGCACTTTCCCGAGGGCTGGCGCGCGCTGGCGTTGAACGGCGCCGAATACATCGTCAACCCGTCGGCCACCGTGGCTGGGCTGAGCCAGTACCTCTGGGAATTGGAGCAGCCCGCTTCGGCGGTGGCGAACGGCTGCTATATCGGCGCGGTGAACCGGGTGGGACGCGAGGCGCCTTGGAACATCGGCGAGTTCTACGGCTCCAGCTATTTCGTCAACCCGCGCGGCAAGATCATCGCCAAGGCCTCGCCCGATAAGGACGAGTTGATCAGCGCCGAGATGGACATGAACATGGTGCGCGAGGTGCGCAACCTGTGGCAGTTCTTCCGTGACCGGCGGCCGGAAGCGTACGCTTCGCTGGTCGACATCTGAACCGAGGCCCGTCGCTGCTGGCTCCGACGTTTTCTTGAGTCTTGTCCTGCCGCTAGGCAGAGGAGATGCACCATGTCCATACTCATTCGCGGCGGTACCGTCGTTACCGCGGACCAGAGCATCCGCGCCGATGTCTACTGCGCCGACGGCTCGATCAAGGCCGTGGGTGAAAATCTCGACGCGCCCAGCAACGCGAAAGTCATCGACGCGGGGGGGCAGTACGTCATGCCGGGCGGCATCGACCCGCACACGCACATGGAACTGCCATTCATGGGCACCGTGGCCAGCGAGGATTTCTTCAGCGGCACTGCCGCGGCTCTGGCGGGCGGCACCACCATGATCATCGACTTCGTGATTCCAAACCCCAAGCAGCCGCTGCTCGAGGCGTACGACGCGTGGCGCGGGTGGGCCGAGAAGGCGTGTGCGGATTACTCGTTCCACGTCGCGGTCACGTGGTGGAGCGAACAGGTACACAAGGACATGGGGGTGCTCACCAAGGAACGCGGCGTCAACAGCTTCAAGCACTTCATGGCGTACAAGAACGCCATCATGGCCGACGACGAGATCCTGGTGAACAGCTTTACCCGCGCACGCGAGCTGGGCGCGATCTGCACCGTGCACGCCGAGAACGGTGAATTAGTGTTCCATCTTCAGCAGCAGCTGATCAAGGCCGGAATCACCGGTCCGGAAGGTCATCCGCTGTCGCGGCCGCCCGAGGTCGAGGGCGAGGCTGCTAATCGCGCGATCCGCATCGCCCAGGTCATCAACGTGCCGGTCTACATCGTGCACAACAGCTGCCGCGAGTCACTCCAGGCGATCACCCGCGCCCGCAGTGAGGGGCAACGCGTGTATGGAGAGGTGTTGGCCGGACACCTGCTCGTAGACGACAGCGTCTACTTGAATCCGGACTGGAATACAGCGGCTGCCCACGTGATGAGCCCGCCGTTCCGGCCGAAAGGTCATCAGGATGCGCTGTGGCAGGGGTTGCAGTCGGGCAATCTGCAGACCACGGCTACTGACCACTGCTGCTTCTGCGCACCGCAAAAGGCCATGGGACGCAACGACTTCACCAAGATCCCGAATGGCACGGGTGGCGTCGAAGACCGCATGTCGGTGCTCTGGCATCACGGGGTCGGAACGGGTCGGCTCACGCCCAACGAGTTCGTGCGGGTGACGTCGACCAACGCGGCGCAGATTTTCAACATCTACCCGCGTAAGGGTTCCGTCAGCGTTGGGGCAGACGCCGACCTGGTGGTTTGGGATCCGAAGGGAACGCGGACCATCTCAGCCAAGACCCATCACCAGAAGGTCGACTACAACATCTTCGAAGGCATGACGGTGACAGGTGTGCCCTCGCATACCATCAGCCAGGGCAAGCTCGCCTGGGCCGACGGCAAGCTCAACGTGGTGCGCGGTGCCGGACGCTATATCCCTCGGCCGACTTTCCCGCCTGTCTTCAGTGCCCTCAACCGGCAGGCTGAGCTCAAGCGCCCGCGCAGCGTGGCGCGCGAAGCGGTCAAGTAGCTGGGCTGATTCGCGGTCGTAACGGGAAACAAAACGGGAAGGCGACGCCTCCCCGTTTCTTGTGGGTCCAGTCTGCAGCAACACTTATTTTTGCGCGGCCTGCCAGATCTTGTCCGTCGTGGCGCCCTGAGGCTTCTTGGTAATCACCGGATCGGATTTGCCGGTCAGCAACGTCGTCACGGTCCGCTCGTAGGCAGCGGGCTCCAGATACCCGAGCTTACCGCCTTCCACCAGCTTGGCGATCTCGAGCATCTGTGTCGTCTGATGACCCTTGGTCTGGGCACCTGACGCGTCGTTGTCCAGGACGATCTTGACCGCCTCGTCCTGATGCTTGATGGCGTAGTCCCATCCCTTCAGTGAAGCCTTAAGGAAGCGGGCCAACTTGTCGGCCATCTTGGGGTCGGCGATCGACTTCTCCATCGCATACAGACCGTCTTCCAGCGTCGCAACGCCCTGGTCCTCGTACTTGAACACGATCAGCTGCTCCGGCTTCATGCCCGCTTCGATCAGCTGCCAGTACTCGTTGTAGGTCATCGTGGAGATGCAGTCGGCTTGCTTCTGCAGCAGGGGGTCGACATTGAAGCCTTGCTTGAGGACCTTGACCGAATTGCCTTCGCCGGAAGTCTTGTAGCCGAGCTTATCCATCCAGGACAGGAACGGATACTCGTTGCCGTAGAACCAGACGCCAAGCGTGCGCCCCTTGAAGTCCTGCGGCGTCTTCACCCCCGAGTCCTTTCGGCAGGTGAGCATCATCCCAGAGCGTTTGAACACCTGCGAGATGTTGACCAGCGGTACGCCCTTTTCGCGCGTGGCCAGCGCCGACGGCATCCAGTCCACGATCACGTCCGCGCCCCCGCCGGCGATCACCTGGCTCGGGTTGATGTCCGGGCCGCCGGCTTTCACCGTCACATCCAGGCCTACGTCCTTATAGAAGCCCTTGTCTTTGGCCACGTAGTAGCCCGCGAATTGCGCCTGCGTAACCCACTTCAGCTGCAGCGTCAGCTTGTCCTGTGCCGAAGCCAGTCCCGCACTCAATGCCAATATCGTTGCGCCAATCAGTGTCAGTTTCTTCATCTTCGTCTCCCTCTCACTGGTCTCCATCAGAGTTTGGCGATCATGCGCGGTAGGAAGGATGCCAGAAGGTGCAGGCACGTTCCACCACGGCGATCACGCCGTAGAACATCGATCCGGCAAGCGCCGCGATCGCAATCACCGCCCAGACCACATCGACGTTCAGGCGGGCAACCTCCGCGCTGATGCGGAATCCAAGCCCCAGAATCGGCGAGCCGAAGAACTCGGCCACGATCGCGGCTATCAGCGCCAGCGTCGAGTTGATCTTCAGGGCATTGAACACGAACGGCAGCGCCGCAGGCAGGCGCAGCTTCATCAGCGTCTGAATATAGCTGGCGGCGTAGGAATGCATCAGGTCGCGTTGCATGGCGTCGGCCGCCGCCAAGCCGGCCAGCGTATTGACCAGCATGGGGAAGAAGGTTACCACGACCACCACCGCTGCCTTGGACTGCCAGTCGAAGCCGAACCACATCACCAGAATCGGCGCGATTCCGACGATCGGCACGGCACTCACCAATCCACTCAACGGCAGCAGGCCGCGCCCGAGGAACGGAACGCGATCGGCGGCGACCGCAACCAAAAAGCCAGCCGCGCACCCGATGGCGTAGCCGGAGAGCACCGCTTTCAAGAACGTTTGCTGGAAGTCCGGCCACAGGATATCGAGCCGGGTCGCCAGGATATGGCCCACCTGTGTCGGCGTGGGCAGCAACACCTGCGGCACCGCGAAGCCGACAACCAGCACCTGCCACAAATAGAGCAATGCGATGCCGAACGTCGCGGGAGCGGCCAGTGCCCAGGCACCGCGTCGGGGCAAATGCGAGAGGATCGAGAGGCCGCGCCACAGTACCAGCGACCATCCAGTCAGAAATAGCCAGATGCCGGGCGCCGCGGTGCCGAACGGTCCCGGCCCATCGAGCAAGATCAGCGGCGCCGCGGCGCCGAGCAATACGGTCAGGAGAGTCAATCCGCGCTCGAGAGGAGCATCCCACCGACGCAGGCCCGCCGCTGCGCACACGATCGAAGCCACTGCGCACATTAGTGCGCTGGCGCTTCCCGGCCACCCGCCGGCGCCCACCGGCGCTATCAGCCCAGCGCCCATGAGCAGCAACGCTGCTACACGGAGCAGGCGCTGTGTCATGCGGGCTTGCCCATACGACGCGCGACCAGATGCTCTATGAGGCCGACCACAGCCACCAGCGCGACTCCGATAGTCGCGGCCATGAACAGGGCCGACCAGATCTGTATGGTCTGACCGTAATACGAGCCGCTGAGCAAGCGTGCGCCCAACCCGGCCTGGGCGCCGGTCGGCAGCTCACCGACGATAGCGCCGACCAAGCTGGTCGCGATCGCCACTTTCAGGCTGGCGAACATGAAATCGGTTGCCGCCGGCCAGCGTAGCTTCCACAGCACCTGCGCCGGGCTCGCGCTGTAAGTGCGCATCAGATCGAGCTGCAGCGGATCGGGTGAACGCAGCCCCTTCACCATCCCGATCGTCACGGGAAAGAAGCACAGGTACATCGAGATCACGGCCTTGGGGAACAGTCCCACAAAGCCAATGCTGCCCAGTACGACGACGACCATCGGTGCGATCGCCAGGATCGGCACCGTCTGCGAGGCGATAATCCAGGGGAGCAGGCTGCGATCGAGGACGGGTGAGTGCACGGTACCCACTGCGAGCAGGATGCCGAGCACGGAGCCGAACAGAAAACCGAGCAGCGTGGAGGACACCGTCACGCCGGCGTGGTACACCAAGCTGCGTTTGCTAGCGATCGGCGTTTGGAAAACAGTTTCGTAAAAGTTCACCGCGATCTGGTGCGGCGCCGGCAGCACGGGTCGATCCATCGACCAGGTCGCGTCGATCAGCTCGCGCGTGGTCCAGGATTTTTCGTCGCTCTTGAACCGGTCGATGACCTGCGGCGCGTTGAGCCAAACAGCAGCCGCGTACCAGACCACGATCACCACAGCAACGATTCCGGCGACCGGGCCGACGCGATTGACCAGATCCGCGGCTGCTCCAATTCCAGGCGCCGTAGGCAATGCAGCTGCGTCAATCGTCATAGCTATGCCCGGCGCGCAGCGCCTGGCGAACTCGATGTGCGACCTCGAGGAACTGGGTAGTTTCGCGAACGTCCAGACGCCGGCCGGATGGAAGATCATTGCCGATGATCTCGAGGATGCGCCCGGGACGCGGGCTCATGACGACGATCCGTTTGGACAGAAACACCGCCTCCGAGATCGAGTGCGTCACGAAGACGACGGTCTTGCCGGTCTGCTCCCACAACCGCAGCAGCTGGTCGTTCAGGTGGTCGCGCGTGATCTCGTCGAGCGCCCCGAAGGGTTCATCCATCAGGAGCAGCTCCGGCTCGAACGCGAGTGCGCGCGCAATCGACACGCGTTGCTGCATGCCACCCGATAGCTGCCAAGGAAATTTGCGCTCGAATCCGGCCAGACCAACCATGGACAGATAGCTGGCGGCGCGCGTCTTTCGCTCGGTGGCGGTCATGCCGATGATCTCGAGCGGCAACATGACGTTGCGCAGCACGCTGCGCCAGGCGTAGAGCGCCGGCGCCTGGAACACGTAACCGTAGGCACGGTTGAGGCGTGCAGCCTCCGGGCTCACACCGTTGACCGTGATGGTGCCCGCGCTGGGTGCTTCCAGATCCGCGATCACCCGCAACAGCGTAGTCTTCCCGCAGCCGGACGGGCCGATGAAGGACACGAACTCGCCGCGCCGGATGGTCAGGTTGATGTCGTCGAGTGCGACGACCGGAGTATCGGCCGATTTAAATGTCAGCGAGAGGCCGCGGATCTCGATGGCGGTGGGCGTGGTGCCCGCGGCTGCCGTGGTGGCAGGCGCGGATCCCGCCGACGGAGTGGTCTGCGAGGCGAGCGTGGCGAGACCTGCGTCAAGGGCGGGCACAGTGAGAGCTCACCGCTCGCGCGGTTTCAGCCTTGCTCTTCGACCGTCAGCCGCCGGGGATTGCGCGGATCGTGGTTCCAGTCCATCGGCGGCTGGCCGGTGCCGACTTCGACCATGGTGATGCAACCGGGCACCGGGCAGACGTGGTAGCAAAGGTTGCAGCCGACGCACTCAGCATCGATCACCTCGTAGCGACGCTTGCCGTCGACCCGCAACGCAGCGATGGCCTGGTGCGCCGTATCCTCGCAGGCAATGTTGCATAGTCCGCACTGAATGCAAGACTGCTGGTCGATGCTGGCGATGATCTTGTAGTTCATGTTTAGGTACTGCCAGTCGGTGACGTTGGTTACCGCTTTGCCTACGAAGTCCGACAACCTCGTGTATCCCTTCTGATCCATCCAGTTGCTCAGTCCGTCGACCATGTCCTCGACGATCTTGAAGCCGTAGTGCATGGCGGCGGTGCACACCTGCGCCGTCCCGGCACCCAGCGCCATGAACTCTGCACCATCGCGCCAGGTCGCGACGCCGCCGATCCCGGAGATGGGCAGCCCTGCGCACTCCGCGTCGCGAGCGATCTCGGCCACCATGTGCAGCGCGATCGGCTTTACCGCAGGCCCGCAATACCCACCATGCGTGCCTTTGCCGTCTACTGTGGGCGTAGGTGCCATGCGATCGAGATCGACTGAGATGATGGAGCTGACCGTATTGATCAACGACACGGCGTCGGCGCCGCCGCGCTTGGCGGCACGCGCCGGGCCAAGGATGTTGCTGACGTTGGGTGTGAGCTTCACGATCACGGGCATGCGCGTGTGCGCCTTGCACCAGCGCGTCACCATCTCGACGTAGTCTGGCACCTGTCCCACCGCCGAGCCCATGCCGCGTTCGCTCATGCCGTGCGGACATCCGAAGTTCAGCTCGACGCCATCGGCACCAGTATCCTCGACCTGCGCCAGAATGCGTTTCCAGGAGTCCTCCTCGCAGGGAACCATGAGCGAGACGATCAGCGCGCGATCGGGCCAGTTGCGCTTCACCTGCTTGATCTCGCGCAGATTGACGTCTAGCGGGCGATCAGTGATCAGCTCGATATTGGTGAAGCCCGCCATGCGGTGGCCGTTGATGTCCAGCCCGCCATAGCGCGACGACACGTTGACGATCGGAGGATCTTCGCCCAGCGTTTTCCAGACCACCCCGCCCCATCCGGCTTTGAACGCGCGCTCGACGTTGTACGCCTTGTCCGTGGGAGGAGCGGAAGCCAGCCAGAACGGGTTGGGTGACTTGATTCCGGCGAAAGAGCTGCGCAGATCGGCCATGCTTGCCTCCGTTCAACGTGAGCCGGCGCCCAGCCAGCGATCGATGGCATGGGCCGCCACCTTGCCGTCTTGCACCGCTTGAACCGTGAGGTCGACGCCGGCTACGCAATCGCCGCCGGCCCAGACTCCCGGTAACGAGGTATGGCGTTGTGCGTCGACCGAAATCTTGCCGTCCTGCATGTCCAGCACTTGCTTGGTTCCGTCGCGCACCGGATCGGGCACCAGTACCTGTCCGATGGCCTTGAACACCTGGTCGGCTTCGAGCGAGAACGTTTCGCCGGTACCCGTCAACCGTCCCGCCGGGTCCAGCTGGGTATATTCGAACTGCACCGCGACGAGCTGGACCGCTTCGCCTACCAGACGCACGGGCTTCGCCCAGTGCTTGATGCGTACGCCGTTGGTCTGCGCGAACTCCTGTTCATGCTCTGTGGCCGACATCGCATCAGGACCGCGCCGGTACACGATGGTCACATCTTCGGCGCCCAGGCGTTTCGCCTGCACCGCAATGTCGATCGCCGTGTTGCCGCCACCAATGGCCACGACGCGTCGGCCGATCGGCAGCTTGGACAGCTCGCGCGTTTGACGCAGACGCTCGATATAAGCGACGGCATCCTCGACGCCGGCCAGATCTTCGCCCGGAACGCCTAGCGCCTTCGTGCCCGCTAACCCGACGCCGAGAAACACGGCATCGTAGTCGCGCCGCAGCGCCTCCAGGGCGACATCGCGACCGAGGGCTTGATCGGTACGCACTTCGATGCCGCCGACGGCCAGGATGAAATCGACCTCGCGCTGTGCGAACTCGTGCGGCGTCTTGTACGCAGCAACGCCATACTCGTTCAAACCGGAAAGCTTCGGTCGCGCCTCGAACACGGTCGCGCTATGGCCCAGCATCGCAAGGCGGTGCGCGCACGCCAGTCCCGCCGGGCCGCCACCGACCACGGCAACGCGCCTGCCGCTGGCCGGCGCGCGCTGAAACGGCTGCATCCCGTGGCTCAGGAGCCAGTCGGTGGCATGCCGCTGCAGCAACCCGATCCTGACCGGTTTGCCTTCGGCGGCGGTGCGCACGCAAGCCTGCTCGCACAGGACTTCGGTCGGGCATACGCGCGCGCACATGCCACCCATGATGTTTTCGGACAGGATGTCGACCGCGGCGCCTTTGAGATTTCCGGTGCCGATCTTGCGGATGAAGCTGGGGATGTCGATACCGGTGGGGCAGGCTTCGATGCAAGGCGCATCGTAGCAGAACAGACAGCGGCTGGAATCCACCAGTGCTTGATGCGGTTCAAGCGGAGGCTTGGCCTCATCGAAGTTCTTGCTGTATTCGGATGGGCTCAGCCGGCCCGGGGCAATCGCCGCGCTTTGTTTCATGATTGTTCCTGTCCAGCCCCGCCGCGCCGCGTCGATATAGAGCGGAGGCTGTGCATGGACTTTGAGAATAACCCGCTCCAGCTAGAGGGTCAACGCTCGAGCACCGGCCGCAATCCGCCCCTGGTTGGGTCCAAGCCCGGCAACGACCTGCCGCCGGGCTGGGCCCTGCGGTTACACTGGCAATCCTGACCGAGAGAGATTTCGCTGCATGGGAGCATTCGATCACGCTTCGCTGTACGCCCGCATCGCGGACAATATCCAGCAGGTCATCCGCGGGCAGCCGGTCACCGTACGCAAGGTGGTCGCGGCCTTTGTCTGCGGCGGCCACGTGCTGCTGGAGGACTATCCGGGCACCGGCAAGACCACGTTGGCGAAAGCCTTGGCACAGTCGGTGGACGCCCGCTTCAAGCGCATCCAGTTCACCCCCGACTTGCTGCCTTCGGACATCCTCGGGGTGTCGATCTTCAACCCGCAGACCCAGGGCTTCGAGTTCCATTTCGGCCCGGTGTTCACCCACATCCTGCTGGCCGACGAGATCAACCGGGCCTCCCCCCGCACCCAGTCGGCGCTGCTGGAGGCGATGGCCGAGCACCAGGTAAGCGTAGACGGCACGCGTCACGACCTGGTCGAGCCTTTCTTCGTCATCGCCACACAGAACCCGGTCGAGCTCCACGGAACTTATCCTCTGCCGGAGGCGCAGATGGACCGCTTCGCGCTGCGGCTTGCGCTCGGCTACGTGAGCCCAGAGGACGAAGTGGGAATCCTGTCGGCGCAGAATCGCACGCATCCTCTGAACGCATTGCAATCTTGCACGTCGGTGGCGGAGGTGCTCAGCGCGCGCCGCTCGCTGGCCGACGTGCGCGTGTCCGACGAACTTAAGCGCTACATCGTGGAGCTGGCTGCGGCCACCCGCCGCGCGCCCGCTGTTCGGCTGGGCGCGAGCCCGCGCGCATCGCTGGCCTTGATGAAGCTGGCCCAGGCCCTGGCCGCCTTCGATGGCATGGACTTCGTGACACCCGATCATATCCAGGAGATCGCGGTGGAGGCCCTCGCCCATCGTCTGGTTCTCGACCCGCAACGGCGCTTCGCGGGCGATACCGCGCAGCAAGTTGTGGCAGACATCCTGCGCGACATGCACGCCCCGCATTAGCAGGCAAAGCGCGGTATGAGCCGCTTGCTGCGCGCCTTCATCCGGGTCTACCGCTTCAGCCAGTGGACGCGGCGGCGCTTCACCCCCGCCGGGCTGGCGCTGCTCTACGTTCTGGTCGCGGCGACGGTGTTCGGTGTCGACACTCGCCGCACGGTCGCATATCAGATGTTCGGCCTTGCGATCGGCCTGCTCGCAATCGCATCCCTCGCCAGCCTGCGTTTCCGCCCGAAGCTCACGTTCGAACGCCGTCTCCCGCAATACGTAACGGTAGGCGAGGTCTTCTCTTACCGGCACCGGGTCCACAACCGAGGGCCGCGCAGAATCGCACGCGTGCGTTTGCGCGACGAACTGGCGGAGCGCTTTCCAGATGCGCAAACCTTCCGCCATGCGCGTGGCGCGCGCGATCCGCAGGTGAACTGGGTGGACCGCCGGATCGGCTTTCCGCGTTGGCTCGAGCTGGTCAGACGCGGCCGCGGCGCCGATATCGAGGACACGGATCTGGTGGACCTGCCGGCTGGTCACAGCGTCGAGATCACGCTTTCCGCCACGCCCCTGCGGCGCGGGGTGTTGCGTTTCGAACGTTGCCGCTTGCTGCGTCCCGACCCGCTCGGACTCGTCAACGCTTCGACCGGCACCGATCTGCCTGGGGAACTCGTGGTCCTGCCGCGCTGCTACCCGATGCCCCCGCTGACGCTGCCGGGCGCTCGGCGACTTCAGCGCGGAGGCGTGGCGCTGTCGCACGATGTCGGCGACAGTCAGGAGTTCATCCAGCTGCGCGACTATCGCCCGGGCGATCCGCTGCGCCACATCCACTGGCCTTCCTTTGCGAAGGCCGGCAAGCCGGTGGTCAAGGAGTTCCAGGACGAATACTTCACGCGTTATGCGCTGGTGCTGGACACCTTCGGCGATGCAGGGTCGGACGTTGAGTTCGAAGCCGCGGTGTCGGTGGCAGCGTCGTTCGTGTCCGGGCTCGAGATCCACGATGCTCTGCTCGACCTCGTGTTCGTGGAGGACCGTGCGTACCGTCTCACTGTCGGCCGGGGGCTGGGGCGGACGCTCGACCTGCTGCGCGAGCTGGCTGCGGTCGAACCTTGCCGAGGGCATAGCTTCGATCTGCTCGCCGCGCATGTGCTGGAGCACGCGCAGGCCTTGAGCGGCTGTATCCTGGTGCTGCTGCGGATGGACGAGCAGCGGCGGCGGTTGGTGCAACGCCTGCGCGGCCTGGGGGTGCAGCTGCTGGTGCTGGTGACGGCGCCGGATCGGCCCAACCCCGAAGACGGCGTGGTGATGCACGCGGTGAACCCGCGCGACGTGGGCGCTTCGCTGAGGACGCTGTCGTGGTAATCAAACCACCGCCCTTGCTGGTCGCTGCGGGGCTGTTGTTCTGGGGCTGGTTCAGCGGGTTCATCGCCGCGGCGGTGGCCATGGCGATCGTGATCGAGGCACCCCGCTATCTCCGCCTGCGTTGGGAGCTTTCGCAGCGCGACTTCGAGCGCATTGCCGACCTGTGCACGGTCGCCTTCGTCACCGCGCTGGTATTTCAGTTCGTCCAGAGTCGCCATTTCCCCGACAGCCTGATCTCGGTGCTGGTCTGGCTACCTATGCTGTTCTTCGCGCTTCTCCTGGCCCAGCGGTACAGCATGGCGCAGCGCATTCCGCTGTCCGCGCTGTTCTGGTCGCTGCGACAGCGCGCGCGGAGCCGCAAAGGTGACCGCCGCGCGGGCCAGGCCATCGAGCTCGACTACGCATATTTCTGCCTGTGCCTCCTGGCAGCGTGCTCGGCCAATCCGCGCACAAACTGGTTCTTTGCTGGCATGAGTGTGCTGGGCATATACGCGCTCTGGCCGGTCGCACCGAAGCGGACTCCCCGCGGCGTCTGGGCGCTCGCATTGATCGCGGCGGTGGGGGTCGGATTCGCAGCTCAGGTAGGGGTGCTGCAGGCGCAGGGCAGCCTCGAAGAGTGGGTCTTCGAATGGCTCTCGCACCAATGGAAACCGCCGTCCGACCCTTACCAGTCGCGCACCGCCATCGGCGATATCGGCACATTGAAGACTTCGGACCGAATCGTGTTGCGCGTGGAGGCAGTTCGCGGATCGGTCCCCCCGCGGCTACGCGCTGGCACCTACACCGCTTACGCCGGTTCGACCTGGAGCGCGCCGGGGCAAGTGTTCACGCCCGTCGCCTCCGACACTCAAACCTGGATCCTCGCTCCGGGCTTGGGGGGAAGGGTGCGAATCTCCAACTGGCTCGAAAACGACCACGCATTGCTCGCGTTGCCGCTCGGGACCTTCCGGCTGGACGCGCTTAACTCGTCCGGCGTACAGCGCAGTGTTCTCGGGGCAGTGCGCATCGAGCAAGCGCCCGACATGCTCCTGTTCGAGGCCCACTTCGACCCGCAGCACATGCTTGACGCAGCGCCCGACCCCGTCGATCTGACGCTGCCGTCGAGCCTGCGGCCAGCGCTCGAAAAGGTTGCGAACGAGATTGCTCTTTCAGATCGCGATGCAGGCGCTGCCGCACGCGCGATCGCCGAGTTCTTCGATACCCGCTTCAGCTACTCGCTCGCGCTGTCGCGGCACAATGGGACGCCCCGCAGCCTGAGCCAGTTCCTGCTGGAGGATCGGCGCGGTCACTGTGAATACTTCGCTACCGCCACCGTGCTGCTGCTCAGACAAGCGGGCATCCCTGCACGCTATGCGACCGGCTATGCGGTCCAGGAATGGAGCGCTCTGGAGCAGCAATACCTGGTGCGTAAGCGTCACGCTCACGCGTGGGCGCTGGCCTGGATCGACGGACGTTGGCAAGAGCTGGATACAACGCCCGCGGTGTGGGCGGCGCAGGAGGAAGACGCCGCCTCGACGCTGCAGCCGCTGTACGACCTGTTTTCGCTGTTGAACTACCGCCTTGCGCTCTGGCAGCTCGCGCCCGCCGACCGCTCGAGCCGAGGTGCGATCATGCTCTGGCTAGCCGGTGCGCTGGCGTTGTATCTCGCGTGGCGCATCTGGCGCCGGCGGCGGGTGAGCGTAGTCACGCGCATTCAAGCCAGCGCGTTCCAAACACGGATGGCCGGCGACCCGCGCATCACCGCTCTGCTGCACGCGCTTACTCGGCTCGGCTACCCGCGCCCTTCAGGCGCGCCGTTGTTGCGCTGGACGCGAGCGCTCCCGCTGGCGGACGCAGAGACGCGACTGCTGCTGGAAGATACGGTGCGCAGTTACTACCGGACCCGCTTCGATCCGCTCGGGTCGACGCGCGAAGAGCAGGAAATGCTCGAGCGGCGCATCGGGACGTTGCTGCAACGCCTGGCCGCTGGTTCGGCGGGCACAAAGTTGACGTCGGGATCTGAGACTGCTTAGCCGGAATCGGTGGCTCAAGCGGGCACGAGTTGCTTCCACTGCGCGGCCCAGAACTCCATCGGGTCGCGTTTGAAGCCACTCTTCGCGTACTGGTGCCAGCGTCCTACGACGTAGGACAGAAGAAGGTTGGCGTGCGCCGCGGCGTCGACGTCTTCCGGGATCTCTTTCTGCGTGACGGCAAAGCGCAGCGCCTGCTTGAGCGTGGCTTCGAGGCGGTCATGCAGCTGATTGATCCGCAGCTGCTATCGCTCATTCTCATTGACCAGCGCGTCACCGATCAGCACC
>JBGPPC010000044.1:0-18737 GCA_041488355.1 Gammaproteobacteria bacterium
AGCTCCGGATCCTGCGCGATCACCGCCTTCAGGGTCTTCTCGGCCTGGTCCAACGAACCACCCTCGATGTCCGCGCGTGCAGCGCTGATGGCAGCGACGTTCTTGCGCCTTTGCTCGATCAGCGCAAGCCCTACTTGTGCGTCCTTGTTCGCGGGGGCGTAGCGCAGGGCTTTTCTGTAGTCGACCTCAGCCTTGTCCAGATCCCCGGAACCTCGGAACAGGTCTCCTTCGGCCACCCAGCGTTCGACCACAAGCGCCTTGTCCTGCTCGTAGGTCTGGCGATACTCGAAGTTGTTGGGCGCGGCCTTGACTGCCTCCTCCAGCTTGGCCAGCGCACCGACACTGTCGCCACCGGCCATCTTTTCCCGACCTTGCTCGTAGGAGAGCCACCCAGCGCACGAAACCAGGAAGCAACAAGACAGGACAGCCAACAACCGTGAGAGATGCCGCATCATGGGGTTCCGATGGAAAGCGTCTGGCGTTGGCTGAGCGGAAGATAGGTCAGCACCACTGCGCTGTCGCTCACCTCTTCGAGCTTGTAGATGTTGTCGATCACGTCACCTGGCTTCAATACGAGATTGCGCTCGCCCATGGCGAGGAACACCGTTGTATCTCGGTCTTCGGATAGACGACCGATATAAGCAAAAGGAAGCGGCGGCGCCTGCGGTGGAGGTTGAGGGGGCACTGCTGCTGCCGCAGCCGAGGACGCCGCCTTTCCTTTGGGTGGATCAGGCCGGAAACTGCGCGCGCCGAACGGGTCGCCGTTGGGGTCCACCGCCGGTGCGCGCCGCAGTTTGCCCAGATCCAGCGCCGGTGCCTGCTGGCCAGTTGTAGTTCCGGGGGTGGCACGTGCCCGAGGTGTCGCTTCCGCTACGGCGCCTGCGCTCGCTTCGGTCACATCGGTGAGCTTGTCGGCCCAGCGCACCGCCACCAACGTCAGGGCCAGCGCACCGATCCACAGCGCTGCGCGCAACTTGGGATCCATTTTCATCACTGCGCTCCCAGGAACAAACTGAAGCGTACTCTAGCCTCCAGCTCGGGTTGGTCGACGGATTCGCGCTTGAGCGTCAGCTCATCCAGCGCGGCGGATGGCACTGCTTGCAGCACGTCGTTGACGAAACCGCGCACTCGAGCGTAGTCGCCGTTCACCGGCAGCGTAACTTCATAACGGGCGAGGCGGAAATCCGTTTCGCGGTTGAATTTGTATTCCCCTTTTTTCAGGAGCAACTGATTCTGCATGGCAGCGCGGTGGATCCGTCCCAGCAGTTCCGGCAAGTCCTCAGTCAGTGGAAAGAATGCGTAGAAGTTCGATAGCTGACTGCGACTGCTCGCCGAACCGTTCGTCGCCCCACGCTGCCCCAGGCGCGAGCTCAAGTTCGCGATCTCTTCGTTAAGTCCAATCAGACGCTGCCGCCCCGACTGGATGGTCACCGCGGCAAGCCCGACGGTGAACAGGATAAGCCCCAAGCCGGCCAGCCCTGGCCACCGCAGCTTGACAAGCGCGCGTTTGACCGTCCACGCAACGCGGGAGGCTAACGCCGGCGCGCTCATCGCTCTTCCCGCCAACCGGCGGACAGCGTGAAGGTAATCGGCTGTCCGGGCTCTTTGTTCTTGACCTCGTGGTTCACAATCACGACGTCGCGCAGACGGTTGGTACGTTCCAGCCGCTCCATGTAGGCGAACACGGCGGGCAGGGTGCGTGCTTGGCCACCGATCAACACACTGCGACTGCGCGGATCTGGCTGCATCGCCAGCAGCGCAACGGTACCGTCCTCCGCCGATTCGATGGCTGCGAACAGATCACCCCATGGCACGTTCATCAGCTGCAACACGGCGTTCGCCTTCTTAATTTGATCGCGCGTCTCGGGGGCGTCGGAGTCCGGCGCCGAGATGGCGTGCAACGAACGGCTGGCGATACCCCGCAGCGCGGTCAAGCGCGCATCTCGCGCGGCCACCTCCCGCCCGAGATGGTTTTGATAGGCCATTGCCGCAACGGCAGCGATCGCGCCGACAACCAGAAGCAATGGGCCCAAGCGCGAGCGGCGGCCGGTCGGTTGCAGGAAATCGAGCTGTACCGCACGCAGGGTCATGATCGCGAGGCCTGCGTCAGCTTCCGGCGGCGACGAGCTGCGGATCGGATGCTGGCTTGGCGGCGAGACGGCCCTCGGCAAAGAAGGCCGTCCGCCAGCCCGGCACCGCAAACGGAGCCATGTCAGGCATAGCGTCCGCGCATACATACAGCATTCCGCCTCCCGTTGCTCCGCCAACCGCCGTCTCCTGCTTGAGGAGCGTCGGCAGTGTTTCTGGCAAAAGGCCATCAATGCGACGGCTGCGCACCGCTTGCCAGCCTTCGCGCGAGTGGAAAGCGAGACTGATCCGTCCGGGTTCGGCGGCGACGAAGCAGAACTCCGGCACTTTCAGCGCGGAGCGATGACGGTTGATGCAATCGGCGAGAGCCGGAGTGAGTGCGGCCAGCTGCCCCCCAGCGCGCGCCACGGCCTCGCGCAACGAAGAGGCAAGCGCCTGGTCCACAGCGCAGGCGAGCGAGGCTTGACCGGCCGGCTGCTCATCCAGGCACAGGTGCCAAGCGTCGGCGAGCTGACCATACAGGTCGCGAAACGCCAGGCGCGCGAAGGCAAGCCGTTCGCTGTCCCCAACCAATCCCTCGCTCCAGGGAACTAGCAGGTAGCGCACGAAGTGGTCCGAAAGCACGAGCTCCACGGGTGGAAGTCGTCCTCGCGGCTCGCGCAACGCCAGGCCAAGAGCGTCAACCGTTGCACGCCATGGTTGAAGCGGCTCTTCGCGACTGCTTGGCTCAGGGTCTACTGCGATCGGGCGCGCAGGAACCGCGCGCGCGCGCGGGAACGCGACCTTTCGAACCACCCGCACCGACGCCGGCCCCAGCTCCACGCGCAGACGCTGACCGGTCAAAGCGCTACCCAACCAGCGTGACACGGTTGATCTCCTGAAGTGTGCTGTCCCCGTTACGTACTACGTCGAGCGCCGCCTCGCGCAGGAAGCGCGTGCGCTGTTTGCGCGCCGCCTCCTTGACGCGCCGGATCGGCTCGCGTGCGGTAATGAGCTCGCGAATCTCGTCGTTGAGGACCATGATCTCGGAAATCGCTTTTCGCCCGCGGAAGCCGCTGCCGCGGCACTGCCCACAACCGCGCCCAGCGCGCAAGCGCCAGCCCTCTACCTGCTCCCGGGTGAGCCCGGACTCGGCCAGCAATTGTGCATCCGGTACCACGTCTTGAGCGCAATGGCTGCAGTTCACGCGCACCAGGCGCTGAGCGGCGATGCCGTTCAGGGCCGAGACAAAACTGTAGGGGTCCACGCCCATGTGCATGAAACGGCCGATCACGTCGAACACGTTGTTAGCGTGCACCGTGGTGAAGACAAGATGACCGGTCAGTGCCGCCTGCACCGCGATCTGCGCCGTCTCCGGGTCCCGGATCTCGCCCACCATGATCTTGTCCGGGTCATGGCGCAGGATCGAGCGCAGCCCGCGCGCGAAGGTCAGGCCTTTCTTTTCGTTCACCGGTATCTGGAGCACACCCGGAAGCTGGTACTCGACCGGATCCTCGATCGTGATCAGCTTGTCCGAGCCGTGATTGATCTCAGAGATCGCGGCGTATAGCGTCGTGGTCTTGCCGCTGCCCGTAGGGCCCGTCACCAGCAGCATGCCGTACGGCTCGCTCGAAAGACGCCGCAGCGTGGCCGCCGCTTGCGCGTCGAACCCGAGCGCGTCCAGGTTCAACCCCTTGACGTGGTCTGTCAGGCTTTGCTTATCGAGAATCCGCAGTACCGCGTCCTCGCCGAAGATGCTGGGCATGATCGACACGCGGAAATCGATTTCGCGGCCCTGAGCCAGAACTTTGAAGCGTCCGTCCTGCGGGATTCGTCGCTCGGCGATGTCGAGCTCCGCCATCACTTTGATACGCGAGATCACCTGCTCGGCCATGTCCAGGCCCTGCGCAGTGCCAATGACGCTGAGCACACCATCCAGGCGATACTTGATGACCAGCTGCGTGCCGGTGGTCTCCAGATGGATATCACTGGCACCGGCTCTCAGCGCGTCGTATAGAGTCGATTGCACCAGCTTGACCACCGGGCTTCCGGCTTCGCCGATGGCTTTCAGCGACAGCTCTTCCAACCGGTTGCGCCCACCCTCCTCCTGTGCCGCCTCCGTAACCACCGAGTCCATCGCGCGCATGCTTTCGCCATAGCGCGCCAAGTAGGCTGCAACATCCGCCGCATGCGCCAGGCACCATTGGATAGCGCAGGGAATCCGCTCTTCGGCCCACGGACGCAACGCCGGGTCAAATGGATCGCCGAAGGCGAGCACCAGCTCGCCGTCCGGCGTGCGCGCGAGCATGCACCCGTGCGCCAGGGCTTCGGTATAGGGCAGCAGGTCGAAGGCCGGCTCAAGGTTGTCGAGCTCGTGCATGAACGCGGCCGTGTAGCCAAGCGTAGCGGCCAGCGCCGCCACGAAAGCCTCGGGCGGCAACTTCGACTGCTCCTCCAGTATCTCAACCGCGCGCTTTCCGCTCGCCTGCGCAGCGGTGCGCGCCCGAAGGATGTCCTCTGGAAGGATGAGCGGCGCCGATTCCAGCTCGCGGGGGTTCAATGCATGCTCCCGGCCAGCTCGAAGATCGGAAAATACATCAGGACCACGATGCCGCCGATCACAACACCGATCAGCGCCATCAGCAGGGGCTCGAAGATGCGCGTGAAGCGCTCAACCCAGCGCGCCAGTTCCTCCTCATGGAACACGGCTATGCGCTCCATCATCTCCCCCATCTGGCCGGTGCGTTCACCCACACGCAGCATGCGCAACGCTACGGGCGTCGTCAGGCGCTGTCCGTGCAACGACACTGAGATCGGCTGCCCCTCGCGTATGCTGCGCGTAGCCAGCTCCAGCCGCTGCCGAAGCTGCTGGTCGAGCAACCCCGAGACCATCCCGAGCGCCTGCGTCACCGGCGTTCCACCGGCCAGCAGCATGCCCACAGTGCGATAGAACCTCGTAAGCTGATAGACGCGCGCGCGTTCTCCCAATGCCGGAATGCGCTCGAGTTGGCGGCCGATCCACAGCTTCGCCGAGGGCTGCCGTAGCCACACCACGAGTGCTGCGACGACGGCAGCCAGCAACCCGAGGAGCAGCAATCCGCGCTTCTCCACGAATGCGCCCCAGGCCATCAGCAGACGCGTAAGCCAGGGCAGATCGCCGCCGATATCCTCGTAGATGTGAGAAAAGCGCGGCACCACGTACCCGAGCAGGAACATGCAGACCAGGCCGCCGACGACGATCAGGATCGCGGGATAGATCGAAGCGCTGACCAGGTGCTTCTTCACGCCATCGAGTTGGGTTTGATACGCGACGTAGCGCCCGAGCGCCTCGGGCAGACCGCCGGTACGCTCGCTCGCTCGGACAGTCGACACGTACAGGTCGGGGAAGGTTTGCGGAAAGGCCTGCAGCGAAGCAGAGAAAGACTGACCCTGCTTGAGGCGCTGAGCAATGCTCGCGAGCACAGTCGCGGTCGCACCGCGCGATTCCTTTTCTGTCAGCGTCTCGATTGCCTCCAGCAAGCTGATACCCGAGCGCAGCAGTGCCAGCAACTCTTGCGTGAACAGCACTAGCGGGAAACGTGCTGTCCCGAGCGACTGTGGCCACGGCAGAGCCCGCTGCGGCTGCACACCCACGACCATATAGCCTTGGGCCTGCGCCTGTTCGTTGGCGTCGCGGGCATCGCGCGCGTCAAGCATCAGCGAGACTACCTGTCCTACGCCGGATTTGACCGCTTTGACCTGGAAGCGCATGGGAAGATCAGATCAGTAGTTCGTGATGTCCGCGTCTTCACCGGCACCACCCGGCTGGCCATCCTTGCCGAGCGAGATCAGATCGTATTCGCCGTGCTCTCCGGGCTGTCGATAGATGTACGGATGGTCCCACGGATCCGGCGGCACCGCCTTGCGCAGATACGGTCCTCCCCACTTTGGCTCGTTGTTGGGACGGGTCACCAATCCGCCCAAGCCCTGCTCGGTAGTTGGATAGTGCCCGGTATCGAGCCGGTACTGGTCCAGCGCCTTGTCGAACGCGTCGATCTGCGCGCGCGCCACTTGGATCTTGGACTTGCCTTCTTGCGCGAAATAGCGCGGGGCGACGTAGCCTGCAAGCAACCCGATGATCACGATGACCACCAGGAGCTCAAGCAAGGTGAAACCAGAAGCGGAAGGACGAGGCAAATGCGGTAGCCTTGATCGTAGTCGGTCTCGTGTCGCGTTGAGCGCCTGCTGTCCCCAAACACGCGATAGAACGCTAGCTTGGGGAAAGCGCTGTCGAGTTACAGGATTCGGTCCCGTTGAGCGCAAAAGGCTAAGACCTGAGTGTGACAAGCGGGTTATCCGATTCCAAGTATGTAACACCCACCTCTCCGGGGCGTCAAGCGAGCTCCGCGTCGCACAGGCCTGTGAAGAGGATAGCCACCGGTTGACGGCCACAGGGTCGTCGATTGACAACAAATCCACGATCAACGATCGGCAGAGACGATCGCAAGATTGACAATTGCTAGACAGTCGCCTGAGTAGCCGAGCAACCGTAGCAACGCCAGGCTCAGATTACGGTCTCAGCGCGCAAGCGCTCGATCTCCGACCGCCCCAGGCCCAGCACGCCCGCGAGGACCTCGTCCGTGTGCTGACCGAGTAACGGCGGTGGGAGCTTGTATTCCACCGGCGTCTCCGACAACCGCAATGGACTACCGGTCAGCGCCAAGGTTCCAGCGAGAGGGTGTTGCATCTCCACGCGCATGCCCCTGTGCTGCACCTGTCCGTCCGCGAACACTGCAGCGATGTCGTTGATCGGGCCGCATGGAACCCCGGCCGCCGCAAGCTTCTCCGTCCAATAGGCTACCGACTCGCCGCGCATCATCGCCTCCAGCGTCGCGACCACCAGCTCCCGGTTGCGGACGCGGGCCTCGTTTGTAGCGAAGCGCGTGTCGCGCACGAGCTCGGGACGCCCGGCCGTTTCGCACAGCTTGGCGAACTGTCCGTCGTTGCCTGCCGCCAACATCACTTGACCGTCGGCGCAGTCGAACACCTGTGACGGAACCACGCTCGGATGGGCGTTGCCATTGCGGCGTGCGACGATTCCGGCGGAAAGGTAAGCCTGCGCGATATTGATCATCGAGGCCACCTGCACGTCCAGTAGCGCGAGGTCGACGTGCTGCCCCTGGCCACCCTGGCTGCGATGCAACAGCGCCGCGAGGATTCCGCTGACCGCATAGATTGCGGTCATCATATCGGTCACCGCGACGCCTACGCGCTGCGGCCCGCCGCCTGGAATCCCGTCGCGCTCGCCCGTGACGCTCATTAAGCCGCCCATCGCCTGGGCGATGGGATCGTAACCGGCCCGGGTGCTGTACGGTCCGGACTGGCCATATCCGGTAATCGAGCAGTAGACCAGGCGCGAGTTAATCGCGTGCAGGCTTGCAAAATCCAGTCCGTAGCGCTGCAGGTCGCCAACTTTGTAGTTTTCGACTAACACGTCGCACTTCTGCGACAAGCGGCGGATGATCGCCTGCCCTTCTGCCTTGGACAGGTCCACCGTGATCGACTTCTTGCCACGGTTGCAGCACACGAAATAGGTGCTGTCCGAAGCCTGCCCGCCGGACGCTTGTTCGAGAAACGGAGGACCCCACCCGCGGGTGTCGTCTCCCGTTCCCGGCCGCTCGACCTTGATCACCTCAGCACCCAGATCCGCGAGCGTCTGCGTAGCCATCGGGCCCGCCAGGACGCGCGACAGGTCGAGCACTCTTACTCCATTCAGGGCGCCAGGCATGCAGCGGGCACCGCCCTACTGCAATAGCGGCTTAAGCTTGCTCATGATCTCGGGTGCGTCGGGCTCCACCCGTGTGGCGAAGCTGTACACTTGTTTGCCGCCGGGCACGATCAGATACTTGTGGAAGTTCCACTTCGGCGGTTCGCCGGTCGCGTCACGCAGCTGCTTATAGAAAGGATCGGCGCTGGCTCCGATCACCGAGCTCTTCTCCACCATCGGAAACTCAACGTTGTAGGTGAGCAGGCAGAACTCGCCGATCTCCTGGTTGGTGGCCAGCTCCTGGCGGAAGTCGTTAGACGGAAAGCCCACGACCAGCAAGCCTTTCTTCTTATAGTCCCGGTACATACCCTCGAGCTTCTCGAACTGCGGCGTGAAGCCGCACTTGCTCGCGGTGTTGACGACCAGAATCGGACGGTCGGCGAAATCGCAGAGGTTGATCTCGCCGCCCTGCAAGGTCTTGTACTGGTGGTCCAGTAGCGGCGGACAGCCGGCGTAGACGGCCGTAGATGCGGACGCGAGGACAAACACGAGGAACAGGCGCAGTTTCACGATTGACTCCTATGAATCAGGGCACGAGCGCAGCTCGGAAGGGCATAGCGTACTCACTCTTGCGTCGTTGCGCATTTAAGGCCCCCTTCGCCCACCGGGGATTCATGCGAAGCTCGAGCCATCGCCTCCTGTGACCGTCTTCCGGCGCCGTGCTCCACGGTCTATATTCACGTCCATGGCAACCGAACGCTCGTTCGAACGCATCACCCGGGCCGACCTGAAGCGGCTGGCCCGTATTGCCGCTGACGAGCGCGAGGACTTCTTTTCGCGGCACCCGGAGTTCGCCATCCTCTACCGCAAGCGCCTGCTGTGCACCGCGTTGGGCGATGACGCAGCCCTGCACCATTTGAACGGCGTAACCGGCGTGAGTGAGTTCAGCGTGTGGTCCTTTTACGCCGAGCACCCCGAGGCGCCATTCCCGTTTCGGCGGGCCGGGCGCGCCGATTTCGGCCACTCCAAGTTCGGACGCGCCGTTGACGCGCCCGAGGGCTATGTAGGACGTCGGGTGGACCTGCACGGACGCTCGATAGCCGTCGCGCCTGGCAACGACCCGGTCGACGCTCTGCAGCGCTATCTCAAGGCGGGCGCAACGCGTTCGTCGCGCGAGCTGGCCCAGAAGGCCGTCGTGCTGATCGAGCCCGGGCCCTTCCTCGGCGCGGAGGTTTGGCCAACATTGGCGTTGCCGCCGGCAGGGTGACCCGTCATTGGTCTGGCTTGGGCCGAGACAGCTCGTCCGCGATCAATTGCGCGAGCTTGAACACGGTCAGCGGCGCCGAACCCTCCGCCTTGTTGTTCGCGATGACGAAGGCAGGGTGCCCACGCGAGAGGCTCTGAAGGCAGAGCCGCGCGAGCGCAACCCGTGTCGGAAGATCCTCGTCGACCAGCCGCGTGAACGGGTAGTAGTGCTCTCGCGCCTCTTCGTACCCGTAGCTCAGATGCAGATTCCAGCGTGCCACCAGTGGACCGGGTGCAAGCTTGTCCAGCAATCGGGCCTGCTCGCGTACGCCGGGCTGGCGCGGATGCAGTCCCAGGCAGTGCCGCGCACCACTATCGCGAAGCGCAGCCAGGTACGCGTCGGTCAACAGAGCCGAGTCGCGCAGTTCCACGGCGTAGAGCGGACCTCGTGGCAGCCGGGCGAGGAAAGCGGCCAGTCTTTGTGCGAACGCGGCCGGCTGGCCGATGATCCCCCGCCCCAGCGGAGGGAATTGAAACACGAGCGGCCCAGCCCTCTCGCCGAGCCCCTCCATCGCGGCCAGCACGAACTGCTCCGCAGCGAAGCCCGCGTCGAGGTAATGCGGGTTGTCTGCCGAGCGGTGGCCGCCTTCGGCCCGCGACCAAGGGCTCACGCACTGAGCGGGAGCCTTGACAAGGAAACGGAAGCTGGTTGGCACCTGCCGCGCGTAGTGCGCAAACTCGGCGGCAGAGATCGGGGCATAGAAGGTTCGGTCGATCCCTACGCTGCGCAGCAAAGGATGCCGCGCATAGGCTTCGAGGCCGTCATGGGCAAGCGCCGCCGGCGTGTAGTCGTCTGCATAGACCAGACCGCGCCAGGTCGGAAACGACCACGACGAGGTGCCGAGGAAAATGCCAGCCGGCAGCGCGCTCGCAGTCTCCACCAGCGGCTCAGCCACCGGCGCGGGGAGCACGCGTCCACGCTCGGCAGAATCGCTTTCATCCGGCTCGGCAGGGGCGAAAAGCGAAAGCTGCTGGGTCATCGTAGCGGCCCACGCGCGAGCAGCGGTTAACCGTTGGCCTCAGGGAGCGCTCTTCAGTCCGCCAAACTCGCTGCAAACCGCGGGTAGGTCTCCGCGATTTCGGTACGGATGCTGGACCTTAAGACCTCGAGGATGCGCGCTTCCGGCGGAGGCGTGAAGGGAACTTGCGGGCCATGGTCGAATTCAAACCCGGTGTTGTCCAGAATTTCCTCGAGCGTATGTCCAGGGTGAACGCTCTCCAAGCGAAAGCGCGCGCGAGTCCGGTCGAACCCGAACAGGCCCAGCCCTGTCACCATCTTATAAGGTCCGCCGGGGCGGTACGTGTTGGGCGGGCTCACGCCGGGCGCGCTCACGAAGTCGACCTTCGGCACCATCACGCGCCGGGTATGCTCTTCGCGAAACAGGATCACCCGCGGGACCAAGAAATAGAGATACGAAGAGCCGAACGAACCAGGCCAGCGCACATTGAGGTTCGGATAGGCGCCCGCGCCCACCAGGTTGATGTTGCCTTCCCCGTCGATCTGGCCACCGCCGAGGAAGAACGCGTCAATGCGCCCCTGCGCCGCAAGATCGAACAGCTCCACGCCGCCGTTAGTGAAGGTGTTGTTGCGCGTGGAACCCAGAATATTCACGCGCAGCGCCTCGGCGGAGATCTCGCGCGCGAGCAGTGCCGCCGTGCCAGGAATCGGTGATGACGCTCCCGTTACCACGTGACGGCAGCCTTCCAGTAATCGGACGATGACCGCGATCAGCAGTTCCGTCGGCGTGTACTGCGCCCTCACGCCGGCACCTGCGTGGGCTGCGGAGCGAGCCACTCGCACAGCCAGTTTCGAAACCCGGTTTCGGTGCGCGCCGCGGCGGCGTAACGTCCAACCGCTTCTTGATCCGTCGGGTAGTAGTCGCCGAAGCGCACGGGCCACGCACCGTATCGCGCCTTGGCGATCGAGGTGACATATAGCGCTGGAATCACACCGGGAGACAGGTCCGGATCTTCCATCAGATCGCGCTCGGTGATCTCCTCGACCGTAACGAGAGTTCGCCGCGCCGCATGGGCGAGCGTAAGCAACTCGCGCCAGCGGCCGATGAATACGTTGCCATTGCGATCGGCCAGAGGGGCGTGGAATAGAGCGATGTCGGGCTGGATTGCAGACAACAGGACGATGGGGTCGCCGGACTGGAACGGATTGTCGATCACTTTCCAATCGGGATGGTTGGCCAGCACATCGGTGCCGAGCAGCCCGCGCAGAGGAATGAAGGGGATGCCTTTCTGGGCGGCTTGCAGCGCTGCGTGGATGGCCGGGCACGTTGCATCGATGACGCGAACCCGGTTCTCCTGCAGCGCGGCCGTGAAGCGTGGCGCCGACCCGAATTCACCCAGCGTCACCGCGGAGGTCTCGACGGTATCGACCACCCCCGCCCCGATCATGATATCGGTTTGCAGACCGCCGACCGGCACGCAAACCAAGTGCAAGCCGCGCACCCCGCGTCGAATCAATTCGCGCGCAGCAGCCATGGCGACGCCGGAGTTCTCGGAAGGCACCGCAAGCTTCGCCCCGTGCGGGATCATGGCCGCAAGGGACGCCAGGTCACACAGCGGGGCGCTGAGCATTTGTTTCTCCGGTGTCAAGCGACAAGAGGGCGATCCCTGTGGGCTCACGCTGCAGACCACACCCTTTGGGTCGATAATCTGAATTATAGGCGTGGGCGCACGCGCCTGTCGCGATGCGGCTACACCTCAGTATTCACTCGGACCCCGATCGCTTTCCATAATCGGTCCGGTCCAACTCCTCCCGACTCGACGCCGGTCACGAGCAGCTCATTGCGCAATCCCGCCCTTCATGCCGCCACCAGCCTGGGACTCTCAGTCGCGGTGGTGGTCATCGCTCAACTGCTGGCCACGCAAGGCCCCACGCTGCCGGCAACGCTCAGCGGGCTTAGAGTGTACGGTCCGTATGCAGCGCTCTTGCTCGCTGGTGCGCTCAGCCTTTGGTTCGGCCGCGGGCGGGCCTTCCTCACCGTACTCTGCATGGCGCTTGCCTACGTCGCATACCGCACGTTGCTTTATGCCGGCCTCCAGCCGCCTCCAGCTCGCATAGCCTTCGCGGCGTTGTGCGTGTTCGTGCCTGCGAACTTCGCGCTGTTCAGCCTGCTGTCCGAGCGCGGCCTGTTCAACCTCTTCGGGCTGCGCCGGTTGCTGCTCGTCGCCACGGAAGTAGCGCTCACCTTCTGGTTGATCGAGGCCGACGCTACCGCCTTCGCCGACTGGGTTGCCGGACCCTTCTTCAACTTCGCCTGGATGAAGGCATCGCCGATCCCGCAGGGGGCAATAGTCGTGATGGTGCTGAGCCTGCTCGTGGTGGGCGGACGCGCACTGACGCTGGACACACCGGTCGACGCTGCGATGGCTGGTGCGCTCATCGCGTTCGGCTTGGCTTGCGAGAAGGTCGCGCAACCAAATAGCTTTGCGTTGTTCATATCGTGCGGTGCGCTGATATTGCTCATCGGGGTATTGCAGGACTCCCGCCGTATGGCATTCCGGGACGAGCTGACCGGATTGCCGAGTCGACGAGCCCTTAACGAACGACTCATGGGACTTGGGCACGACTTCACGATCGCGATGCTGGATGTGGACCACTTTAAGCAATTCAATGACACCTACGGTCACGACGTAGGCGACCAGGTGTTGAGGATGGTTGCCGCGGAACTGAGGCAGGTGCGTCGCGGCGGCCGAGCATACCGATATGGCGGCGAAGAGTTTGCGCTCGTGTTCCGAGGCAGAGGTGTCCGCGAAGTCATCGGCGAATTGGAGATGGTGCGTACCGGCGTCGCTCAGCACCGCATCGCGCTGCGCAGCGCTGACCGCCCGGCTGAAGGCACCACCGCGCGCAACCTCCGAGAGGGGCAGGCGCTTCGCAAGATCCTAACGGTGACAATCAGCATCGGCGTAGCCGAAAGCAACGAAAAGTTGAGAACGCCGGATGAGGTGCTGAAGGCCGCCGACCGTGCGCTCTATCGAGCCAAGGACAAGGGCAGAAATACGGTTAGCAGATGAGCGGTACCACACTTGCACAAGCGTACGACAGCCTGGCATTGCTACGGTTGGCACGGATACGCAGCAGTCAGCGCCAGGAACACCAGGAGGTGCGCATCCTCCACCAGGCGGTCCGGATGGGCCTGGAGATAGTCGACCACAACGGGCACGCCCTGCTGTCCTGAAAACCCTTGGGGAAGGCAGAACCACATATCCTTGGCCTCGCGCCACGAGGCCCAGGCATGGCCCCAGACGAAACCCTCCAGGAATGCTAGGCAGGTCTGGGCGTCGGCGCGCTGGTTTGCACTCAACCGGTCGGCTTCGCCAGCATCGGCGAGGCGCTGCGCCGATTCACAACGGGCCAGCAGGCGCGCGCCCGGCTCCTTGCCCATGCCGTCCTCGGACAGCGCCGCCGGCATGGTACCGAAGGCTAGCACGGCGGCCAGTGTGCATCTGAGTCTGAGAGTGGGATTCATTGCTTCGGTCACGGTCCAGAGTCAGTAATCGGCCGACGTGGGCGGCGCTGTAGATGAGCTCCGTGCGCGTCAGCGGAGCGCCAATCTGAAGGGCGCCACGACCAGGACGCAGGCATCAAGATCGTGATGCGTGCGCTGGAGGAGCCACTGCGCCAGATCGTAGCCGACACCGGAGACGAGCCCTCGGTGGTCCTAGCGAAAGTGCTTGAGGGTAAGGAGCGCTACGGCTGGAACGCCGCGACCGGGGAATACGGCGTCCTGATGCGGATGGGCGTCATCGACCCAACGAAGGTGACGCGCTACGCGCTCCAGAACGCGGCTTCGGCCGCCGGGTTGATCCTTCACCAGCAACGCGATCGTGGCCGAGTTGCCGAAGGACGAGAAGCCCGCACCATGCCGCATCGCGGCGATATGGAGGATTGATCCGGCGCTGTGTAAGTCAAGAAACCCCGCTTCGGCGGGGTCCTTAATCTTGCCTGGTCCCAGCGCTACGGGGCGCCTCTATGGATCAGCGACGGCGGCCGCCGCCGTTGGTCTTGGGCCGCGCCTCATTCACGCGCAGCGGTTGCCCATGAAAATCTTTGCCGTTGAGCCCGGCAATCGCGGCGAGCGAGTGCGCTTTGCCCGGCATCTCAATGAAGCCGAAGCCCTTGGATGCCCCGGTGAACATCTCACGCACCACTTGGACCGATTTGACGTCTCCGAACGCCTTGAATGCCTCTGTCAGTTCGGCTTCGGTGGTTTGAGGTGCGAGGTTGCCGACGAAGATGTTCATCTGGTACTCCTGGTTGTCGTTGAGCGATGTTGAAGTGGCGTGTCGTCAATGGGTAGGGCTGGATCTGAAACCTGCTAGCGAGGGTTGCGCGTTCCGCCACCGAGCAAAGCCGGGACGGACCGCGTCCGTCCGCGGGACGTGCTCTTCGGCCCAGTCTCCTTGCGTACCCCGGGCAAATGCTGGGTCATGCGGGAAGCCGGGTCACGCGCCCAACGGGTAGCAGCGTCACCGTCGCGAGAACGGCGGTTCCCCCCTTCAGGTACCTGGCTCTCCTGGGGGTTTGACCGGCGCTGAGCTGCCGGGCGCTCCCCTCCCGGCCGACCACGTGGTGGCGAATTGCCCCTTCGCCCAGACGGGGCATGATCCTGGACTTGAGCAGGGCGCGCGCCCGGCAGGCCAGGTTCGAAGCCAGCGATCACCCTGCGCTCTACACGGCGCTTGAGCAGGCGCTCGATGCCTTCCATCAGGCCCTGATCTTCGGCGCTCACCAGGGATACCGCCTCACCCGTACACCCTGCACGCCCGGTACGGCCGATGCGGTGGACATAGTCCTCGGGGACGTGCGGCAGATCAAAGTTGACCACATGTGGGAGCTCTTCGATATCCAGCCCGCGCGCAGCGATATCTGTAGCCACCAGCACCCGCATCTCGCCGCGCTTGAAATCCGCCAGGCTGCGCGTGCGTCGCGACTGGCTCTTATTGCCGTGAATGGCGTCGGCCTCGATGCCGTCCCGCGCAAGCTGCTGCGCCAGGCGGTTCGCCCCATGCTTGGTGCGGGTGAAGACCAGGACCTGTTTCCAGTCTCCGGCCGCGATCAGGTGAGCCAGCAGCTCGCGCTTGCGCCCCGAATCGACCGGATGCGCCACTTGCGCAACCAGATCTGGCGGAGCGTTGCGCGTTGCCGCATCGATTACCGCCGGAGCGTGCAGAAACGACCCTGCCAGCGCCCGGATCTCATCCGAGAACGTGGCTGAGAAAAGGAGATTCTGGCGCTTTGCCGGCAGTAGCCCGAGGATGCGCCGGATGTCACGGATGAATCCGAGGTCAAGCATGCGATCGGCCTCGTCGAGCACCAGGATCTCGATATGCGAAAGGTCTATCGTACGCTGCTGCACGTGATCGAGCAGGCGGCCGGGCGTTGCCACTACCACATCGACGCCGGAGCGCAGCGCCTTGATCTGGGGAACGATGCTGACCCCGCCGTAGACAACCGCAGAGCGCAACGGAAGATACGTCCCGTAAGCCCGGATCGCCTCTTCCACCTGGGCCGCGAGCTCACGGGTGGGTGCGAGGATCAGAGCACGGGGCGTCGAGCCGCGTTGCGGCGCAAGCCGCTGCAGCATAGGCAGCGCAAAACCGGCAGTTTTGCCGGTTCCGGTCTGTGCTGCCGCCATCAGGTCACGGCCCTCGAGCACGAGGGGAATTGCCTGCAATTGGACCGGCGTCGGCAGAGTGTAACCCTGCTCCGCTACGGCGCGCAGCAGCTCGGCCCTGAGGCCAAGATTCGAAAACGGCGAAGTAATGAAAATCTCCTGAGCACGGCCTGCTTTGGGCTTGACGCCCCTAGAACCGGTTCAGGCAGATGCGGTTGCAATTGAGGGGTTCGAAGACTGCTAGCACGAAGGGGGCGAGTCGCGGACCGGATGACGCGAATGCGAGTCCCGGGCGGCACTATACACGGGCTCATATGGAAAGTCGCGAGTTTTTTCCGGCCGAGTCGTAAAGCAAAGCAGAGCCGCGGCCGTAACTGCAACCAGGGCGCACGGGCGACCGCATACTTTCGGCCGGTCAGCCTGCACACCACCACGGGGAGGTGTTCGAATGAGCCGTCTCGTCGTCACCGTTGCGTTTGACCTGTACGACGGCGCGCTGTCAGAGTTCCTGCCGATGATCGTCGAAAACGAATGATACGGGCCAGCCAGCTCGACGCTGACACGATGGCGGGCGCGATCAAACTGCAGGGGACGATTTGATGAGGGGCGTCATCCTGCTGCAGGCGCTGGTTTCGCTACTTGCGTGGGAAATCGGCATGGCCGAGTCGCCGAAGCAGATCAATCAGCGGGCCGATCCGCTGGTGCGTTCGCTGGAGGCGCTCTATGCTCACTCCATGGAAGTGGCGCTTACCGGGGATCTCGATGCCTACTGGCAGTTGCGGACCGCTGCGTCCCGCAACCGTCCACCGACGCTCACGCGCGAGCGACTTCCACTCTTGGCGCGCATGCTGCCTCCGCTGGAGTCGCTCAGTTTCG
This sequence comes from Gammaproteobacteria bacterium, assembly GCA_041488355.1. Lineage (GTDB taxonomy): Bacteria > Pseudomonadota > Gammaproteobacteria > Burkholderiales > SHXO01 > SHXO01. The sequence goes on from JBGPPC010000044.1 coordinate 16,630, forward strand.
TGCGGCTCGACGGCAACGGCAAGCTGGCGCGCGCACTGTATCGCTGGCCGCGCGCAGACATGACGCGGTATACCGTGATCGTCTATCTAGTCGAGCAGGACGTGTGGAGGATCGACTCCATTTTGGTGAAGACCGACCCGGTGAGTAACCCGCACGAAGCGGAGATGATGGAGAAGCTGCGCCGCCGGGCCCAAGAGGCGGCGTTGTCGCAATGAAGCTTCGACGGTCAGAGGGATCCGATGCCCGCCGCACAGGCGGCGCAGGTTTCCGACTGCGGGCGTGCGGAGCGCGGTGAGCGCCGTCACGGGAATAGCATCAGTTCCGGCGTGCGCAGCCTAGATTCATATTTGTAATCCTATTCTTATGAGATTGGGCGAGGCCAATGTGAGGGCCGCTGGCGCGCTGATTGCGTGCAAGCCATCCGCGCGATTCCGGTCCGCAGGCGAGGCGGCGTGCGAGTCAGGATCGGCCAGCAGTCGTAAGCTCAATGACAGCGGGCGAACGTTCCGCAACTACCTGCTGACGCTGGTGAAAATCTCCCGGCAGGCGTAGGATGCGCGGAACTCAGAAGGCAGCACACCGGCCGCCGCGCCACGGAGTGTCGACGCGGTCGCATGCGCGTAAGGGAAAACAACGGTGGAAGCCAATAAGGAGACAGTTTGAAGCCGACAGACATCGGTCGACCCGACTACTTTCACAAGGTTGTCGACTGCCAGTGGGCGTGCCCGGCCCACACCCCCGTTCCTGAATACATCCGGTTGATCGCGGCAGGCCACTACAGCGAAGCCTATTTGATCAATTGGAAGTCGAATGTTTTCCCGGGCATCCTGGGACGAACTTGCGACCGCCCCTGCGAGCCGGCCTGTCGCCGTGGCCGCGTAGAAGAAGGGCACGCGCAGAAACCCGAGCCGGTAGCCATCTGCCGTCTGAAGCGCGTAGCCGCCGATTACAAGGACGACATCCGCGACCGTCTGCCCAAACCCCCTAAGTACAAGAACGGCAAGCGCATCGCTTGCATCGGCGCGGGCCCCGCCTCGCTCACGGTGGCGCGCGATCTGCTGCCGCTGGGTTACGACGTCGTCATTTTCGAGGCGGATCCGTTCGCGGGCGGGATGATGCGCAGCCAGATCCCAAAGTTCCGCCTGCCCGAGACAGTGATCGATGAGGAGGTGGGTTACATCCTGGATTTGCAGCCTGAGTTGCGCTCGGGACAGCGCGTGAATAGCATGAAGGCGCTGCTCGAAGAGGACCACGATGCGGTCTTCGTCGGCTGCGGGGCCCCCCGTGGCCGCGATCTGACGATTCCTGGTCGCAAAGAAGCCGCCGCCCACATCCACATCGGCATCGACTGGCTGTCGAGCGTCTCCTTCGGACACATCGACCGCATCGGTAAACGCGTCATCGTGCTCGGAGGCGGCAACACCGCCATGGACTGTTGTCGCTCTTCCAAGCGCCTCGGCGGCGAGGACGTGCGTGTAGTGGTGCGTTCGGGCTTCGACGAAATGAAGGCATCTGCCTGGGAAAAAGAGGACGCGATGCACGAAGGCATCCCGATTCTCAATTACCTCGTACCCAAGGCTTTCACGCACAACGCGGGTCAGCTGACGGGAATGGTGTTCGAGAAAGTGAAGCCCGTGCATGACGACTACGGCCACCGCAAGCTCGTACCCACGGGGGAACCGGAGCTGCACCTGGAGTGCGACGATGTGCTGGTCGCAATCGGCCAGGAGAATTCTTTTCCATGGATTGAGCGCGACCTCGGGATCGCGTTTAACCAGGCAGGTATGCCGGTGGTGGACTCGAAGACCATGCAGTCCAGTCTGCCGCACGTTTTCTTCGGCGGCGACGCGGCCTTCGGACCGAAGAACATTATCTGGGCGGTCGCACACGGTCACGATGCCGCCATCTCCATCGACAAGCTCTGCCATAGCGAGGACGTGCACGGCCGCCCGGCGCCGCACGTCAGCCTCATGTCCCAGAAAATGGGCATCCACGAGTGGAGCTACGACAACGAAATCTCCGACGACAAACGCTACCGGGTTCCACTCAAGGACGCCCGGATCACCCTGAAGAACATCAAAGTAGAGGTCGAGCTTGGGTTCGACCCT
>JBGPPC010000045.1:0-18358 GCA_041488355.1 Gammaproteobacteria bacterium
CACAGAGCAGAGCGGAAAGCGGAAAGATGACCCGGTTGAGCCCGCCGACGCCGATCTTGAGGGTGGCGCTGGGCTCGGCAGAGGGGACACTCATGAGCCTGGCGTGGACCAGCCGCGCGACCCACCACGCGACCGCAAGGCTTACCGCCAGCACGCCCACCTGCCAGACCACGTTGACGTTCCGCAGGTCGGTCAGCAGGTCAAATAGGAGGTTGTGGATTTCGGCTTTCTCGATGCCCGTGTCCATGCACGGATTCTAGCAGGCAGCGGTGAAATGCCGTGACTTGACGACCGTGAACGGCCGTGACTCGTGAAAGGGCCGTGAACTGCCGTGATTCGTGACTCGTGACTCGTGATTCGTAGCTGGCAGTTCAGGATCTAAGGACACCGCGACATCCTAGATGGGCCTCCTTGTTAGCATTGATCTGAGGATCGATCCGCAGATCTGTCGAACTACAAATCACGGACCGCGAGTCACGAACCGCGGCCCTTCACGAGTCACGGCTGTTCACGAATCACGAGTCACGGCCGTTCACGGTCGTCAAGTCACGGCCCTTTCACGAATCACGGCCCTGAATACGGCCGTGAGTGCGCGCGGTGCTGGCGCCAGTTGTCGGCATATGCACGAGCGATGCGCGGTCCTCCACGCAGCAGCAGCAGATTCTCGGCGTTGCGAAACTGCGCCGCGAAAGTGAAGTTGTAGCTGCCGGTGATGACCACGGCCCAGGGGTGGCCTTCGTCGATCACCATCACCTTGTTGTGCGCGGCGACGTGCTCCTCGTCCAGGAATACCGGGACGCCTGCTGTGGCCAACTCCGGAACGACCGTGTTCTGGATCAGCTCGGTCTGCTCCGCGTCCGCGATCACCCGCACGTCCACACCGCGTGCGTGTGCCTCGATCAAAGCACGGGCGATATCCCGGTGCGTGAAGCTGAACGCCTGAACCAGGATTTGGTCTTTCGCCGCCCGCACCGCATCGACAATGATCCGGGCCGCGTCATCGCCGGGGGTGAAGGCGATCTGCGCCGTCACCACCTCCTCGACTTTCTGCGCCGGCTGCAGCGCAGCCGCGTGCGGCGCGAGCCACAATACAAACCACAGCGTGAGCCAGCACGGGAGGCGCATCTGAATCAGTTTATCCCTCGCGCGTGCGCTCGAGGACCCCAGCGAAAAACGCGTCCATCCCGTGTGCGTGGGGGAAGACTCTGAAGTACGGACCGGTGTCCAGCTCGACGCCCTGGCGGTGGAGGATCTCGCCGCTGTGGACCCGAGCAAACGGCGGATGAGCGTCCAGGAAGGCGTCCACGACCGCTTCATTTTCTTCTTGCAGCAGGCTGCAGGTGGCGTATACCAGCCGTCCGCCCGGTTTCACCAGCCGTGCCGCCGCGTCGAGAATGGCGCGCTGCTTTGCGGCCATCTCGGTTACGGCCTGCGGTCCCTGGCGCCACTTCAGATCCGGATTGCGGCGCAGCGTTCCCAGCCCGCTGCAGGGAGCGTCCACCAACACGCGGTCGATTTTTGACGTCAACCGCTTCACTCGCGCATCGGCTGCGCCCGCGATCAGCTGTGGATGCACGTTGGACAGTCCCGAGCGCCTCAATCGTGGTTTCAGGTTGGACAGCCGCTTTTCGGCGGTGTCGAAAGCGTACACACGCCCTTCGGAGTGCATGAGCGCACCGAGCGCCAGCGTCTTGCCGCCGGCGCCAGCACAGAAGTCAACCACCATCTCGCGGCGACGGGGGGCAACCAGGTAGGCCAGCAGCTGACTGCCCTCGTCCTGAACCTCCACCTTACCTTCCAGGAACAGCGGATGATGCTGCAGCGCCGGCTTGGCTTCGAGCCGCACGCCTACCGGCGAATATGGTGTTGCGGCGGCGGCAATGCTGTCGCGCTCAAACGCAGCCAAAACCTCATCGCGCTTGGCGAGCATCGTGTTGACCCGCAAATCCAGAGCAGCCGGCTGCAGCAGCCCACGCGCCAGCTTCTCGAGCTCGTCTGCGCTACGCTCCTGCGCGATGCGGTCGTACAACCAATCTGGCAGGCTGAGACGGATCGCGGGCGGGAGCTGCGCCTGATCTACTGCGCGCGCCTGCGCGAGCCAGGTGTCATCTCCACGCGCTAGATTCGATGTCAGCTCACGCACACTGAACCCGAGCTGCAGGCTCAGCGCGGCCAGCGCCAAACGCCTGGGCTGAGGATCCCCCGTCAGATATTCCAGCAGCCGCAGGTGCCTCAGCACGGCAAACACCAGCTCGGCGACGAAGCCCCGGTCGCGCTGGCCCAGCTCTGGATGATCGCGGAAGAACAGCCGCAGCGCGGCATCGGCCGGGCGGGTCAGGCCCAGCACCACCTGCAGCGCGGAGACTGCTGCGTCCAGGCGGCCGCGCGTCAGCTCGGTCACGGCGCGAGGTTGACGCTTTCCACCAACGAGTCGAAGACCGTGCCGTCCTTCTCTGTTGCGCGCACGCGCGCCGGGACGAAATGCTGATCGATCGCGAGCCACACATCGAAGGCGCGTTTATCGCCCTCCTCCTGAACCTTCTTCACGTGCACGGTGTCCAGCTCGCCCAAGGGTGTAGCGAGCTTCTCGTGGCCGAGGATCAAGTACTTGTACTCGGTCAGGCGCCGGCCGTCGGTCACGTAGACCTGAAGCTCCTTGCTGTCCGAGCGCGAGAATGCGAAGTTCCAGGCGAAGCTGGACGCGTCCCAGGTGTTGGGTGGAAGCTGGACCGTCTGCTTCTTGTCACCGTCGACCAGCTGCACCTGGCCGGCGGCCCAGTCGAAGCTGGCGCTGCGCTTGAACTGGCCGTTGCGTGTTTCGACGAAGGTCACAGGGCGCAGCCCGTCGGCCGTCACGCTGCCCTTGGCTTCCCTGCGCATATTGAAGCGGTAGATGGCGGCGAGCCCGACGGTATTCGACTGGCTGACCACGGAGTAGGTCTTACCATCGTGTTGGAACACGTCGGTGCCCTCACCGATCGGGATACCGGCGATGCTCACCCGGTACTTAACCTCGACCCGGGACGGGACCGGCTTGTCGGTCGCGCGGGCTGCGAGCGAGGGCGCGGTTAGCAGCAGCAGAGCAAATGCCAGAAGCGTATGTTTCATTTAAGCTCGGGTACCGTGATCGGGGTTGGGTATCGGCACGGACCGGCGACCACGACATGGTTGCCTTTAACGTGTAGGCGGCCGTCGAGGAACCAATGCACCGCCTCGGGCAGCACGCGGTGCTCTTCCTGCAGCACTCTCGCAGCCAGGGCCTGTTCCGTGTCATCCGCCAGCACGGGAACCGCCGCCTGGACGATGATCGGCCCATTGTCCAGGCTCGGAGTTACGAAATGCACCGTGCAGCCGTGGATCCGCACGCCTTCTTCGAGCGCGCGCCGGTGAGTATGGGTGCCTGGAAACGCTGGCAGCAGCGACGGATGGATGTTGATCAGGCGGCCCGCGAAGCGGCCGACGAACGCTTCGGTCAGCACTCGCATGAATCCAGCCAGCACGACGAGATGGGGATCGTGGCAGGCGATCGCGTCGCCGAGCGCCAGCTCGAAGCTCGAGCGATCGGGAAACTTGCGATGGTCGACTACGTCCGTCGCCACGCCGAGTTGGCGCGCGATATCCAGCCCCGCCGCGCGTGGCTCGTTGCTGATTACCGCGCCAATCTCGGCCGGAAGCCCTGCCTCGAGCAGCGCCTGCATATTGCTGCCGCGGCCCGAGATCAGTATGACAATACGCTTCACGCGATTCTCACGCGATCAGAGTCTGCGCTTCGCCTGCGCGCCGCGCTCTGATGCGGCCGATGCGGTACGCCCGCTCGCCCGCCGCGCGCAACTGCTGTATCGCCGGCTCGGCTTCCTCTTCGCCTACCACCGCCACCATGCCGATGCCGCAGTTGAAGACGCGGAGCATCTCTTGATTCGACACGCCGCCCTTCTCTTGCAACCAGGAGAATAGCCGCGGCTGCGGCCAGGCGTCGCGTTCGAGCTCCGCGGTCAGGTGGCTCTGTAGTATGCGCGGCAAATTCTCCAACAGGCCGCCGCCGGTGATGTGCGCCAGTCCCTTTACCTCCACTTGCTGCATCAAAGCGAGAACCGGCTTGACGTAGATGCGCGTAGGCGCAAGCAGCACGTCGGCCAGCGGCCGGCCGTGAAAATCGGAGGACAGGTCGGTGGCGTCTCGCTCGAGGATGCGGCGGATCAACGAGTATCCGTTGGAATGTGCGCCGCTGGACGCCAGGCCCAGCACAACGTCGTCCTGAGCGATGCGGCTGCCATCCAGGATCCGGTCCTTCTCCACCACACCGACCGCAAACCCGGCCAGGTCGTACTCCCCTGGCGAATACATGCCCGGCATCTCTGCGGTCTCGCCACCGATCAGCGCGCAGCCTGCCTGTTCGCACCCGGTTGCGATGCCCTTGATCACCGAGGTCGCAGTAGGCACGTCCAGGCGCCCGCAAGCGAAGTAATCGAGAAAGAACAAGGGTTCGGCGCCCTGCACAAGGATATCGTTGACGCTCATCGCCACCAGGTCGATGCCGATGGTGTCGTGCCGGGCAAGTTGAAAGGCCAGCTTCAGCTTCGTACCCACGCCGTCGGTGCCGGACACCAGTACCGGATTTCGGAACCGCTTCGGCACCTCGAACAGCGCCCCGAAGCCACCGATGCCGGCGAGGACGCCGTCGCGCAGCGTGCGCCGCGCGATCGGTTTGATGTTTTCCACCAGCTGATCTCCGGCATCGATGTCCACGCCGGCCGCGCGATAAGAAAGGCCGGTGTCTGGCGCTACTTCGGGCGGAGGCAAAGGCTCGCGGGCCATGATTGCAATCGTGCAGGGAGGTGGGTATGCAGAGGCTACAAGGGCTAACGGTCACCGCGGCGACCGGGACCTCGATCTAGGTTAAGATGCCGCAGCGGCATCGTTTGCCGCGAGTGCCTGCTGCGGTGCACGGCTCGCGGATTCTACCCGAAAAGGCGTATCGGCTCGACGCGCTGCCAGGCGCGAACTGCGCCGAGCCGCGTACCCATTCGATCCCTCTCGCAATCGATCAGGAAGCTTCGGGCACGTCATGCAGCAGCTGCTCCTCCATCTGTCCGAGCCCCCTGCCCAAACGCTGGAGAACTTCGTGCCGGGCAGCAATGCCGAGGTGCTCGCCGTGCTTCACGCCTGGCTTGCCGGCGTCGTGGAGGAGCGCTGCGTCTACTTGTGGGGTCCGAATGGCTGCGGTAAAAGCCATCTGCTGCGCGCAGCGGTGCAGGCATCGCAACGGTATGGCCGGACGCTGCTGTTCGCCCGCGCGCGCGAGCTGGAAGCCTTGGATCAAGGCGCACCGCTGCCGCCGGTGATCGTGGTGGACGATGTGGAGCAGCTCGTCGCGGACGCGCAGGCAATGCTGTTCCGACTATTCCAGCGATTGCGCGAGGAAGACGCGCGCGTGCTCGCGGCGGGTGACGCAGCGCCCGCCGGCCTCGATTTGCGCGATGACGTCAGGACACGGCTCGGCGCCGGCCTGGTGTTCCAGCTGCGCCTACTTAGCGACGAGGAGAAAGCGGAAGCACTGACCAGCCGCGCGAGCGGGCGGGGTTTCGCGCTTCCCGCAGAGCTCGTCGACTACCTGCTGCGCCATGGCCGGCGCGACCTGCCTTCGCTCATGGCTGTTGTGGATGCGCTCGACGAATATTCGTTGCAGACCAAGCGCCCCCTCACTCTCCCGCTGCTGCGAGAGGTGCTGCAGCTGCGTTGACACCAGTCCAGGGGGCGGGGTGCCGGCAGTTCCCTGCCTCGAATTCATTCCGGTGTCTTTCCGCTATACTCAAGCTCGGAGCCGAAGGCATCTTCACTCTTTCACCGGTTTTCGTCCGCCGCGTCTTCGTTCTTTGCCCACATTCTCAGTCTCCCGCCATAGCCATTTCTCACGGTACTCATGCGCCTCGCCTTGTTCGACCTGGATAACACGTTGCTGGCCGGCGACAGCGACTTCGAATGGGCTCAGTTTCTGATCGGGAAGGGCGTGCTCGACCGCGAAGTGCACGAGGCCGAGAACAAGCACTTCTACGAACACTACAAGGCTGGCACGCTCGACATCCACGCCTTCCTCGACTTCCAGCTGAAGCCCCTCTCCCGCCATCCGCGCAAGGTTCTGGACGAGTGGCACCGTGAGTTCATGCGCGATCGCATACTGCCCATCATGACCCGGAAGTCGCGCGATCTGGTCGATAGTCATCGCGAGGATGCGCGGGCCATCGTCACGGCGACCAACCGCTTTGTGACCGGTCCGATCGCGCGCGAGTACGGCATCGAGCACTTGGTCGCCACCGAGCCCGAGGAGTTGGATGGCGAGTTCACCGGTCGCGTCAAGGGCGTTCCCTCGTTTCGTGAGGGCAAGGTTGCGCGGGTGGAGGCCTGGTTAGCTGAGCACGGCCTGGGCTGGCATTCCTTCACCGAGACCTGGTTCTACTCGGATTCCCTCAACGACCTACCGCTGCTGTCCAAAGTAACTCACCCGATCGCCGTCGATCCAGACGAGACGCTCAAGGAGACCGCGCTGGAGCGTGACTGGATGATCATCAGTCTGCGTTAGCCACTGGCGGGCTACCGCGCTCTGGGGCGAGGTTGAAAACCCTGGATCGATCCGCGCGCGCGTCCTGACCCTGGAAGCCTGGAACGGCTGTAGGACGTGCGGCTTCCCTTATAATGCGTCATTGGCGGCTGACGGAACGAATACCTGCTACCGGCGGGGTTTTCCGCTTCGGGTAAGGATAGAGAAGATTTGCTAAATCAAGCGCCTATAGCCAACGGCCGAGCCCTTGCCCGAAAACCGCCAACGTACCCTGCGATCACCCCCTCCCGGGATCTAGACCGGACTTGATGATTAAACGGCTCATCCAGCGCGTATTCTCCGGCCGATCGGGCAAACCGCGCGAGCCGTTGGTGATCCCCTTCGAGAAACATGGCATTGCGCGAGAGCGCATCAGTTCTTGCGCGCGGCGGGTCACGGCAGGGCTGCAGGAGGCGGGCTATAAAGCTTTCGTGGTGGGCGGGGCGGTGCGCGACCTGCTGCTGGACGTCGAGCCCAAGGATTTCGACCTCGCGACCGACGCGACACCCGAGGAGGTGCGCGCCGTCTTTCGCCGGTCCCGCATTATTGGACGGCGCTTCCGGCTCGTGCACGTGATGTGCGGCGCGGAAACAGTGGAAGTGTCGACCTTCCGCGGCGGAGTTCCCGCGAGCGCGGATGAGCACCAACGCGACGAGCACGGGCGCATCCTGCGCGACAACGTGTTCGGTACGCAGTGGGAGGATGCGCTCCGGCGCGACTTCACCATCAACGCGCTGTTTTACGACCCGACCACGCAGGACATCCTGGACTACACCAACGGCGTCGCCGACATCAAGAAACGCATAATCCGCATGATCGGCGATCCGGAGCAGCGCTACCGCGAGGATCCGGTGCGCATGCTGCGTGCCGTGCGGCTGGTCGCCAAGCTGGGCGGCGAGATTGAGACGAAGACGCGCGTGCCGATTCAGGAGCTGGCGCCGCTCATGCAGAACGTGCCTGCGGCCCGCGTGTTCGAGGAGATGCTGAAGCTGCTGCTATCCGGGCATGCGCGCGAGTGCGTCCTCAAGCTGCGCTCGGAAGGGCTGCACCACGGATTGCTGCCCATGCTCGACGTGATCGTGGAGCAGCCGCTGGGCGAACGCTTCATGATGCTCGCGCTGGAGAAGACCGACCAGCGTGTACGCGACGACAAGCCAGTGTCGCCTGGGTTCCTGTTTGCCGCCCTGCTGTGGCACGAAGTGCTCGCCGCGTGGAAGTCGATGGAAGCCGAGGGAATGAAGTCGATTCCGGCGTTGCATCAAGCGATGGATCAGGTGGTTGCGGCGCAGGTGGAAAAGCTGGCTATTCCGCGCCGCTTTACCGCCGACATGAAGGAGATCTGGGCGCTGCAGCCGCGCTTCCTCAACCGTTCAGGCGGCCGGCCCTATCGATTGCTGGAGCATCCGCGCCTGCGTGCGGGGCTGGACTTCCTGCTGCTCCGCTGCGACAGCGGGGAGGTGGAAGTGGAGATCGGGCGGTGGTGGGAGCGCTTCAAGGACGCGGGGGAGGAGGAGCGCGGCCGCATGCTGGTGCCGGACAGCGCAGGGGGCAAACGTAAGCGTCGACGTCGCCCACGTGGCAAGGCCGGCAAAGAGGCGGCCACGGTCGATCCCGTGTCCTGAGCAACCCGTTTCCTGAACGACGCGGTGCCGGCCCCCCGCCTAGAAAACGCGCATATCGGGCTCGGCAGCAACCTGGACGAACCAGTGCTCCAGGTGCGCCAAGCACTCCAAGAGCTTGGTAGTCTGCCGCGTACGCGGTTGGTTGCGCGCTCCGCCCTCTACCGAACCGCGCCGGTCGGCAAACTGGACCAGCCCGACTTCGTCAACGCCGTCGCGTTGCTGGCTACTGCGCTTTCGCCGCGGGAACTGCTGGAGGAGCTGCTCGCGCTGGAAGCACGGCACGGCCGCGTGCGCGGCGAACGCAATGGCCCCCGCAGCCTGGACCTCGACGTGCTGCTGCTAGGCGACCGGGTCATCCGTGAGCCCGGACTGGAGGTGCCTCACGCGCGCATGCATGAACGAGCCTTCGTGCTGCTCCCTCTTGCGGAAATAAGCCCGGGTGCGGTCATACCGGGGCGCGGGAGCGTCGGGGAGCTGGCGGCGCGGTTTGGGGATCAAGGTGTGACTCGAATCGATGGATAGGATCAAGCGCCGTTACATCGTCGTCGAGGGCCCCATCGGTGTCGGCAAGACCAGTCTCGCGCGTCTGCTGGCTGGACTCGACGGCGCCGATCTGCTGCTCGAGGAACCCGAAGCCAACCCATTCCTGGGCAACTTCTATCAGGATCCGCGCCGGTGGGCGTTGGCCACCCAGCTTTTCTTCCTATTTCAGCGCGTCAACCAGCTTTCGGGCCTGAAGCAGCTCGACCTTTTCGAGCGACCCACCGTGGCGGACTTCCTGTTCGACAAAGACCCCATGTTCGCGCGGCTCAACTTGAGCGACGACGAGTTCGCGCTGTACCAGCGTATCTATGCGCATCTCGCGCCGCAGACCATAGCGCCGGACCTGGTGATTTATCTTCAGGCGCCGGCGGACACGTTGATGGCGCGGGTGCGTCGGCGCTCGGCCAGCTACGAGCGCGGCATCAGCGAAGAGTACCTGGTGCGCCTGACGGAGGCTTACGGGCGCTTTTTCCACGCGTACGACGCGGCGCCGCTGCTGATCGTGAACAGCCGCAACCTCAATTTTGTTGATCGGCCTGGGGACTTTGATTTATTGTTGCAGCGCATCAGCGAGATGCGCGGAGTGCGCGAGTTCTTCAGCCTCGGCGTTTGAGATTGAATGCCCGTCATGGATGTGGTCAGAACCGTCGAAGAACTGCGCAGGCGCCTGAAACAGGAGGCGAATGTGGCGTGCGTTCCCACCATGGGCAACATCCATGACGGGCATCTGCGCCTCGTTCGGCTGGCGCACCAGCATGCGCCGTGCGTTGTGACCACGATCTTCGTGAACCGGCTCCAGTTCGGCCACGGCGAGGATTTCGAGAAGTATCCGCGGACATTCGCGGAGGATTGCGAGAAGTTGGCGGCGGATGGGGTTCAGATCCTGTTCCATCCGGACGAGTCGCAGATGTACCCGGAGCCGCAGATATTCATGGTCGACCCGCCGGCCGTCGCCAACAAGCTGGAGGGCCGCTTCCGGCCTGGCCATTTCCGCGGTGTCGCCACGGTTGTCCTGAAGCTGTTCAACGTGGTGCAGCCGCAGCTCGCCGTGTTCGGTAAAAAAGACTATCAGCAACTACACATCGTCACTCACATGGCGGAGCAACTGGCGCTGCCGATCCAAATCGTCGCGGCCGAGACCCTACGCGCCGAAGACGGGCTGGCGCTGTCCTCCCGCAATCGCTTCTTGTCGCCCGAACAACGGCGCGAGGCGCCGCGGTTGCATCAGGTCCTCGATCAGGTGAAGTCGGCGGTGGAGTCCGGAGATCGCAACTTCGAGGCCATGGAGTTTGCCGCCGACGCCCAGCTGGCGCGGCACGGCTGGCATGTGGACTATGTAGTGGTGCGCCGTCGTGCGACCCTGATCGCGCCCGAAACAATGGACCGGGACTTGGTCGTATTAGGTGCGGCGAAGCTGGGCGAGACGCGGCTGATAGACAATCTCGAGTGCTTGGCGCCGCGCTGAGCTGTTCCGGGTCCAGTGCGCCCTGGTCGACTTGGCCACCACTGCCTACGCGGTCGGCAGCTTATGATCCCGAAACTCGTCGCGCAGCTTGGTTTTGAGCAGCTTGCCGGTGGCTGTGTGCGGCAGCGCGTCCAGAAACACCACATCGTCCGGCATCCACCACTTTGCTACGCGTCCTTCGAAGAACGCGAGCATGTCTTCGCGCGTCAGCTGAGCGCCTTGTTTGCGCACCACCAGCAGCAGCGGTCGCTCGTCCCACTTGGGGTGACGCACGCCCACCACCGCTGCCTCCGCGACCCCGGGATGCGCCATGGCGGTGTTCTCCAGATCGATGGAGCTGATCCACTCGCCGCCTGACTTGATGACGTCCTTGGAGCGATCGGTGATCTGCATGAACCCGTCCGGGTCCAGCGTGGCCACGTCTCCCGTCGGGAACCAGCCCTCGCGCAGCGGATCGCCGCCTTCTCCGCCGAAATACTGGCTGCAGATCCACGGGCCGCGCACCATCAGGTCGCCGAACGCCTTGCCGTCGCGCGGCAGCTCCTTGCCCGTGTCGTCGACGATCTTCATCTCGACACCGAAGATCGGGCGCCCCTGTTTGTTTTGTATGGCGTAGCGGGCCGCTGCCGGGAGCTCGAGCTGCTTTGCCTTGAGCGTGCAGACCGTGCCCAGGGGACTCATCTCTGTCATGCCCCACGCGTGCAGCACGTGCACGCCGAACTCTTCCTGGAAGCTCTGGATCATGGCCGGGGGGCAGGCCGATCCGCCGATCACGGTCCGGTTGAAGGTCGTGAATTTGAGGCCGTTTTGCCTTAGATGGTTGAGCAGCCCCAGCCAGATGGTGGGCACCCCGGCAGATACCGTGACCTTTTCCTTCTCCAGCAACTCGTAGAGGCTGGCGCCGTCCATGCCAGCGCCGGGGAAGACCAGCTTGGCTCCCGCCAGCGCGCAGGAGTAAGGCAGGCCCCAGGCATTGACGTGGAACATCGGCACCACCGGCATCACCACGTCGCGTGCGGACAGGTCCATCGCATCGGGCAGGCAGGCCGCGTAGGTGTGCAGCAAAGTTGAGCGGTGCGAGTAGAGCACGCCCTTCGGATTGCCCGTGGTGCCGGAGGTATAACAGAGTGACGAAGCGGTATTCTCGTCGAAGCTCGGCCATTCGTATTGATCTGAGTGAGCGTTGACCAGATCCTCGTAGCACAGCACATTTTGCAGCTTGGTCCGCGGCATCCGGGTCTTGTCGGTCATCAAGACCCAGCCTTTGACTTTCTTGCAGTGCTCGGCCAGCTTCTCGACCAGCGGCACGAAAGTCAGATCCACCAGAACGTACTGGTCGTTCGCATGGTTGATGATGTACGCAATCTGCTCGGGGAACAGGCGCGGGTTGATGGTGTGGCACACCGCGCCGATCCCGGATACCGCGTAGTACGTTTCGAAGTGACGGAAGCCGTTCCAGGCTAACGTTCCCACGCGGTCGGTTGCGCGCACGCCCAGGGACTCCAGCGCGTTCGCGAGCTGGCGCGCGCGGCGATGGGCCTCAGCATAGTTGTAGCGGTGGAAGCCGCCTTCGACCATGCGCGAGACGATCTCGGTTGCGCCGTGGTAGTGGTCCGCGTGCTGAATCAATGACGAGATCAGGAGCGGCGCGTTCATCATGAGCCCGTGCATTGGCTTTTCTCCCGACGAGATTCTCGTTTATCAACCAGTCTTTGTAGATTCTAGCAGCAACCCGATTCGACCCGGCCGGTGCGGTTTGCAAGGGTGCCGCGTTGGGCTAGAATCCGCCCAGCCTATCTGTTGCCATTCGCCGCGCGTTCTCGGGCGGCTACCCCGTGATTCGTGAATCGTGACTCGTGAACTACCGGGTCCACGGGGGGTACTTGCAGGCATCGGTACGCAGGGGAGGGTGCTGGGTTCAGTGCGCCAAAGCGCGGCCGTTTCTGCGGTGCCGCACCGATTGCTGCACAGCACACGAATCACGAATAACAAGTCACGGCGCTTCGCATGGAGTTCTTCCTCGTCCAGCTGCTGAACAGCCTGTCCTACGGACTGCTGCTGTTCATGCTGTCGAGCGGCCTGACGCTGATCTTCAGCATGATGGGCGTGCTCAACTTCGCTCATGCCAGCTTTTACATGCTGGGAGCGTACTTCGCATACCAACTTTCGCGCTACCTCGGCTTCTGGCCGGCGCTTGTGATCGCGCCGCTCGCCGTCGGGGCCCTCGGCGCACTGACTGAGCGCTACGGCCTGCGCACTGTGCACAAGTTCGGCCATGTCGCCGAGCTGCTGTTCACGTTCGGGCTGTATTACCTGATCGAGGAGGTCGTGCACCTGATCTGGGGGCGGGCGCCCGTCAACTATCCGATCCCGGAATCGCTCAACTTCACCGCTTTCACTATCTTCAGCACCAGCTACCCCGCCTATCGCGTCTTCATGATGGCAATGTCCATCGGCATGCTGGTCGCGCTCTACCTAGTGCTGACGCGCACCCGCATTGGGATGATCATCCAGGCCTCCCTGTCGCACCCGCATATGGTGGAAGCGTTAGGGCACGACGTCCCACGCGTCTTCATGCTGGTGTTCGGCGGTGGCTGTGCACTGGCCGGGCTCGCGGGCGTAATCGGCGGCAACGCGTTCGTGACCGAGCCCGGGATGGCGGCGGCCGTGGGCAGCATCGTCTTCGTGGTGGTCGTATTCGGTGGCATGGGGTCGCTCGCAGGTGCGTTCGTCGCCTCTTTGTTCTTCGGCGCGGTGCAGACCTTCGCCGTGGCGCTCGACTGGTCGCTGCTCGATCTAGTCAGGCAAGCGGGGCTTGAGATCGCTGCGGACTCCGGGTTGCGGCAGGTCCTGTCCATCTCCATCGCGCAGGCGGCGCCTGTGCTCCCCTATCTGCTGATGGTGCTGATGCTCATCGTCCGGCCCACCGGACTGATGGGGACGCGCGAGACCTGAGGCCGAGTGCGCTCGCCAACTTTCCGCCGCTTGGCTCTCTGGGGTGCGACCGCACTGGTGATGGTCTTGCTCCCCTTGGTCTTCCGGCAGGGATTTGCGCTGTCCATGCTCAGCCAGATGGGCATCGCCATCATCTTCGCGCTCAGTTACAACATGCTGCTCGGCCAGACCGGCCTGCTGTCCTTCGGGCATGCCGTGTACTACGGCCTGGGCGCGTACGTCTGTGCCCACACGCTCAACGCCATCGGCGCGGGGAAGTTCCATATCCCGGTTACGCTGCTGCCTTTGGTGGGCGGGTTGGCGGGCTTGTTCTTCGGCGCGACTCTGGGCTACGTGACCACGCGTCGCGCCGGCACTCCATTCGCAATGATCTCGCTCGGCATAGCCGAGATGGTGGCCGCCAGTGCGCTGATGCTCCCTGGTTTCTTCGGCGGCGAAGGTGGCATCGCGACCAACCGCCAGGTGGGTGCGGCGTGGCATGGTTTGTCGTACGGGCCGCAGATACAGGTGTACTACTTGATCGTGGCTTGGTGCTTCCTGTCCATGATCGCGATGTTCGCTCTCACCCAGACGCCGCTCGGACGCATGGCGAACGCGGTGCGCGACAACCCCGAACGGGCCAAGTTCATCGGCTACAACCCCACGCGCGTGCGCTACTTGGTGCTGTGCCTGGCATCCTTCTTTGCCGGCATTGCGGGCGGCCTGGGAACCATCAACTACGAGATCGTCACAGCGGAGAACGTAGGCGTCGCGGCTTCGGGGAGCGTGTTGATCATGGCTTTCGTCGGCGGGGTGGGCCACTTCTTCGGCCCGATCATCGGCGCGGTACTGGTTTCGTTCCTGCAGTCGGCGCTGTCCAGCTACACGCAAGCGTGGCTGCTGTACTTCGGATTGTTCTTCGTGTTCATGATCATGTTTGCGCCAGGCGGGATCGCCAGCTTGATCACCGTGCATGGACAAGCTGTGCGCATGGGCCTGTTCAAGCGTCTGCTGCCTGGATACGTGGCGTCGGGCTTGGCGTTCCTGGTCTTGGTGGCTGGGCTCATCGCGCTGGTTGAGCTGACCTATCAGCTCAGTGAAACGAGCGAGCTCGGCAAACAGTTCAAGGTGTTCTGGCTGGCGCTGGAGCCGTCGAAATGGACGTCCTGGGCCCTGGCTGGGTTCGTGTTCGCGATGGGACTGGGCCTGTTCCTCGCATCGCTGCGCCCCGTGCGCACGGCTTGGCAGTCGGTCAATGTCGAACTCCAGGCGCGCGGTGCTGCATGAACGCGCCCGCTCTCGAGCTCAGGCAGGTGCATAAGAGCTTTGGCCGCACCCCCATCATCAACGGCGTCGACCTGGCCATAGCCAAAGGGGAGAGGCACGCGATCATCGGCCCCAACGGCGCCGGCAAGTCCACGCTATTCAATCTGATCAGCGGTCGTTTTCCGCCGTCCTCGGGGCAGATCCTGCTCGACGGCGAGGCGATCACCGGCCTTGACGCGCAGGACATCAATCGACGGGGGCTCGCGCGCAGCTTCCAGATTACCAACATCTTCCCGCGCCTGTCGGTGTATGAGAACGTGCGCTGTGCCGTGCTCTGGTCGCGCGGCTACCGTTACTCGTTCTGGCAGCGGATTGGCGCGCTCGAGGACGTTCGCGCGCGCACCGAGGAGATCGTGAGCAAGATCGGTTTGATAGCTCGGCGCGATCGGCCGGCCGGGGTCTTATCCTATGCCGAGCAGCGGGCGCTCGAGATCGGTATTACCATCGCCGGCGGAGCCGGCGTGATCCTGTTGGACGAGCCCACCGCAGGCATGAGCCGGAGCGAGACCCGAGACGCCGTGGAGCTCATTCGCAATGTGACGCAGGGCAAGACTCTGGTGATGGTGGAGCACGACATGGGCGTAGTATTCGGACTGGCGGATCGCATCTCGGTTCTGGTGTACGGTCGAGTGCTCGCCGCCGGCACGCCCGATGAGATCCGCGGCAACGCGGCGGTGCGGGAGGCCTACCTCGGCACCGAAACGGCCTAGCAAACGATGCTCGAAGTCAAAGACCTCCACGCCTACTACGGCAAGAGCCACATCCTGCACGGCGTGCACATGCACGTGCAGCGGGGCGAGATCGTGAGCCTGCTCGGGCGCAACGGCGCTGGGCGCTCCACTACGATCAAGGCGATCATGGGGCAGGTGGCCATGGCCGGATCGGTCAGTTTCCAGGGGCAGTCGCTGCGCGGCATGAAGACCTACGCCATCGCTCGCCGCGGCCTTGGGTACGTGCCCGAAAACCGCGACATCTTTCCGACGCTGACGGTGCGCCAGAACCTGCTTCTGGGCATGAAATCGCGCTCGCAGCAAGGGCGCTGGAGCCTGGAGGACATGTTCGACCGCTTTGCGGTGCTGCGCGAGCGGGCCGACGCGCCGGCCGGCGTGATGTCCGGCGGAGAGCAGCAGATGCTCACTCTGTGCCGCACGCTGATGGGCGACCCCGAGCTGGTGATGATCGACGAGCCGACCGAAGGTCTGGCGCCCAAGATCGTCGAGCAAGTGGCGCGCATGTTCGAAGAGATCAGCAAGCGCGGCATATCGATCCTGCTCGTGGAGCAGAAGCTCACCATCGCGCTCAAGATCTCACAGCGGCTGTACGTCATGGGGCATGGCCAGATCGTGTTCGAGGGTACCCCCGACGAGCTGCGCGCCAACGACGCCGTGCGCAAGGAGTGGCTCGAGGTTTGAGCTGTCCGGACGCAATGGCCAAACTCTCTTACCGCGAAACGGACGAAGGCACACCATGAGCGATTTCGTCACCTACGCCGTCCAGGGCCATCTGGGCCTCATCACTCTGAACAATCCGCCGGTGAATGCGCTCTCCGTGAGCAAGGGCGTGCTCCAGCGCATCCTGGATGCGATCAAGGAAGGCGAGCACGACCCGAATGTGCGCGCTTTTCTGGTTCACGGCAGCGGTCGTGCATTTTCGGGCGGCGCCGACATCTCCGAGTTTGGGAAGCCCTATCCGGTGGGAATGGCGACCTTGCCTGCGCTCGCCTCCTACATGGACACGGTCACCAAACCGATCGTGGCGGCGATCCATGGCTTCGCACTGGGCGGTGGACTGGAGCTGGCGCTGGCGTGTCATTTCCGCTGTGCCGTAGCCGGTACCCAGCTTGGCCTGCCCGAAGTAAAGCTCGGCATCCTGCCGGGCGCGCACGGCACGCAACGCCTGCCGCGTGTGATCGGGGTTGCGCGCGCGCTGGATATGATCGCAAGCGGTGATCCGATCGGCGTGGACAAAGCGCTTGAACTGGGGCTGATCGACGAGATCGTCAAGGGCGAGATCGCGGCCGCCGGTGCGAGCTTCGCCAACCGCGTGGTGCGGGAAGGCCGGGAGCCGCGCAAGACGAGTATGCTGACGGCCAAGCTCGATCAGCCGGCGGCGGAATTTTTCCTTGCCGCGCGTGCGCGGATCGCCAAAGAATACCGGGGCTACCCCGCCCCGCTGGTCATCGTCGACTGCATCGAGGCGGCCGTCACGCTACCGTTCGCGAAGGGCGTGCAGAAGGAACGCGAGCTGTTCGAGAAGCTGCGCGCCACCACTGAATCGAAGGCGCTGCGCCATTTGTTCTTCGCCGAGCGGCAGGTGAGCAAGATCCCCGACGTTCCAGACGAGACACCGGCGCGCGAAATCAAATCGGCCGTGCTGATCGGTGCCGGCACGATGGGCGGCGGCATTGCTATGAACTTTGCCAACGTCGGCATTCCGGTGAAGGTGCTCGAGTTGAGTCAGGAGGCCTTGGACAAAGGCCTGGGCGTGGTGCGCAAGAACTACGGGGGCACCGTGTCGAAAGGTCGGCTGTCGCAGGAAGAAATGGACAAGCGCATGGCGCTGTTCCAGGGTGTGACCAGCTACGACGCTTTGAAGGATGCCGACATCGTAATCGAGGCTGTGTTCGAGGACATGGCGGTCAAGAAGCAGGTGTTCGAGAAGCTGGACAAGGTCTGCAAGCCTGGCGCCATCCTCGCCACCAATACTTCCACGCTCGACGTCAACGAGATTGCAGCGATGACTGCTCGGCCCGAGAGCGTTTTGGGCCTGCACTTCTTCAGCCCGGCCAACGTCATGAAGCTCCTCGAGGTGGTGCGAGCCGCGAAGACCTCCAAGGAAACGCTGGCCACCGCCATGAAGTTGTCCAAGACCATCAAGAAGGTCGGCGTTGTCGCCGGTGTCTGCGACGGTTTCATCGGCAATCGCATGCTGCACAGCTACTTCCGTGAAGCCGGCTTCCTGCTCGAAGAGGGCGCGCTGCCGCAACAGGTGGATAAGGTCATCGAGGACTTCGGCTTCGCCATGGGGCCGTTCCGGGTAGGCGACCTGGCCGGCCTGGATGTGGGCTGGCTTATCCGCAAGCGTCAGGCGGCGACGCGGCCGGCGCACCTGCGCTATTCCAAGGTGGCCGATCAGCTCTGCGAGCTGGGGCGCTTCGGGCAGAAGACCGGCGCTGGCTGGTATCGCTACGAAGCGGGCAACCGCACGCCGATCCCGGATCCCAAGATCGAAGCGCTCATCTTGAGTGCTTCGAAGGAGGCGGGAATCGAACGCCGCGCCATCACCGATCAGGAGATCCTGGAGCGCTGCATGTATGCGCTCGCCAATACCGGCGCCGAGATTCTGGAAGAGGGTATCGCGCTGCGGGCAAGCGACATCGACATCGTCTACATCTACGGCTACGGCTTCCCGCGCTACCGCGGCGGGCCGATGTTCTACGCCGACTCGGTTGGTCTGGACAAGGTGTACGAGAGCGTGAAGCGCTTCCACCAGGCGCACGGCGAATCCTGGACGCCCGCGCCGCTGCTGGAGCGGCTGGCGCGCGAGGGCGGAAAGTTCAACGGCTAGCCGCGTGTGCGGGTGGCACCGATTGCCTCATGATTGAGGGCGGCTGAATCCAGCATTGAGCGCGCCGGGCTACGAATGCTTCCCCGGATTACGCTGCACTTCATCCGGGCTACGGATGCTGACGCCCATGCAGTGAACGACGGGGCGGCTCTTCAAGATTCAGCCGATCCGCACCAGCGCTCCGCCATCCACCGGCAGCGCCACGCCGGTAATGAAGTTCGCCTCGTCCGAGGCGAGGAACAGCGCAGCGTTGGCGACGTCCCAGGCGGTACCCATGCGTCCGCGCAATGG
This sequence comes from Gammaproteobacteria bacterium, assembly GCA_041488355.1. Taxonomy (GTDB): domain Bacteria; phylum Pseudomonadota; class Gammaproteobacteria; order Burkholderiales; family SHXO01; genus SHXO01. The sequence goes on from JBGPPC010000045.1 coordinate 18,344, forward strand.
GACCTGCGCGTCGCG
>JBGPPC010000046.1:0-18285 GCA_041488355.1 Gammaproteobacteria bacterium
CCGGAACGCGTGCTGGCCAATATCGACGCGGGGTTGTTGTATATCCTGGCCATGACTTCGGTCGGCGTGTACGGGGTGATCATCGCGGGCTGGGCATCGAACTCCAAGTATGCCTTCATCGGTAGCCTGCGCTCGGCGGCACAGATCGTGGCGTACGAGCTGGCTATGGGCTTCGCCCTGGTGGGCGTTCTGCTGGCTGCGCACAGCATGAACCTGGGTGACATCGTGAAGGGTCAGGCCAGCCGCTGGGGGCTGTTGTCGTGGTACTGGATTCCGCTGTTCCCCCTGTTCCTGGTCTACGTCATTTCTGGCGTGGCGGAGACCAACCGTGCACCCTTCGATGTTGCAGAAGGTGAATCAGAGATCGTGGCTGGTTTCCATGTCGAGTATTCGGGCACGGCCTTCGCGCTGTTCTTCCTGGCCGAGTACATGAACATGATCCTGATCTCTGCCCTTTGCGCCGTCATGTTCCTGGGCGGCTGGCTGTCGCCGCTGCCGTTTCTGCCCGACGGGTTCCTGTGGCTAGTGCTTAAAGTCGCTTTCGTACTGTTTTTGTTCCTTTGGTTTCGCGCCACGTTCCCGCGCTATCGCTACGATCAGATCATGCGCTTGGGCTGGAAGGTGCTGATCCCTGTGACGCTGGTATGGCTGGTGGTGGTTGCCGCGTGGGTGCAGACGCCGTTGTGGCTGTGGGGATGACATGATGCAGCGCATCCGCGAGTTCTTCCGCACCTTTCTGCTGTTCGAGCTGTTGAAAGGCATGGCGCTCACCGGACGCCATCTGTTCGCGCGCAAGATCACCATCCAGTTCCCGGAAGAGAAGACGCCGCAGTCGCCGCGCTTCCGCGGCCTGCATGCGCTGCGCCGCTACCCCAACGGCGAGGAACGTTGTATTGCCTGCAAGCTGTGCGAGGCGGTGTGCCCGGCTCTGGCCATCACGATCGAGTCCGAGCAGCGTAGCGACGGTACGCGTCGTACCACCCGCTACGACATCGACCTCACCAAGTGCATTTTTTGCGGCTTCTGCGAGGAATCCTGCCCGGTTGACTCGATCGTCGAGACGCGCATCCTCGAGTACCACGGCGAGAGGCGCGGGGACCTGCTTTACACCAAGGAGATGCTGCTGGCGGTGGGCGATCGCTACGAGGAGCAGATCGCGCAGGACCGGGCTGAAGATGCGCGCTACCGCTGAAGAGCCGTGACTCGTGAATCGTGACTCGTTTCAATACCCGACATTTCGAAGCGCGATGCCAGGATCGAGCACAACAGTCAGCGCGCTGGATGCGGAGGCCGATGACTATCGCTGACCGACCACGAGCCACGAATCACGAGTTACGAGTCACGTGGCAGGCATGACCTTCCAGTCGTTCGTCTTCTGGGTCTTCTCGGCGATCTTGCTGTTCGCCGCGGTCCGCGTCATCACGACGCGCAATCCAGTACAAGCTGCGCTGTTCTTGGTGCTGGCGTTCGGCACGGCATCCGGGCTTTGGATCCTGCTGGAGGCCGAGTTTCTGGCCATCGCGCTGGTCCTGGTGTACGTAGGCGCTGTGATGGTCCTGTTCCTGTTTGTCGTGATGATGCTCGACATCAACGTCGACCGGCTGCGGGAAGGCTACTGGGACTACCTTGTTCCCGGCCTGACGGTAGCCGGCATCATGGTATTGGAGATGGGCACGGTCCTCACCGGCAGGCAAGCGGGGCTGTTGGCTCTTGCAGCGCCGGCACCCAAGCCGGCTGGGTACAGCAACACCAAAGAACTGGGACGTCTGCTCTACACCGATTACGTCTTTCCGTTTGAGATCGCGGCTGTGATCTTGCTGGTGGCGATCGTGGCCGCCATTGCACTCACGCTGCGCAGAAGGAAGGACACCAAGTATCAGGATCCCGCCCGTCAGGTCCGCGCGCGGCGGGAGGATCGCGTGCGGCTGGTGTCGATGCCAGCGGGGAACAAACGTGATTCGTGATTCGTTATTCGTGATTCGTGGACCCTGCTTGGCATCGGGCGAATCACGAGTCACGAGTCACGAGTCACGAGCAAACACTCCTAACAGCGGAGGTGGTGCTTGATCACCCTCTCCCATTACTTGGTGCTGGGCGCGATCCTCTTCGCCATCAGCGTGGTGGGTATTTTTCTGAATCGCAAGAACATCATCATCCTGCTGATGGCGATCGAGTTGAATCTGCTCGCGGTGAACATGAACTTTATCGCCTTCTCGCACTATCTGCAGGACGTCGCCGGCCAGATCTTCGTGTTCTTCATCTTGACGGTGGCGGCCGCAGAGTCCGCTATCGGCCTCGCCATCCTGGTGTGCCTGTTCCGGAATCTGAATACGATCAACGTGGATGATCTGGATAGTCTGAAAGGCTAGCGAAGCAGTGAGAGCCCTCTACCTCATCGTCCCACTGGCGCCACTGGCGGGCGCCGTCATCGCCGGTTTGTTCGGCGGGCTGATCGGGCGCCGCGGCGCGCACTGGGTCACCATCGTCGGCATGATCATCTCTCTGGTCGCCTCCTTCCTCGTGTTCCAGGACGTGCGCGAAGGACACTTGTTCAGTGGGCCGGTGTACACGTGGATAACCACGAGCGCCGGGCTCAAATTCGAGATCGGTTTCCTGATCGATCCGTTGAGCGCTCTCATGATGCTGGTGGTGAACTTCGTGTCCTTGATGGTGCATATCTACACCATCGGGTATATGCGGGACGAACCGGGTTACATCCGCTTCTTCAGCTACATCTCGCTGTTCACCTTCTCCATGCTGATGCTGGTGATGTCCAACAATTTCCTGCAGCTGTTCTTCGGCTGGGAGGCGGTTGGCCTGATGTCCTACCTCCTGATCGGCTTTTACTACACGCGGTCCACCGCCATCTTCGCCAACCTCAAAGCGTTCCTGGTCAACCGCGTGGGGGACTTTGGCTTTCTGCTCGCGATCGCTCTGATCTTCGCGTACGCCGGCAGCCTCGACTATGCCCACGTGTTCGGGAAGGCTTCCGAGCTGGCGCAGCAGACCATTCAGGTCTTCCCCGGCGCCCAGTGGTCGTTGATCACGGTGATATGCGTTCTGCTATTCGTTGGCGCCATGGGTAAGTCGGCGCAGTTCCCGTTGCACGTGTGGCTACCGGATTCGATGGAAGGTCCCACGCCAATATCCGCGCTGATACACGCCGCCACGATGGTGACGGCCGGCATTTTCATGGTGGCGCGAATGTCACTCCTGTACGAGTTCTCGGTCCCCGCTTTGTCGTTCATCCTCGTGATCGGGGCGATCACCGCTTTCTTCATGGGGCTGGTGGCCATCGTACAGAACGACATCAAACGGGTCGTCGCCTATTCGACCCTGTCGCAGCTCGGCTATATGGCCGTCGGGTTGGGGGCGTCCGCCTACGCCGCTAGCATGTTCCATCTCGTCACCCACGCGTTTTTCAAGGCGCTTCTGTTCCTCGCCGCCGGTTCGGTGATCATCGCCTTGCACCACGAGCAGGATATGCGGCGGATGGGCGGGTTACGCGTGTACATGCCGATCACTTACGTGACAGCCCTGATCGGTTCCCTGGCGCTATGCGGCATCCCACCGTTCGCGGGTTTTTTCTCCAAGGACAGCCTGATCGAAGCCACGCAGCTGTCTACTACCCCGGGTGCCGGGATTGCGTACGCCGCGGTCCTTGCGAGCGTGTTCGTCACCGCTTTGTACACGTTCAGAATGATGTTCATGACGTTCCACGGCGAGGAGCGCTTCCGCGCGCACGGTAGCGATCATGGGCACGCAAGCGCCGACCACCATGAATACGGGGACGAGCACGGCGGCATGCCGCATGAATCGCCGTGGGTCGTTTGGGTACCCCTGGTTCTGCTCGCGATCCCATCGGTGTTTACGGGTTGGGCCTATATACAACCGCTGCTGTTCGGCGGCTTCTTCGGCGATTCGATCGTCGTACGCCCGTCACACGATGTTCTTGCCAAGCTGAGTGAGGAATTCCACGGCGTGGTGGAGATGGTCATGCATGCCCCGAGCACTCCGCCTTTTTGGCTGGCTTTGGCGGGGATCGCCACGGCCTGGTACCTCTATCTCAGACGCCCCGGGCTGCCGGACATTATCGCGACGCGCATCAAGCCGGTGTATGCGGTGCTCGTGAACAAATACTACTTCGACCAAGCCTACCAGGTGCTGTTCGCAGACGGAGCACGCAAGCTCGGCACCGCGTTGTGGAAGTTCGGTGATCTGACCGTCATCGATGGCTTTTTCGTGAACGGGACGGCGCGGGTGGTCGGTTGGACGGCGGCGATCATCCGCCGCCTCCAATCCGGTTTCATGTATCACTACGCGTTCTGGATGATCATCGGCGTGTTCGTGTTGCTGACGGTGTGGGTTGCCCGCGCCTGACCTCGCGCATCCAATGCTCCTCGGCCTCCCCCTGCTAAGCCTCGCCATCTGGGTGCCAATCGCAGCTGGACTCGCGGTTCTCGCGACCAGCTCGGACCGCACCGCAGACAATGCCCGCTGGCTCGCGTTGATCGGCGCGGCGCTCGGATTCGTCGTCACATTGCCGCTCTACGCCGGGTTCGATCCTCAGGCCCACGGCATGCAGTTTCAGGAAGCGGCCTCCTGGATTCCGCGCTTTCACATCAACTATCACCTTGGGATCGACGGCGTCTCGCTGCTGCTGATTCTGCTTAACAGCTTCACCACGATCCTGGTGGTGATCGCGGGCTGGCAGGTGATCCAGACGCGCGTGTCGCAGTACATGGCGGCCTTCCTGGTTCTGTCCGGCGTGATGAACGGAGTCTTTTCCGCGCTCGACGGCGCGCTGTTCTACGTCTTTTTCGAGGCCACCCTGATTCCGATGTTCATCATCATCGGCGTCTGGGGCGGCAAGAACCGGGTCTACGCCGCGGTCAAATTCTTCCTTTACACGCTGCTCGGCTCGCTCCTGACACTGGTCGCGCTCATCTACCTGTACAACGCCGCCGACGGCAGCTTTGCCCTCCTCGACTGGTACAAGCTCCACATCGGTATGACGGAGCAGGTGCTCGTATTTCTGGCGCTCATGGCGGCGTTTGCCGTCAAAGTACCGATGTGGCCGGTCCACACGTGGCTCCCGGACGCACACGTGGAGGCGCCCACCGGGGGGTCGGTGGTGCTGGCTGCGGTCATGCTGAAGCTGGGTGGCTACGGCTTTATCCGGCTCTCGCTACCGATCGTGCCAGATGCGAGCCACGCGCTGGCCGGCTTCGTCATTGCTCTGTCATTGATCGCGGTGGTCTACATCGGCCTGGTAGCGTTGGTCCAGACGGACATGAAGAAGCTGATCGCCTACTCGTCGATAGCCCACATGGGCTTCGTTACGATGGGCGTGTTCCTGTTCAACGGGATGGGCCTGGAAGGCGCCGTGCTACAGATGATTTCGCACGGCTTCGTTTCCGGGGCCTTGTTCCTGTGCGTGGGCGTGCTTTACGATCGTATGCACACGCACGTGCTGGCGGAATTTGGCGGCGTGGTGAACACCATGCCGGTGTTCGCGTCGTTCTTCATGCTGTTCGCGATGGCGAACGCAGGCTTGCCTGGCACTACCGGCTTCGTGGGCGAGTTCCTGGTGACGCTGGGGGCAATGCAGGTGAATTTCTGGTACGCGGCGCTGGCGGCGACCTCGCTGGTATTCGGCGCCGCCTACACGCTATGGATGTACAAGCGCGTTGTTTTCGGCGCAGTGGCGAACGATCACGTGGCGCAGCTCAGGGATATCAACCTTCGAGAGGTGCTGTTCCTGGCACTACTTGCTGCCGTCGTGCTGGGGATGGGGATCTGGCCGCAGCCGATGAGCGTGGTGTTGCATACCTCGGTCAATGATCTCCTCGCGCATGTCGCTCAGAGCAAACTATGAAGCCGATCCCGGGCCGCGCTGAGGGGACAGTGAACCGGGGTTGTTCCATATCTCGGCACGCAAGCGTGCGTCGAGCTGGAGCGCTCAGATGACTATGGGCACCACGAACCTGGCGGCGGCTGCGCCCGAGATCTTCCTACTGGCGATGGTCTGCGCGATACTCGTCGTCGATCTGTTCCTCGATGACGAGCGGCGCCACTGGAGCTACGGCCTTACCCTGCTGGCATTGGCGGGCACCGCGCTGATCGCGTTAAGCGCGGGTCCGGGCACGCGGCACGCATTCAACGCGATGTTCGTCGACGATGCGATGGCGCGCGTGCTCAAGGTTTTCGTGTGCATCTCCGTTGCCGCGATGCTGATTTACGGGCGCACGTACTGCCGGGAGCGCGGGCTGTTCCGGGGTGAACTGTTCGTGCTCAGCTTGACCGCGACACTGGGCATGATGGTGATGATCTCCGCCAGCCACTTTCTCACCCTGTATCTCGGGCTGGAGTTGATGAGCCTGAGCCTGTATTCGATGGTGGCGCTGTCGCGTGATTCGGCGATGGCCACTGAAGCAGCCATGAAGTACTTCGTGCTTGGCGCGTTGGCCTCCGGCATGTTGCTGTACGGACTGTCCATGATATACGGCGCCACCGGCGGGCATGGGGGACCTCCAACCCTGCAGATTGCCGAGGTAGCCGCACGCGTACTATCCAACCAGGCGAACCAGACGCTCCTAATTTTTGGTCTGGTGTTCGTTGTCGCCGGTGTGGGCTTCAAGCTCGGAGCGGTGCCGTTCCACATGTGGGTGCCGGATGTTTATCAGGGCGCCCCCACTGCGATCACTTTGCTGATCGGCAGCGCACCTGAGCTGGCCGCGTTCGCGTTCGTGCTGCGCATTCTGGTCCAGGCCCTGGGCGCGCACCCGCTCCTGATAGAGTGGCAGCAGATGTTGATCCTGCTGGCTGTTTTGTCCATGGCCGTCGGCAATGTGACCGCCATCGCTCAGTCCAACATCAAGCGCATGCTGGCCTATTCCACGATCTCGCACATGGGGTTCATGCTGCTAGGCATCGTCAGCGGGTCGCTCAATGGCTACGGCGCTGCGATGTTCTACATGGTGACCTACGTGCTGACAGTGTCAGGCGCCTTTGCCATGATCATCCTGCTGTCGCGCGGAGGATTTGAAGCCGATAGCCTGGACGACTTCAAAGGTTTGAACCAGCGCAGCCCCTGGTATGCCTTTCTCATGCTGCTGATCATGTTCTCGCTGGCGGGTGTGCCGCCGGTTGTCGGTTTCTACGCCAAGCTTTCGGTGTTTCAGGCGGTCATGGCGGCCGGGATGACCTGGCTGGTGGTGGTGGCGGTTTTATTCTCGTTGATCGGCGCTTTCTACTATCTGCGCGTGGTCAAGTTGATGTACTTCGATGACCCGCAGGACTCCGTGCCTCTGGCCCCGACCGCCGACGTACGCGCCTTGCTGACGATCAACGGCGTGGCCGTGCTGGTACTTGGCTTGCTTCCAGGCGGGCTGATGGATCTTTGCCAGCGCGCGATCCAAAATTCTCTGTAAGCGCGCCGGTTCGACGAGGAGGCGCGCGATGTCCAACGACTACACCGAGACGCTGGTATCTTCACGCACTGGCTACGAAGGCAAGCTGCTGACGCTGAAGGAAGACAAGGTCGCCCTGCCGGACGGTAGCACAGGCACGCGCGAATATGTCTTGCACCAAGGCGCTGCCTTGGTGATCCCGCTGTTCAAGGACGGCAGCGTGCTGCTCGAGCGGCAGTTCCGCTACCCGCTGCGTGCCCACTTCCTGGAGCTGCCAGCCGGCAAGATCGACCCGGGAGAAGAGCCGCGCGCCACCGCGCGCCGGGAGTTGCTGGAGGAGACGGGATACAGCGCTGCCCAGTGGCGCCATCTCGCCACCCTCTACCCTTGCGTGGGCTACTCCAATGAGCGGATCGAGATGTTCTTGGCGCGAGACCTCAAGCACGAGGGGCACCCCGGCGAGGACGGCGAATTCCTCGAATGCGTTCAGCTCGCCCTGGACGAAGCTCTGGAGCTCGTGCTGAAGGGAGAGATTGGCGATTCCAAGACTATCGTGGGGCTGCTATGGGCGGACAAGCTGAGAAAACGCGAGTGGAAGTAGGAGAGTGACCCAAGAAGGGTGAAAAGCGCAGAAACACCTTCACGACTTTACAGACGCAACGCGCAATCATCCACCCGCGAGTGCCAGCTTGTCCGGACTCTGTTCCCACAGGGGTGCCGGACGATGGAACAGGAATCCCTGACCATAGAGCGTTCCCATGTCGGTCAGGATCTTCATCACCTCGCGGTCCTCGACCCACTCGGCGATCACCTGTTTGCTGAGCGCCTGCCCTACATCGCACAGGGCCTTCACAAAGATGCGATTGCCCTCGTCCGTAGCCAGATCTCGGATCAAACCTCCGTCGATCTTCAGATAGTCCACGTCGAAGCGCTTCAGATAGTAGAACGAGCTGAACCCGGCGCCGAAGTCGTCCAGCGAGAAGCGACATCCCATCTGCTTCAGCTCGCGGATGAACTGCTGGGTCACGTCCACGTCCGACATCGCAGCGGTTTCAGTGATTTCGAACACCAGCTGATTGGGTGTGATATTGCTGGCCGCCAGCAGGCTTTGGAACTTGCGCACCCAATGCCGATCGGAAATGGACACCCGTGACAGGTTGACGAAGTAACGAAGCTTCTGCCCTTGCTGCTCGGGCTGGCGCAGGTACTCGATCAGGCGCTCGACCACGCGCATGTCTATCTCCTGCACCATGCCGAGTGCCTCTGCGTACTCCATGAACTGGCTGGGAAGGACGATGTTGCCGTTGTCATCGCGAATGCGGACCAGGATCTCGCGATGGACCATGCGCATGTCGGTCAGGCGCACCACCGGCTGGCTGTATAAGACGAGACGGTCTTCCTCCAGCACTTCGCGCAGCTTGTTTGCCCATTGCACCCGGTGGTGGGTGCGGCGCAGGCTCTGCGCGTCTTGATCGTAGAGCACAAAGCGGTTGCGGCCGCCGTCCTTTGCCTGGTACATCGCGATATCTGCATTTGACAGCAACCCAGTCACATCGCTGCCATGGAAAGGGTACAGCGCAATGCCAATGGAGGCGGTGAGGGCGGCGATCCGCTGTTGGCCGGTCGATTGAAAGCGGTAATGGCGCAGCGCGTCGAGCAGGTGTTCAGCCACCTTCATGGCGTGGCCTCGCAGCGACTCGGGCAGGTGTACGGCGTACTCGTCCCCGCCCAGACGGAAGACTTGCCCGTTGAATTCCTTGGCCCCTTCTTTTAACACGCCGCCGATGCCCACGATCAACTGGTCTCCGGAGCGGTGGCCCAGGTTGTCATTGACGTACTTGAAGTGGTCGATATCGATGAACAGCATCGCGCCGACGTCGCCCTGTCCCATGGCATGTTCGAGCGTGCGCTGCAGGCTGACGCGGTTCGGCAGCCCGGTTAGCGCATCGTGGGTCGCAAGGTGTTCGATCTGGAGCGCCGCTTCGTGTTGTTCCGTCACGTTGCGAGCGGTGCCGCGGATGCCGGAGAGCCGACCGCTCTCGTCGTGGGAGGCACGCGCATTGATTCCGACCCAGCGATCACTGCCGTCAGCGGCGAGCAGGTGGGTAATGTAGTTCTTGACCTCGCCGTGCCGGCGCAGGGTCGAGAGGAAGCGCCGGTTGGAAAAATGGGAGGGTCGCGCCTCGAAGTCGAAGAAGCAGCGGTCCAGGAGTTCCTTCGGCGGCATGCCGAAGATATCGAGCGCGCCGTTGTTGAGGTAAGTGAAGCGGCCCTGGCCGTTGGTGGTCCAAATCAGGTCGTGAGACGTTTCCACCAGATCTCGGTAACGGCTCTCGCTTTCCAGGAGCAATTGGATGATGCGCCGCTTCTCGCGCAGAGTCTTGCGCGCCGTGGCGAGCTCATCCTCGTATTTGTCGTTGAGTGTGCCCAGCGATGAGCCTGCCAGCCCGTCGATGATCTCGCGCGCGTACCGGCGGTGTCCCCCGTCGGTGCGGCGGGCCACAAGAACACCCTGGCTGTCCCAGCGGCGCAGTTTCTGCACCGGCACGCCGAGCTTGGCCGAGGCTTCCTGGATTGAGTACTCCGACGGAAGCCGAGACATGACTCCTCCGTGTTGCAAAACTCCGCGGCTCTACACACCGCAGAAGCTGCCCCATAGCCTAGTGTATTTGGCTGGAGGCTAGCATGTCGTTCTGCCGCGACACCAAGCGTTGCATCAGCTTGCGGTCACGGCTTGTAAGGCGCAACGCTGCATCGACCCACAGGTGCACCACGTCCATGAGTTCCTGATACGTGATGCCGGCGACGCGGCGGCGCGCCGCCGCAATCCCAACCAGCCCATTGCGGCTGCGCCCACTGCGCTTGGCCAAGGCGGACACTTCCGCTTCGCCCTGCCCCCTGTCAACTACCGCGTCGACTACCCCAAGTGCCAGCATATCATCGGCCGAATAGATCTTGCCAGTCGATAACAGCTCCTCGGTGATCCTGCGCCCAACGCGGCGGTCCAGGAAGGAATATGCCCCCATACCCGGAAACAGGTTGAATAGAATCTCGGGAAATCCAAAGCGCGATTGCCTCTCGGCGATGATGATGTCGCTGGAAAGCGCCGCCTCGAAGCCCCCGCCCAGGCACTCGCCTTGTACCAGCGAAACGGTCGTGATGGGCAGGCCGTGTCCGATGTAATTGTGGTGAAGCACGTCGATACAGGCTTTCCCATAGTTCAGCAGGCCAGCTCGATCCCTTCGTTCGATCAATTGGATGAAGAGATCGAGGTCACCACCCAGATTGAATACGCCGGGTGCGCCCGAAGCCAGCACCGTGTACTCAACCGGCATCGGTTCGCCCAGGCATTCGACCATTCCCTCGGTGTCCGAGACGAATCGGCAGTACTTGGCCAGATCTTTGAGAAGTTCCAGATTGAAGCTGGGCCGCGGACTCGGTGTCCAGCGCGACCAGATGGCATGGCTGATCGGGTCGTAGCCAGCCGCTAGCTGTGGAGAAAAGAAATATTCCGGCCGCCCGCTTGATCTGTATAGATTTGCTTGATCAGTGACTTGCAGTAGAGCATGAGGGACGTGCATATCCATGGCGGGTCTCCTGAGCCGAGTTGTCGTAACAAAAAATCATTTTTCTTATGTTCTGCAGCAAAACGTCGCCGACAGGGTTTGAAATGACTCTACGGGAAGTCAGGAATTTCACGCAAATCTAACAATCTGTGAGAATTTTGGTACGCTATTGTTATTGCTAGAATTCTTTGGCTCAGCCCAATCATGAAATCGGCATAAGAGAAAAAAAACGCGAGGATGGCTCCGTGATGAAGTGGATTCTGCGCGGCTGCGCGCGCGCACTATTCGGCGTGCGAGTCGATGGCCGGTTCGACGCGGCGGGCGAGCCCGCGCTATTCGCAGCTAACCACCCGGCGGCGTTCGACAGCCTGCTGCTTTCGCTCTTCCTTCCCCGCAACACGATGGTCGTCCTGCCGCGGGAAGAACTGCGATCGGGATGGCTTCGCTTAGCCCTCTGCCTCGTTCCTCACCTTGTGGCGGACATGAACGATCCCACCACGATCAAGAAGGTGATGCGTTTGCTCGCAGGTGGACGATCCATAGCGCTATACCCGGAGGGTCGGGTGTCGGACGCGCCAAGCGTCATGAAGGTGTACGAGGTGCCCGCATTGATCGCGGCTAAGACGGGTGTGCCGGTGGTTGTGATCCGTATCCGCTATCGCCGGGGCTGGCCGTTCCGAGCGTGGTTCCGGGTGCGCTCTCCTGTCCGCATCTCCGGTGCGGATCATGCGGCTTCCCGCGCACGCCGGGCACGCGTTACTCTCGAACTGCAGCGGCTGATGGAAGCGGCAGCCTATGAGCAGCGGCCCCGCAGCACTGTGTTCGAAGCTTTTCTCGATGCGGCGCAAGAGCAGGGTCGACGCACCCTGATCGTCGAGGATCTCAAGGAGGAGCCGCGCTCGTACCAGGACCTGCTCAAAGGCTCGTTGACCGTCGGACGATGGTTGAGCAGGTCGAGCAAACCGGGTGAGAACGTCGGCATGCTGCTGCCCAACTCGATCCCGACCGTGTGCACCGTGCTCGGACTCAGCGCGTTCGGCCGTGTGCCTGCTCTGCTCAACTACACCGCCGGGCCGACCGCTGTGCAGAGCGCGTGCACTGCGGCCCGCGTGCGCACCGTCGTCACCTCGCGCGCTTTCATCGAGCAAGCGCGGCTGAGCACCGTGGTCTCCGGGATCGCGGATTTGCAGTTGTTGTACCTGGAGGACATTCATTCCCAGTTCACACTCCGCGACAAGCTCTGGCTGATCACGCGCGCTCTGCGCAACCCGCGGCGCGTGATCTCGCCAGGGCGCAGCAACGGGCCCGCGGTTGTGGTCTTCACGTCGGGCTCGGAGGCGCGGCCCAAGGGGGTGGTCTTGAGCCATGAGGCAATCCTCGCCAATATTACGCAAATGGCGGCCGTGATCGATTTCACGCCCAGAGACAAGGTACTCAATCCACTACCCATCTATCACAGCTACAGCTTCACCGCAGGCATGATGCTTTGTCTGCTGACTGGAACCCAGCTTTTCCTTTACGTCTCGCCGCTGCGCTACCGTGCTATTCCCGAAATTGCCCATCGCCGTGGTTGTACCTATTTGTTCGGGACCAGCACCTTCCTCAGTTATTACGCGAAGCACGCTGATGCGCTGGACTTCCACTCCATCCGTCGCGTGATATCCGGCGGCGAGAAGCTGGGTGCCGACGTGGCACGGGTGTGGCAGGAGAAGTTCGGACTGCGTATTTACCAAGGCTACGGCGCAACCGAATGCGCGCCGGTGATCGCTTTGTCCACACCTCGGGTTTTCAAGCCTGGCACCGTCGGTCCTCTGCTGCCTGGACTGGACCACCGGCTCGAGAAAGTCGAAGGCATCGAGCGCGGGGGCGTGCTGCACCTGAAGGGCGTGCAGGTGATGCTGGGTTACTACTTGTATGACAACCCGGGTGTGATCGTGCCGCCACGCTCCATTTACGGCGACGGCTGGTACAACACGGGTGACGTGGTGGACGTAGACGAGGACGGCGTGCTGACCGTGGTAGGTCGGGTCAGGCGCTTTGCCAAGATCGCTGGCGAGATGGTGTCACTCGACGTCATCGAAGAGGTGGCACGCGAAGCCTCGCCCGGGTACCAGCACGCTGCGGTCCTGCGCGCCGAGGCGGCGAGCGGAGAGACGACCGTGCTGTTCACGACCGACCCGGCCCTCAATCGCGGCGCCTTGGTGCGAACTGCGCGCCGGCTGGGCCGGCCGGAGTTAGCACTATCCAAGCGTATTTTGTGGATGCCCGAAATCCCAGTCCTGGCATCGGGCAAGACTGACTACGTCGCGCTCGAAACCATGACAGTGGCCGCCAACGCTCCCGAAGCGGGTCCCGACGACGATACGCGCTCGACCCTTTCTGGCTGAAAGTCATTCGAGCCGCGGGTGCAAAGCGAGGAGATTCAAGGCTTGCCGTCGTGGTAGCTGACGCGGTACACCACGTTGGCGTAGTCATCCGAGATGAGCAGACTGCCATCGCGTAGCACCAGCAAGTCGACAGGGCGGCCCCAGACGCGCTCATCCTCCATCCAGCCCTCGGCGAACACGTCCCACTTCTGCACTGCGTTGTCCTTCAGCGTGACCATGATCACGCGGTAGCCGCTCTTCTTGCTGCGATTCCAGGAACCGTGCTGAGCAATGAAGATACGGCCTTGGTACTCGGCCGGGAACATGGTGCCGGTGTAGAACTTCAACCCGTCGGGAGCAACGTGCCCGCCCTGCTTCAAAGCCGGAGGCGTGAACTCGGCACACCGGCGCTTGGCCCCTAGCTCCGGGTCCGGCGTGTCGCCCTGGTGACAATACGGAAAGCCGAAGTTCATCCCCGCCTTAGGCGCATGATTGAGCTCGCAAGAAGGTAAGTCGTCGCCCATCATGTCGCGGCCGTGATCGTTGAACCACAGCTCACGGGTGTTTGGATCCCAGTCGAAGCCCACCGTGTTGCGCACACCGCGTGCGAACACTTCGTAACCGCTGCCGTCGGGTTGAATGCGCGAGATCAACGCATACCGATCTGGGTCGGGTTCGCAGACGTTGCACGGTGCGCCCACCGGCACGTATAGCCAGCCGTCTGGGCCGAAGGCAATGTACTTCCAGCCATGATGGCCGTCGCGCGGAAAGCGATCTGTTACCACGACCGGTTGCGGCGGGTTGCGCAGGTTGGCTTCGATAGCGTCGTACCGCAGGACCCGGCTGATCTCCGCTACGTACAGTGATCCGGCGCGAAACGCTACGCCGTTGGGAGTATTGAGCCCTTTGGCGATGGTGAGCACCTCCGGCGAAGCGCCCGCTCGTGGCACAAGGGCGAACACGGTGCCCTCTCGCTGCGTGCCGACGAACACCATGCCGTTGTCCCCGAGCGCGAGTGAGCGCGGGCCAGGCACCGGCGCATAGACTTCAATCTGGAAACCGGGTGGTAACTTGATCCGCTGCAGTGGTAAATCCTGCGAACACGCGGCCTGATTGAGCGTACATACCGCCAGCAAGTTCAGCAACAGCCTTGCGATCCGCCTCATTCCGGCCTCCAGGGTGCGGGGGCAGCCCCACCTGCTCGGCGTTTAGGATAGCCTCTTGAATTGCGGACCACAAACCGCCAGCTATACGGCGTCGTTCAGTCCAACAGACAGAACATAAGGGGGTCAAAACATGAGCGAAGTCAGCGCCAGGGAAACCCTCGGCTTTCAGGCCGAAGTCAAACAGCTGCTGCACCTGATGGTGCACTCCTTGTACGGCAACAAGGAGATCTTCCTCCGCGAGCTCATCTCGAATGCATCGGACGCCTCCGACAAGCTGCGCTTCGAGGCGCTCGCGGACCAAGCCCTTTGGGAATCCGATCCGGACCTCAAGATCCGCGTCACCTACGATAAGTCTGCCCGCACGATCATCGTGTCCGACAATGGCGTAGGTATGTCGCGCGACGAGGTGATCAGCAACATCGGTACCATCGCGAAATCCGGCACGCGCGAGTTTTTTCAAAGCCTGACCGGCGACCAGGCCAAGGACGCTCACCTCGTCGGCCAGTTCGGGGTCGGTTTTTATTCGTCGTTCATTGTGGCGGACAAGGTTACGCTCGTCACACGGCGAGCCGGCATGGGTACGGAGCACGGCGTGCGTTGGGAGAGCAACGGGCAGGGAGACTACACGCTGGAGACGGTAACCAAGGAAGGCCGCGGCACCGACGTCACCCTGCATCTACGCGAGGGCGAAGATGAGTTGCTGTCCGGCTTCCGCTTGCGCTCTATCCTGCGCAAGTACTCGGACCACATCACTATCCCTGTTCTGATGAAGAAAGAGGAGTGGGATAACGACAAAAACGAGCAGGCGGTTAGGAACGAGGACGAGCAGATCAACCAGGCCTCAGCGCTCTGGGCCCGGCCTAAGTCGGAGATCACCGACGAGCAGTACCAGGAGTTCTACAAGTATGTGGCGCACGATTTCGAACAGCCTCTGGCGTGGGCGCACGCACGGATCGAAGGGAAGCAGGAGTACACGTTGCTGCTATATCTGCCCGCGCATGCCCAGTTCGATCTGTGGGATCGGGACCATCGCCACGGCGTAAAGCTCTATGTGCAGCGTGTGTTCATCATGGAGGGTGCGGAACAACTGGTACCGGCTTACCTGCGTTTCGTGCGCGGTGTGATCGACTCCAACGATCTGCCGCTCAACGTATCGCGTGAGATCCTGCAGGAATCCAAGGCGGTCGAAGCCATCCGGGCCGGGTCCGTAAAGCGCGTGCTGTCGCTTCTCGAGGAGCTCGCCGAGAACGACAAGGACAAGTTCGCCAAGTTCTGGAAGGAATTCGGACGCGTCTTCAAAGAGGGTCTGGGCGAGGATCACGCGAACAAGGAGCGTATCGCCAGGCTGGCGCAGTTTTCCTCTACGCGTGCCGACAGCGAAGAACATACCGTCTCGCTGGCCGACTACGTGTCGCGCATGAAGGATGGCCAGGACAAAATCTACTACCTCACGGCCGACTCCTTCGTTGCAGCGAAGAGCAGCCCGCACCTGGAGATCTTCCGTAAGAAGGACGTCGAGGTCCTGTTGATGTACGACCGCGTCGACGAATGGGCGATGTCCAACCTGACCGAGTTCGAAGGCAAGAAGCTCCAGTCGGTAGCCAAGGGCGATCTGGACCTGGGCAAACTCCAGGACGAGCAAGAAAAGAAAGAGCAGGAGAAGGAAGCGGGCGAGTTCAAGGAACTGACCGACAAGATAGCAAAGACGCTGGGAGAGAGGGTAAAGGAAGTCCGCGTTACCCACCGCCTCACCAGCTCACCTGCGTGCCTTGTCTCGGATCAGTGGGGGATGAGCATGAACTTGGAACGCCTGCTCAAAGCTGCCGGACAGAAGGTTCCCGACATCAAGCCCGTCCTGGAGGTGAACCCGCACCACCTCCTCGTGCAGGGGCTCAAGTACGAGTCCGACGAGAAGCGCTTTTCGGACTGGAGCTACATCCTGTTCGATCAGGCGGTGTTGGCCGAAGGCGGACAGCTCGAGGACCCCGGCAGCTTCGTGAAGCGGCTCAACGAGCTGATGATTGCGCTGGCCGGAGGTGCCGGGCCGAAGATATGGACGCCAGGAAGCTAGAACTTTAGAAGCGGAGCCGGGCGCCGAAGGTGAGCGCAGTGGCTTCCAGCTCTCCGTTGTCGGTCTGCCCAAGACCGGTATAGCGCTCGGACTGTGCGCGCAGCTCCAGCTGGCCATTGACCTGATAGCTGACGCCAAAGCCGTAGACCCTACCGGGCCGGGAAGCCGTGTCCACTGCGAAACTGCTGTAGGTAGCGTTGGGTGCGAAGTTCACGCCCAGCTTGGCGAATAACCTCAGTGAGTCGGTCAGCTCCACGGAGCCAACGCCCGCCAGGGACCAAGCGCTCATCTGTTCTGCGGGCGTGACGTAGAGAACCGGATCCTCTGTGTTCACGCCTGACCCGAAGCTCGTGCGCGCCCCTTCCAGCGCGAACCCGTGCGAGAAGCGGTATCCCCCATATAGTGTGGTTGCCGTGAGGCGGTCACTATCGTGGTTTTGTCCACCCGGGTTGGCCAGCACCGCGACACCGTTGCTGATGCCGGTGTAGAACCCGGGGTCGTCCGCAACAGCCGGGCCGGCGACGCACGCCGCAGCAAATGTCAAAGCAGTCCAAACTCGGCGCGCAGCGTCGTCGCCGATCTGAGACAGAAGAGAAATTGCGCGTGCGCGAATCATCTGCATGGCATATCGACGAGCAAATCCTGCGCCGATCGGATGCGGCGCCTTGCTCCGCTGATGGTGTGGAATTTGCCGCGTTACGGAAGGCGCGCGCAAAGCTCGTGAACACGTTGATTTCAGTAAGTGCGGACCCTCAGGGCGCGCAGCAGCGAGTCCTGCTCGGCCAGCGCCTCGTCCACGTTTGCCAGGTCCGTCGTCAATACTGCCCGCGCTTGTTCCTCCTCGTCCGCGCCCCAAATCGTCACGTTGCCTGCGTCGAGCAAACGCAGTGCCTCTTTTTCTGCTTCCAATCCCTCCCGAAACACTTGGATCCCCTGTAGCTCGTCGGTTTTCACAATCTCCGGAGCGAGCTTCACCTTCCGCCGACCCAGGTCGTACCACGCTTCTGCCAGATGAGGATTGGCGCGTGTTGCTTGCTCGAGCAGACGCAATGCTTCCTCGCTGTCCTGGGCCGCGAGCGCCCGGCGATAGATCGCAACGCCCGCGATCTCGGCTCTCTGGACAGGCTGCGCGGCGGGTGCGGGCGCCTTCGGCGAGCCACCTTTGCCGCACCCCGCCGGCGCAGCAACGCTCAGCAGGACTAGGACCCAGACCCTGAGAAGGCGGAGGCAAGCATCAACGTGCACGCGGGCGAAGAGATTGTTCATGCTCGAACACCTGTCCAGCATCTCAGCTCGCGTCGAAGTGGGAGAACGGCAGACTCGCCTATCAGCAACCCCCTGCTCGGCGATTTCCGCCGTTCCACGGCGAGTGATGGGCGGTGCTGTCCAAATTCCTTTAACACTGTTTCCTCTCGCGCAGTTGTTCGCCGACAATCGCAACTGGGGCCTCGGGAAAGAAGCCGAAAGATTGGCAGGGCTGCCTGACCATTCTCGTCATCAGCCGGACAGCTGCCGCACCGCTGGGTGCGGCGAGAAACAAGACGGCATGCTCTGACGTCGAGGCCCCGAGGAAACCGGGAGGTCGGACCATGAACGACGAGCAAAAGCGCCTCGTGCAGGACAGCTTCCGCCAGATCGAACCCATCTCGGAGAAAGCCGGACATCTCTTCTATGAGCGGCTCTTCGAGCTCGATCCGAATCTCC